>CAZRQS010000209.1:0-4725 GCA_964602255.1 uncultured bacterium | reverse complement strand
CATAAACAAAAAACGCCGACGCAAATCGACGTTTTTAAAATGGTGGGCGGTAGAAGGATTGAACTTCTGACCTCTTCCGTGTCAAGGAAGCGCTCTCCCACTGAGCTAACCGCCCGCGCAACCCGCCGAGTATAGCAAAGGCCTACACGGCCGTCAAAGGTTTTTCACGGGCACGGACTGTCCCTTGTTTTGGCTGGTTGCCCGGACTGCTATGCCTCGATAGTGGGTGCCGGCCTCACTCTTCGATACGGTCCGGGAACAGTGAGTCTGTTTGACAATGTAAGCGTGCGCGTGGTATTGTAACCAAACATTTTTCGTAAAGTCCTCGGAATAGAAAGGAGTGACGGCACGTATGAAATTCACGCAAACTTGCAACATGCGCTGGCACAATATGTGCGCGCCTATTGGCGTTTCCGTCGTTCCGAACGGCGGGTTCACGCGCGGGGTACTTTCGAACCGAGGTGCGACCTAGTTTTTCGTCGCCCGTAATATCGCGTTCGAAAGCCTCCGCAATCAAGCCGGAGGCTTTTTTATTACGTTGTTTTCAGAAAGAGGCGTTCAAATGGAACACTGGTACAGTGTTGACATCCAGCGACGCCGCGAAGAACTGCATGCGCAAGCTGCGCGCGCCCGCATCATCCGTATGCTGGAGAGCGGCCGAAGTAGCTCTATTCGCGGCCGAATTGCCGACAGCGCCGAATCGCTCAGCGATCTGTTGGCTAGTTTTGCTCGAGCGATGAGAAACGATGAGGCATGATGGACTTCGCGCTGTACGCGTTAGGGCTCGCGCACTAACGCGTACAGCGCGTGATCCAAATACGTTCCGCGTAGGCGCTGGACTTCGTGCAGTACGCCTTCCATGGTGAAGCCAAGGCGTTCAGGTATGCGACGGCTGCGCGGGTTTTCCGTCGCGACGTGAATCTCGACGCGGTGAAGGCCAAGCGCCTCAAATGCGTATTCCGTCAGCACGCGGACGGCGCGCGTCATGATGCCGTTGCCCATGTGCTGCTTAGCAATCCAGTATCCGATCCGTGCGTTGCCGTTCGCCCAATCGATGTCATGCAGGTCGATCGCGCCGAGTAACTCGGAGCCGCGCCAAATACCGGCCTTGAACGAGGTGTGCTCGTACGCTTCTTTTTCGGCCGCGCGCAAGAACGAATGCGTGTCCGAGACATCGATGACTTTGTCGATCCACGACATCCACGGCACCAGATGCTCTCGATTGGCCACGGTGACGTCGTAAAGAACGTCGGCGTCGCCGGTTCGAAGCAAGCGAATCTCGATGTCGTCGTCGACGTGCAAACGAAAGTTGACGAGCGCAGCGGTGATGCGGGGCGGCTCGATTATGGTGCCCCCATGTCCGGAGGCGTCGGTGCGTTCCATATGCTGTTAAACGTCTTCAGCGTATTGGCAGAACTTACTGCTTGTCCGAGCGCGCGCTGCGCCACGCCGAGTCCGTACAGCGCACGCGGATCGTTCGGATATCGCGAGAGCGTCGCCTCGAATTCGTCACGGGCCAAGTCGTAGTGTTTCTGTCGGTAGTAAAACGTGCCGGCCAGCTCGTTTGCGGGAAATAGCGGAAGCTGTTCGGCTTGATCTTCATGCTGCTGATAAACTATCGCGCGGCGATAGTCGTCTTCCGCCGCAGCAAAGTTGCCATCGTGCTCGTCGATCGCTGCTTTGAGCAGCCACCGATAGTCCGCATCGGCGTTGCCGTAGAGTGCCAACATTTTGCGCGCGTCGTTCATCACGCCGAAATGGACGTCGGTCCAGCCGCGCGCCAGCGGAGCGTAGAACTCGTTTTTCGCGCTGGACGTAGCGATGCGGTTCCATTGTCCAAAGCGCGCCCATGTGGCCCAGAGATCGCTGCCGTTATATTCGCGCCCGGTGCGCGCGGCCCAGGTCTCGGCGACGTGAATATCGCCGAGCATCATCGCCGCGCTCCATCCGGTATAGGCATCGTGTCCGCCGTATTTTGTCTGCGTCGTTGCCTGGTCGCGCAGTTTCCACGCGTACTCTGATGACCGAATGGCTTTTTCGTACGCGCCGATTTCCAAATACGCATGCGCCGGCATGTGGGCCAAGTGTTCCTGGGCGGGATCGAATTGAAATAATGCCAGTCGATCGGCGCACGCGGTCGCCGGTGTGCGATCGTGCGCGAAGTCATACGCGTGTATGCATAGGTGATTCGCCATGAGGTGATTGGGATCGCGGGCAAGCACGCGCTGAATGAGCGTAAGCGCCTGTGCGCCGTCAGGCACGGGTTGCGTGCCGTCCGAATTCCACATGCCTGGGGCGCCGAAGTGCTCCATGAGCGCTTCAACATCGAGCATTGCCGCATCGTCGTCCAATGGAAATTGCGCGACGAGCTGCGCCATGGCATCGCGGTAGCGCGCCTCATCTGTAGTTCGCTGCGCGTAGGTTCCGGAATACCGCGCAACAACCGCATCGATATATTGGCGCTCCTCCGGCGAGGCAAATGTTGCAAGCGCAGCGGCCTTCTGCGCGGCGCGCTGCGCGCGCTGGAAGCGATCGGGATCCAGCGGAGTGTTGACGTCCGTTCCGCTCGCTAGGGCTTCGCCCCACGCGGCCATCGCAAGATGTGGATCCGACCGTAGCGCGTCTGCAAACGCGCTCGCAGCTTCATCACCGTTGTACGAATACAATAGCGTAAGGCCTCGGTCGAACTGTGCCTGAGCTTGCGGATTGGTTGTCGTAACGGTATGGTGCGCGCTTGCCGTACTGGTAAGCGCGGCCAACATGAGGGCGGCGATCACGCCGCTTTCTTCTTGCGTGCCCTCAGCGATTGCTGCAACTGGCGCGAAGTTCTCGATACATCTGTATCTTTTGCCCGCTCGCGCAGGAGAGCAAGTACGAAGAGCTCCTCCGGAAGCAAGCCTTTGGTATGACGGACTTTGCGCCGGAAATCGAGGCGGCCGCTTTCCATGTAAGCGTCGACGACGTCAGGATGAACGTAGCACTTGCGGCACACCGTCGCAGTGTTGCCCAGACGCTGGGCGACCTCCTTAATCACTGCGTTTACGCGAGCCTTGCGCTCGGTTTGGCCTTGCACTTCTTGCTCTTGTTCTTGTGCGGCGAGCAGCGTTGCGCACGTGACCGTTCCGAGCCACGTGCGGAAATCTTTGGCCGAAAAATCCTCGCCGGCGATTTCACGAATGTATTCATTGACGTCGGAGGAATCGATTGTGCGGGTTACGCCGTCGTCGTCGATATACTCAAAGAGTTGTTGACCCGGTAACTCTTGGCATTGGCGAATAATTCGGGCGAGGCGACGATCCCGCAAATCGATCGCGTGACGAATGCCGCTCTTGCCGCGGAAGGAGAAGCGCACGGTTTCGCCGCGTACCTTGGCATGTGTGTTGCGCAGCGTCGTGAGACCGAAGGAATTATTCTCTTTGGCATACTCGTCATTGCCCACCCGTATTGCGGTGCTCTCGAGCAGCTGCACGATGGTTGCGAGAACTTTTTCGCGCGGCAGGCCTCGAACAGCCAGATCTGCTTCTATTCGCGCGCGAATCTTCGGCAGCTCTTGAGCGAACGCGAGCATGCGACCGTATTTGGTTTCGTCGCGAATTTCGCGAAAGCGTTTGTGATAGCGATATTGTTTGCGCCCGCGCGCGTCACGGCCGGTGGCTTGCAGATGTCCGTTCGGAATCGGGCAAATCCACACGTCCCTGTACGCCGGCGGAACGGCAAGCGATTTGATGCGGGCGAGTTCTTGCTCGTCGGTAATCTCCTTGCCGGCAGCGTCGAAATACGCGAAGTGCTTGCCGCGCGTTATGCGGGTGATGCCGGGCATTTGATCGGTGACGTATCGCAAACCGGCCGCCTTAGCAGAGGCGACGGGATCGACTAGGGTTTCAACAGCCTCGGTCACGCGCGGGCCGCCTGCGCCGGAACCCAAACAGCCATCTCATCGCTACGCGCCGGTTTCACCTTACTGGTATATCCGCTGGGGACCGCTTTCATACTCGGCGATCGCATCTCTCCAGGTTTGCGGAACGGCGATCGTGCGGTTGCTTGAAAAGTCGAACGCGACCATCGTCGTGATGCCATGCGCAGCGCGCTCGCGATGCGTTTCGTTCCAGACCTCGTACGAGAAGTCGAACGATTTCGTACCGACGCGCGGGATTTTGCAGCCGACGGCGATTCGCTCGCGGTACGAGAGCTGCCGTTCGTACGTAAAGTTTATTGTGGCTTGAATCATGCCGCGATCGCCGTTTATCGGCGTTCGCATGACTTGAGCGAAATACTCTGCGCGCAACGTTTCGAGCCAGCGGATGTACGCGACGTTGTTGACGTGCTGCATCATGTCGACATCCGCAAACGGCACACTAAAACGCATGATAAGGGGAAACTCATCGAGCATGGGCCGGGCTTTCGACGGCACTGCAAGAAGCTCAGGGTGGAAGGGGGCGAGCCGACCTATCAGGCTGGACAGGGTGCAGTCGCTTAGCGTAAAATAGCCCGGTTCCCGACATCGCACGTGGGCGCGTAGCTCAGTGGGAGAGCATCCGCTTCACACGCGGGGGGTCGTTGGTTCAATCCCAACCGTGCCCACCATTTGCGATTAAAGGTCCGGGACCGCGCGAGTGCTAAATATCGTCGCCGGTCTCTGGCGATGGCGCTGTAGCTCAGTTGGTTAGAGCGCCGCCCTGTCACGGCGGAGGTCATGGGTTCGAGCCCCACCAGCGTCGCCATTTT
>CAZRQS010000208.1:0-4742 GCA_964602255.1 uncultured bacterium | reverse complement strand
CCCTCTGGTGTTGGAAAACGCACTGGCGGCGCCCTTCGTTTCCTGGTATCATGCTTCGAGCCATGACGGGGGTCGGGCTGCTCGCGGCGTGACCTTGTGAACCCCGCCAGGTCCGGAAGGAAGCAACGGTAAGCGAGCCCTCACGGGTGCCGAGCACCACCTGGCCTTCGTCGTGGTCCTACTTTATGGAAGCAATCATCATCGCGGCGTGCGCGGCTTTCGCCGGTGCGCTCATTGCTATGGTCGTCTATCACGTGGCGTTTGTGACACCGGCGCTGCGCCGCTTGCATGCGCATGCGCAGCTTGCCCGAGGGGTAGAGAGGGCGGACCAGCGTTTACGCGAACTTGACGCGCTCTCCGAGACGGATGTTTCGCGCATCCGTTTTGTACGTGGTACCGCAAGTCAGTCATGATGAAGCTGAAGGAACGCTATTTCATTAAAATTGTGCCGCAGCGCGGCGAAGTCGTGCACCGCTTCGAGGTGACGCGCCGTCACATCATCGGAGCGGCGATAGCTTTGGGCGTGCTTGTTTTGGGCTCACTCGCATTCGGATCGCTACAGCTCTGGCGGGCGCATACGCAGGTCAGCGCGCTACAGTCGCTGGCTACGCAGCAGCGCCGGCAGCTCGAAACCATCGATCAGAAGACGGCGGCAATCCGTGCGCAGCTGCAGCAAGTGCAGCGGCAGAACCAGCAAATTCAGCAGCTCATCGGCGTGCATACGCCCACGAAGAAAATGTCGGAGGTGCGCCATTCGCTCGACGCGCTAGCCAGCGCGAGCGCGCAGACCTTCTCCGAATCGAATGCCTTGCGGCGATTGACGATGCACGTACTGAACGTGCGGCACATTCAGGAACTTGCGCGAGCCCGCGCGCTTGCAGCGATCCCGTCCATCGATCCGGTGGAAGGAGCGCAGGTCGTCAGCTGCTTCTGTTACCGCACCTCACCCGACAACGGATTTCACCCGGGTGTGGACCTGGGTGCCGATTATGGGCAGATCATTCACGCTACCGCGGCAGGAATCGTTGCGAGCGCCGATTGGGACGGCGGCTACGGATTGAAGATCGATATCGATCACGGCAACGGCTATCACACGTGGTACGCACATCTCTCCAAGGCGGAAGTGCACGCTGGCCAGTACGTCCACAAGGGCGAAGAGATCGGACTCGTCGGCTCGACGGGCTTCTCAACCGGGCCGCACCTTCATTACCAGGTCATGCTCAACGGCACCGCGATTAATCCCGAGCCGTACCTCACCGGCGTGCCCGCAAAAGTTTTAGCGACCCTGCCATAGAACGGTAGGCGCCGATGAGCGCTGCCTTGTGTCAATTCCTCTCGGCTCTTGATAAGGTGATCTGGCTGTACACGATCATCATGTTCGTGTACGCCGTCCTTTCATGGGTGCCGGACCTTCGCGGAAGCTGGAGCCGCTATATCGAGATGGTCGTGGAGCCGGTCCTGATTCCGGTCCGCCGCGTAATCCCGCCCGCGTTGGGAATTGACTGGTCGTTCATGGTTGTGCTGGGCATTCTGTGGATCATCGACCGCATGGTGCTCGCCCAACTTGCCTCGCGCTGTTTCTTTTTTTAGACATTGACCATTAAAGCCGACGCCCCACACCGCATCGACGTTGCGGCGAACGTTCGCAACTTCTGTATCATCGCGCACATCGATCACGGAAAGACCACGCTTTCCGATCGGTTGCTCGAACTCACGAAGACGATCCAATCGCGCGATCTCGAAGAGCAGGCGCTCGACGCGATGGACCTCGAGCGCGAACGCGGCATCACGATTCGCATGCATCCCGTCACTCTGAACTACAGAGCCAAAGACGGGCAGATGTATCAGCTGAACCTGATCGACACGCCTGGCCATGTAGATTTCTCGTACGAGGTGTCCCGCTCGCTCGCTGCGTGTGAGGGCGCGATTCTCATCATCGACGCGGCGCAGGGTATCGAAGCGCAGACGCTGGCAAATTATCACCTGGCTCTCGAGCATGACTTAACGATCATTCCGGTGATCAACAAAATCGATCTGCCGGCTGCCGATCCTGAGCGCGTGATGGGCGAGGTCGAGGAACTGCTCATCATCGAGAAGAGCGAATGCATCTTGGCTAGCGCCAAGCAAGGCATCGGCATCGAGGATATCCTCGAGGCGATCGTGCATCGCATTCCGCCGCCCAAGGGCCACAGAGATCATTTGCGCGCGCTGGTGTTCAACGCGCAGTTCGATCCGTACCGCGGCGTCGTCAGCTATGTACGTGTCGCGGACGGCGCGCTGCGCCAAGGCACGAAATTTATGTCGATGGCGCACCAGCATGTGTACGAATGTACCGAGGTCGGCGTATTCAGCCCGCAGATGCGGGCCGTGGATCAACTCGACATGGGCGGCGTCGGTTACGTCATTGCGAATATCAAATCGCTCGGTGAAATCGACGTAGGCGACACGATTACGCAAGCGGGCAATCCGGCGCACGTTCCGCTGCCCGGCTACCGCAAAGCGGTGCCCATGGTGTACTGCGGTTTGTATCCGAACGAGGGCGTAGAATACTCCACGCTGCGCGATGCATTGGAAAAACTCAAACTCAACGACGCGGCGTTCACGTACGAGCCAGAGACGTCGGTAGCGCTGGGCTTTGGATTCCGTTGCGGGTTCTTGGGTCTGCTGCATATGGAGATCGTTCAAGAGCGCCTCGAGCGCGACTATAGCTTGGATCTCATCGCGACTTCGCCGTCGGTCGTTTTCCGCGTTACGCGAACGGACGGAACAGTCGAGATGATCGACAACCCGAGTAAATTGCCGGCGACGAACCTCATCACGACGATGGAAGAGCCGTACGTGAAAGCGACGATCATGACGCCGCCCGACTACGTGGGCGGCATCATGGAGATCACGCAAGCGCGGCGCGGCACGCTCGAAAACATGGAGTACTTGCACGACGGCCGAGTCATTCTCACGTACGAGATGCCGCTCATCGAGGTCATTGTTGATTATTTCGATCAACTCAAGTCGCGCACGAAGGGCTATGCCTCGCTCGATTACGAGATGATTGGGTATCGTGAAGGCGATCTGGTGAAGCTCGAGATCTTGCTCAACGGCGAGGTGGTCGATGCGCTTTCGTTCATCGTCGCGCGCGAGAAGGCGGCGAGTCGTGGACGCGCGCTCACGGAGAAACTGAAAGAGCTCATTCCGCGCCAAATGTTCGAAGTGCCTATCCAAGCCGCAATCGGCGGAAAGATCATCGCTCGCGAAACGGTTAGCGCCATCCGCAAGAACGTGCTCGCGAAATGCTACGGCGGCGATATCACGCGTAAGCGCAAACTGCTCGAAAAGCAGAAAGTCGGTAAGGAACGCATGAAGCGCGTGGGCAAGGTCGACTTGCCCCAGGAAGCGTTCATGGCAGTACTGCGGCTCGAAGAGTGAAGACGTTCGTCGCCACTAAGAATCTCGGTAAGCTCGACGAGATGAAAGCGATATTCGCCGGTTCCGAACTCGAGCTCGACACGTATCCGCTGTATGCGGAAGCGCCCGAACCCGAAGACAATTACGCGGGTAATGCGGAATCGAAGGCGCGCTCGTTGTTCAACCAATTGCGTAATGCAGGCATTTCCGCCGCTGTACTTGCCGATGATTCGGGCATCGAGGTTGCTGCGCTCGGTGGGCGGCCTGGAGTGCTGTCGGCGCGATATGCGGGCAGAGATGCGACGTGGCCCCTTCGGCGCGAGAAATTGCTGGAAGAACTTGCATCGGTGCCTGCCGATCGGCGTACCGCGAAGTTTTGCTGCGCGATGATGTTGATTTTGGAAAACGGCGAGTCGTTCACCGGCTATGGTGAAGTTCAAGGCGTCGTTACGGGTGAGGAGATCGGCCGGTTCGGATTCGGTTACGATCCCATCTTTTGGTATCCGCCCGCAAACAAGACGTTTGCGGAGCTGGATGAGGAAGAGAAGAACCGCGTGAGTCATCGCCGCCGCGCCGCAGATGCGCTGCTGTTAGCGCTGCGCGCAAGCCGTACCGGAAGTGGCTGAGCAGCAGATCGTCGTTCAGGCGTCCGCCGATGACGTCGCATATTTCGCGCGGCGCCGCTGGCGCGACGAGCATAGCCGTAAACTCTACGTCGACCTCGCGCATGTCGCACCCAACGGCGTGTTTGTCGCCAAGGACGAGGGAACGCCTATCGGTATAGCCATTCCACACGCGCTTGAGGACGAGTGGTTTCTGAGCGAGATTTTCGTTGAGCCTTCGTTTCAAAAGCAAGGCATTGGATGGCAGTTGCTGAGCGAAGCGGCAAAAGACGCCGGCGACGTGACGCGCAGCGGTTTGCTCGAAGCGGATGAGCGCGGCGGGATTGCGTTTTTTCTGAGGCGCGGCGTTTCGCTACAGACGCCTATTGTCGAAGTGTCGGGCTCCATTCCGCATGAAAATGAACTCGGGCGAATGGCGGCGGGCGAATATCGCTTCATCACCGAGCCGCTTGACCCGGTTGGCCATCGAGCCGCGCTGAGCCAACTCGATCGCGAGGTGCGCGGCTCTGCGCGCCCGCTCGATCATTTATATTTTTCGGACAACGGACACGGGTTTATCTTTCGGCGCGACGAGGAGCTCGCCGGCTATGCTTATGTTTGGCCGAGTGGAAGAATCGGACCGATGGTTGCAGCATCGCAAACGTATCTCGTGCAATTTCTC
Source organism: uncultured bacterium (assembly GCA_964602255.1). Classification (GTDB taxonomy): domain Bacteria; phylum Vulcanimicrobiota; class Vulcanimicrobiia; order Vulcanimicrobiales; family Vulcanimicrobiaceae; genus CAZRQS01. The sequence goes on along the minus strand of CAZRQS010000208.1, from coordinate 56 downwards.
GCTTTCACTCTTGCAACGTTGCGTCAATCGTACGGCGCGAGTTGGTGCACTATGCT
>CAZRQS010000207.1:0-4775 GCA_964602255.1 uncultured bacterium | reverse complement strand
ACCTCGTAGCCTTCGAGCTGACGAATGATTTGTAGCGTGCCGTCGACGCCGTGCAATTTGGACGCAGGAGCGACGTGCTGCCAGCGATGCAAGAAGCGAACGTACTCAGCCGACGTGACGGGTTCGATTTCGCGGCGCAACTGACCGATGGTGCGGCGATGAATGCGCGCGAGCACGCGGCGATTGCACCACTCTTCTTGCTCGCCGCCGCGGAATCGCCCGCGCAGCAACTGTCCTTCGGTTTCCAGTCGAATGAGCGCGGTATCAATCATCGACGTATCGACGTGGAATTTCGACGCAAGTTCGGCGGTAGTGAGCGGGCCGCTCGACTCCAGCCAGCCGCGCAGGATCTCCGAGAATGCGTCTTCTTGGCGTTCCGGTAATTCGGACTGAGAAACGGCAGCGATGCCCGGCTCGAACGACGCGCCGGGATATGCAATGTGCGCTAGTTCCAAGCGTTCGGCGCTCGTCCAAAAGCGTGCTTGGCCCGAAAGCAGCGTCGATGCCCGATTTTGCGCCACGAGTTCGTCAAACCAAGCGCTCCATTCCGGCACCGGCGGCAAAACCACGAGCGTTAGCAGTGCGTCGTGCAATTCGTCGGCGTCTCGAACGACCGGCCATGACTCTTCGGCAACCTCGGCAATGACCGTAGCGTCGAGAATACCGGCGCCGTCGAGATCGTCGCGAATGGTGCGGCGCATCTGGACCGCACGTGCACGGCGCTCTTCTAACGGTGCATCGTCGAGGTATGCGTACGGATTGGCGTTCAGAATTTCATGGCAGAACGGCGAGGGCTCCGGAGTATCGACCGCCACAGTTCGAATAGCGCCGCTCTCCACACGCCCCAAAATCTCCAGCAGGCCGTCCAAGTCCATCGCTTCGTGCAAACAATTGCCAATCGTCTCGCGCACGAGGACGTGATCGGGGATGCGAATCGGACCCGTCAGATTCTCGGCGCATGCCGCCTGATCGGGAAAACACGATGCGAGCAGATCGTCGGCACGCATGCGCTGCAATTGCGGCGCAACTTTTCGCCCACCGCGCATACGCAAGATCGCCAAGGCGCGCGTTGCGTTCCAGCGCCAGCGCGCACCGAACATCGGTGCAGCGAGCAGGGCTTGGGTAAGAACGTACTCTACGCTTGCGGATTTGACATATTCGAACACGATCTCCAGCGGAAACGCGTGCTGGTCGGTCAGCGAGAGCACGATGCCGTTATCCGTCGCGGCCGCCTGTAATTCCAGATTGAACGAACGGCAGAAGCGTTTGCGCAGCGCAAGGCCCCATGCGCGATTGATCCGCGCACCAAACGGCGTGTGCAGAATCAACTGCATGCCGCCACCTTCGTCGAAGAAGCGCTCCGCGACGATGGTGCGATCCGTGGGAACCACGCCCAGAATCTTCTTTCCGGCGCGAACGTATGCAACGGCTTGCTCCGCACCGGCCTGATCCAGTCCGCACTCTTGCATCAGTAACTCTTGCGCGCCGGCGTCATCGCGCTCGTCAATCGCGGCACGCAGTGCAGCCACTTCATGCGAAAGCTCGATCGTACGACCGGGGCCCTCACCGTTCCAGAACGGTACCGTCGGTGCCGCGCCGTGAGCGTCTTCCACGCGAACGATGCCGGGTTCAACTCGGCGAATGCGCCACGAATTGGTGCCGAGCAAAAACACGTCGCCCGATAAACTCTCGACGGCAAAATCTTCATCGAGCGTACCGACAACATGCCCTTCAGGCTCGGCAACGACATTGTAGTTCGCCGTTTCCGGAATGGCACCGCCGGAGGTGATCGCGGCCATACGCGCACCGCGCCTTGCTCGAACGCGGCCATTTACCCGATCGTAATGCAAAAACGCGCCGCTGCGCCCGCGTGAATGCGCAACGCCGTCGGCGAGCATCGTCAGCACATCGTCGAAATCTTTGCGCTCGAGATTGCGATACGGATAGGCACTCCGCATCAATGCATAGAGCGTCTCGATGTCCCACTCATCCGTCGCAGTTGTCGCGACGATCTGCTGCGCGAGAATATCAAGCGGCGTTTGCGGAATGGTGAGCGCGTCCATCGCGCCGGTACGAATCGACCGAACCAACGCGGCGCACTCCAACAATTCGTCCCGCGTCGTAGCGAAGAGCCGCCCTTCCGGCTTCGCGCCCACCCAGTGGCCCGAGCGTCCGATGCGCTGCAATGCGACCGAAATGGAACGCGGCGACCCCAGCTGCACCACCAGGTCGATGGAACCGATGTCGATGCCCAATTCGAGTGAGGCAGTTGCGACGACCGCGCGCAGCTCGCCGTTCTTCAATCGGTTTTCCGCTTCAAAACGCCGCTCTTTCGAAAGGCTGCCGTGGTGCGGCATAACGACGCCTTCACCCAAACGCTCCGTAAGCGCAAAGGCAACACGTTCGCTCATGCGGCGCGTGCCGACGAAAACTAATGTCGTTCGATGCGCGCGAATGTGCGCGGCGACGCGGTCGTAAATTTCGCCCCACATCTCGGTGCTCGCGACCGGGCCAAGTTCGTCGCGCGGCACTTCCACCGCAAGCGTCATCTCGCGACGGCTGCCGACATCCACAATCTTTGCGGTCGGGCTTAGAAATTGCGCAACGTCCTCGAGCGGACGTACCGTCGCGGAGAGACCGATACGCTGCGGCTTACGTCCGGTATTGGCTTGCACCAAACTGTCCAGACGCGCGAGCGTCAGCGCAAGATGTGAACCGCGCTTATCGCCCGCCATCGCGTGAATCTCGTCGACGATCACCGTTTGCACGTTGGTGAAGAGCGCTCGCGACTTCTCAGCAGTCAGCAGAATGAACAGCGATTCGGGAGTGGTTACCAAAACGTGCGGAGGCTTGCGCAACATGCGCGCGCGCTCGACCATCGTCGTATCGCCGGTTCGCGTCGCAGTGCGAATCGGCGTGAGTGCGACGTTGTGGTCAGCGGCGATTGCCAGCAGTTCGCCCAGCGGCGTCTCGAGATTTTTGCGAACGTCGTTGGTCAGCGCTTTGAGCGGGGAGACGTAGACCACCAGCGTCTGGTCGGGAAGTCCGCCGCCGGTCGCGCCCCGCAGCAGCTCGTCCAGGCACAGCGAAAAGGCGGCCAGCGTCTTACCCGAGCCGGTCGGTGCCGAGATAAGCGCGTCATGGCCGGCACGGATGAGCGGCCAGCCCTGGACCTGCGGTTCGGTCGGCGTCCAGTTGCGGGAACCGAACCACTCTCTTAAGAGCGGATGGAAATCGTCGAGCACAATCCCACTATTCAACCCGAAAGCGGGATCTACGTTTTCAGCCGGGATGGCTACGGGCCGGTCTGGCGTTCGCTTGCCTTGGCCGGCTCTTTCCGTAGGTGTTTTTCAAGTCCACGACCGCCCGCGTGAGGATGGTATGAAAACTTGCATTGTGCGACCGGCCAAATCCTCGCACGTTGTCGACGTCATGCATGAGCACGATATGAATCGGATGCGTCATCAAATGCTCCATCATGTAACCGCAATCGTATTTGCCGTTAGGCATGATGCCGTCGTGATAAATCGCAAGCGCCATCGCGCGGCCATCACCGGGCGATACGCGCGCTCTCGCGGGCAACGCGACGTGATTCTCGTTGAAGATTTGAAGCAAATCGACCATCGAGAAAGTCATCGTTTGCACGAATGCGTCAATACGCGCTTTACCGTATTGCTTCTGAAGGCGCGCCAGCTCAGGTTTCGGATTGCCGCCCGCCAGTACGGTGAGCAGTCTATTGCCGTCAAAACGTCCGGGTCCGCCGCCGGCTTGCACTATCGCGACGACCAAACCGAGGTCCGGTCTTCCGCGATAGCTGTTCTTCGTGTACCGTGCAGGCGCAACCACCGTGATTGTTTGCGACCCTGCCGCGGGTCTCCGAGACGGCGGCGGAGCGCCGTGAGCTTGCCCGATCCCCGCGCATGCGGCGAACATTGCGGCGAGCAACAGACCCAAAAATACTTCGCGCACGCGAGCGTCCATTGCATTTCAGTTATACCCACTGCGCATTCCGGTAAGATCGTCGCGTGCGTATCCTAAGCGCGCTGAGCGCAGCCACGATTGCCGTTTCGCTTGGGGCTTGCGCGCAGAGCAGAAACGCCGGAGGTACGGAGCCCTCATCGCACATCGTTGACGATGCTTCGATCGGTGTCGGCGAAAATCACTTCCAATACTCCGGTAAATGGGAACATCTTCGCGGACGCCGGGACGGCCGCTATGCGGGAACGAGTTCACGTAGTTACCACATCGGTGACAGCGCCGTGTTAACGTTCGACGGCTCGCGCGTGCTGCTGTACGGTGTGAACGGCCCCAACGGCGGTGAAGCGACGGTCGCGATCGACGGACAGTTCTTTGGACTCTCCAGTTTTCACGCACCGCACAAGCGTACCGGCGTTTTAGTGTTTGCAAGCCCCAAGCTCGCCGCCGGTCCGCACGCGCTCGGTCTCGTGATTTCCGGTTCGAGTGCCGCTCATTCGCGCGCGTATATCAACATTGACTACGCCCGGATCCTTCCGTAGTCAAAAACACAAAACCCGGCGATGACGCCGGGCTTTGTCAATCGTTCGAACGTACGAGAGTTACTTGGTCGCCGTTACTTGGCTCGCGGTAACCGGCGACGCGTGATTTCCCCACGATGTGCGGATGTACGTCACGACAGAAGCGATATCCGCATCGCTCAGCGTACCTTTCCATGCCGGCATCTGCCCGTTATACGAAGCGCCGTTGATCGTGATCTTTCCGCTAAGGCCGTTTTTCACAATGTGAATCACTTTGTC
>CAZRQS010000206.1:0-4794 GCA_964602255.1 uncultured bacterium | reverse complement strand
ATCAAACGGCAGCTTTCGTCTTCGGTTCGACCGAGCAGGCGGCCGAGCTCTTTCAACTGCGCAGCTACGGCCATATTTACAGCCGTATCAGCAATCCGACCGTCGCGGCGTTCGAAGAACGCGTGGCAAGTCTCGAGGGCGGACTTGGCGCGATCGCATTTTCCAGCGGACTTGCGGCGCAATTAGGCGTCGTGCTGACACTGGCGCAAAGCGGCGACCACATCGTCAGCTCGCAGAACGTGTACGGCGGCACGGTCACCCAATTCAGCATCACGCTCAAACGCATGGGGATCGAAACCACGTTTGCGCCGGTGGACGACTACGACGCGATTCGCGCGGCGATCAAGCCCAATACGAAGATGCTGTTTGCCGAAACGATCGGCAACCCGTCCGGTGCGCTCGCCGACGTGGACAAACTCGGACAGATCGCACATGACGCCGGAATCCCGCTCGTTGTCGACAACACCTTCGCTTCGCCGGTCCTTTTCCGTCCAATGGAACATGGCGCCGACGTCGTCGTGCATTCTGCGACGAAGTTCATCTCGGGCCACGGTACCGTCATCGGCGGCGTTTTGATCGAGTCCGGAAAGTTCCCGTGGGACAACGGTAAGTTTCCCCTGCTCTCGCAGCCCAGCCCCGGCTATCACAATAAGGTGTTTACCGAAACGTTCGGCGAGTATGCGTTCCTGATGCGCGCCCGCGCCGAAGTACTGCGCGACGTAGGCTCCCAAATGTCGCCGATGGATGCGTGGCTCTTGCTCCTGGGATTGGAGACGCTGCCGCTTCGGATGAAAGCGCATGTAGAGAACGCGCGCAAGATCGCAGCGTTTTTGAAAGATCGTCCGGAGGTTGAATGGGTCAACACGCCCGCAATGGGTTCGATTTTCACTTTTGGTATTCGCGGCGGACGTGAGGCCGGGCGGCGCTTTATCGACGCACTGGAACTTTGGAGCCACCTTGCAAACGTCGGCGACACCAAGAGTTTGGTCATTCATCCTGCATCGACGACGCATTCGCAACTGAGCGACGAGGAGATGGCAAAAGCCGGCGTCGCACCCGAGAGCGTGCGTCTATCGGTCGGATTGGAAGACGCCGATGATTTGATCTGGGATCTCGACAACGCCCTGCGCGCTGCTACCGCGTCAACCAACGGCGCAGCTGTCCATCAGCCGGTTGAGGCGGGAGCATGATCGTCGACACCGTCGCCGGACGGCGCGACCTGCTCGCAAACAGCAAAACCGTCGCAATGGTGGGCGCATCGTCAAATCCGCTGCGTCCAAGTTACACCGTGTTCAGTTATCTGCGTACGCAAACACCGCTCATCATCACGCCCGTCAATCCGACGATTCAGCAGATCGACGGCATCAAAGCGTATCCGTCGCTGGCGGCGTATGCGCAGGAGAACGGTGCGCCGGACATCGTGGATGTCTTCCGCAAGCCAAGCGAAGTGGTCGCGGTCGTACGTGAAGCGATTGCGGCAGGTGCAAAGGCGATATGGTTTCAGTACGGCATCATCAATCCGGAAGCGATCCAACTCGCCGATGAAGCCGGACTTGCCGTCATCGTGGACCGCTGCATGAAGGTCGAATGGGCGCGCCAACACGGCGGTCTCTCTACCAGCGGGCTCAATAGCGGGCTCATCACAAGCCGGCGCAGGTGACAACCTCCCAGTACAGGCCGGAAGCGGATGCGCTCGACGCCGAGATCCTCGCTTGCATCGCGCGTCGCGGCGTACCGGACTTCAACGATCTCGCGCTACGGATCTTTGCGCATCAATTGCGCTATAACGAGCCCTATGCGCGGTATTGCGCAGGGCAAGGCGTAACGCTCCAAGCATTACCCGATTCGTGGGAATCGATACCGCCCGCTCCGGCCGCGGCGTTTAAAGAAGCGGTGCTATGCACATGCGATCCCTCCACTTCGGAGCTTGCCTTCGAAACAAGCGGGACGACACGCGGCGGTCTCTCCGGCAAACATTACATGGAGAACAGCACGCTCTACGACGCAGCGCTGCTCGCCGGCTTTCACGATGCGGTGCTGCGCGATGTTCCCAAGCGCCTGCGGTACTTGCTGCTCGTTCCCGACCCGCAGGAACGGCCGCAGTCAAGTCTGGGATACATGATGCGTCGTGTTGCCGATTTTTACGGTGACGGCGACGGTAGCTGGTATTTACACGAAGACACGATCGACATCGAGCGCTTCATCGAGGATGCACGTGCGGCTGCAACGGATGATGTGCCTGTGTGTCTCGCCGGGACGGCATTTGCATTCGTTCAACTGCTCGACGAGCTGCGCAGTCGCGGCATCACCTCGCTGCCACTCCCACCGTTTTCCCGAATCATGGAAACCGGGGGTTTCAAAGGCCGTACACGTATCGTCAAACGCGAGGATCTCTACGCCGAACTTGCAAGCATCTTCTCACTACCGCAGGATCGCATCCTCGCCGAATACGGTATGACCGAACTCACCAGCCAGTATTATGACGATGTCGTGAGCGGACCGAACGGCGAAGCACGAATCAAACGCGCGCCGCCGTGGCTTCGGCCGCGCGTCGTCGGTCCCAACGGCAAAACCCTGCCCGATGGCGTCGTCGGTGCGCTCCTGCACGTCGATCTGGGAAACCGCTCTTCGTGCGTTGCCGTTCAAACCGAAGATCTCGGCGTTGCAACCGGTGACGGCGGCATCATTCTGCTCGGACGCGAACAAGGGGCGGAACTTCGCGGCTGTTCGCTCGACGCCGAACAGCTTCGCGCCTTGCAACGGGCGTGAGCCGGCTCGCAGCGGTTCCGGCTCGCAAGATTGTTCTTGCGATTGCAAGCGCAGCAGAGCGTTGGAGCGACGGCGATTTTCCGTCACGCGTCCGCATTCTGGACGGCATCGCCGAGCGCACCGGTTACGCACTTCCTGTCGTCGAGTACGCACTCGACCGGCTCTTCTTCTCCGTTACGCAGCACGCACTAGAAGCCACGATCAAAAGCGAACTCGGCTCGCTGGATATTCTCGACCGATTCATTTCGCGCGACGGACGGCCTGACGCGTGGGCCTCTCCGGTCGGTCGCGTTTGCGTCATCTCCAGCCGCACGACGATCGGCGTCGCGCTAACACCGGCGATCTTCGCCTTGTGCGCAAAATGCGACGTGACCGTGAAGGACCGCGAGGATTCGCTCGCGGGCGCGTTCTTTGAGACGCTTATCGAGGAACTTGATGAATTTGCGGACGCTGCTCGCGCCGCAGTTTGGAGTTCCGGCGATGAACGTGCACCTGACCTGAAAGCGTTCGACGCCCTCGTCGCTTTCGGCAGTGACCCGACACTAGACTCGATCGCTCAAACGGTCGGAAGCCGCGCACGCTTTATCGGCTTCGGCTCGCGCGCCAGTGCCGGTTACGTCGACCGTGAATCGTTGAGCACGCAAGCCGGCGCAAAGGCCCTTGCGCAAGGTGCAGCGCGCGACCTCGTCCTCTATGAGAGCGAGGGATGCTTATCTTTGCACGTGCTGTTCGTAGAACGCGGCGGTGCAATCCCGCCAGAGCGCTTCTGCGAGATGCTGGCAGCTGAGGTCGAGCGCGCGAACGTGGAGTTTCCACCAGCGCGCCAACACGCGTCTGTCTCGGCACAAATCGCACAGCAGCGCGACTTGGCCGCCTTTCGGGCAGCGTCGGGAACAGGAGCGGTATACGCAAACGCGGATGCGCACTATGCTTTAGTGCTCGATCCCCCGCGTAATGAACCGCCGCAGTTTTTGCCGCGCACGATCGGGGTGATTCCGGTAGACGACCCTGTGCAGGCGCTAACATACTTACGCGAGCATGGCTTGCCACTGGAAGGTTTCGCGGTCTCTGCGGCTCGTCCGGAATTAGTCGCGTTGGCGATCGACGCCGGAGCAGTACGTCTCACGAGGTTCGGAGAACTGCAACATCCACCAATCAGCGGCGATCACGGCGGCCGTCCTCGCATCGCCGAGTTCATTCGATGGATCGATAAAGCACTTTGAACCCTTCGACCACCTTCGGGCAAGACGAACTTGAAGAGCTTCGCACGCCTGTGCCGGGTCCGCGAACGCGCGAGCTCGCGCGCGGTCTGCAATCCTTTGAATCGCGGAACGTCACGTTCGTTGATGAGCGGTTTCCCGTTTTCTGGGAATCGGCGCAAGGCGCGACTGTCGTCGATGTCGACGGGAACCGGTATATCGACCTGACCGCGGCCTTCGGCGTTGCAAATAGCGGGCACAGCAACCCATACGTCGCCGCCGCACTGCACGATCAGGCCGTGCGCTTGATGCACGCGATGGGCGACGTGCATCCCACCGAAGTCAAGGTGGAACTGCTCGAAAAGCTCGCACAAATTGCGCCCGGAGATCTCGGCAAGACGTTTCTCGCCTCAACCGGCGCTGAAGCGGTCGAAGCTGCGCTCAAAACCGCGATAATCGCAACCGGCAAATCCACCTTCGTCTCGTATCGCGGCGCGTATCACGGGCTTTCACTGGGAACGCTTGAAATTTCGGGAATTGAAAAGTTCCGCACACCGTTTGCGAGCGTATTGCCGCAACGAACAATTTTTCTTGATTATCCGCGCGAGCTCAGTGAACTGGACAGAGCGCGCGAGGCGCTTTCGAACCGCGACGATATTGCTGCGCTTATCATCGAGCCGATTCAGGGGCGCGGCGGCAACCTCGTTCCACCGGACGGCTATCTACAAGGCCTAAGGCACCTCTGCAACTCGCTCGGCATTCTGCTCATTTTCGACGAAATTTACACCGGCTTCGGACGCACCGGTACGCTTTTCGCATGCGAACA
>CAZRQS010000205.1:0-4861 GCA_964602255.1 uncultured bacterium | reverse complement strand
GTCATGGTGAGCTTGTCGAACCATGACTGAACTCGCCACGCTTAGGTGATCGCGGAGCCACCCTTCGACAAGCTCAGGGTGACAAAAGAGGGAAACCGCCAATACGAAAAGTCTACACAGTAATCAACGTCCGATCCTAGAACACGCCGCGCATGCAGTTTATATCCATCGTTCGCCGTCGCACCGAAGCTTTTTCGCCTGAAGAGTTTGAACCGCTCCTCGAGCCGGAAGCTGAGGCCGTGCGCAAGCTCTACGCGCAAGGGCTCATTCGCAATATTTGGAGCCGCGAAGACGTGCTTGGTGCGGTAACGCTGATCGAAGCAGACTCACTGGAACACGCTAAAAGCATCGTCGACAGCTACCCGCTGATGCAACTGGGCATGCTCGAGCTCGAGGCGCTTATTCCGCTGCGTGGCTATAGAGGTTTTGGTCCAAGAACGTGAGCAGACGTTCTTTGACCATCGGCCACTCTCGATCGACAACGCTGTAGAAGGATGTATCGCGGATTTCGCCGTTCGAGCGGATACGGAAATTCCGTAGCGTTCCCTCGTACGTCGCACCGAGCCGCAATATCGCGCGGCGCGACCGTTGATTCACCGCTTCGGCTTTAAATTGTACGCGTAGCGCATTCCAATCTTCGAACGCATATTGCATGAGCAGCAATTTCGCCGCCGTGTTGACGTGCGTGCGCCAAAAAGCGCGGCCGAGAAACGTCCAGCCGATCTCGAGTTTGCGGTGAACCTGCGAGATCTCGAGGAATCGCGTAGAGCCGGCGACCGCACCGCTTCGCTCGTCGATAATCGTGAAGGCTTGCATGTCCGGATCGGCCAGCACATCGTCGAGCCAAGCTTGCGCGCGCTCGCCGTTAGTGAACGGATTGCTGCCGAACGTGCACTCCCAGAGCGCCGGATCGTTGCCGAGCTCGCGCAGTGCGGGCAAGTGCTCCTTCGCGAGCGGTTCGACGCGTACCTGATGTCCTTGAAGCGAGATGGAATGCTGCATGCGTTTTCTTCCTAACATATAGGGACAATAGGGACGGTATGTGTTGAACGCCACGGATCTGGCAATAAGCGTGCGCATCCAATCCGGAGGGTCAAAAACTATGCACAGAACCGTTACCGCGCTCGCCGCGACGGCGATCCTGGCATTGTGCGCAGCACCGGCCATCGCTCAGGAGACCACGCCCCAGCCGCCTGCGACCAATCCGAATCGCACGGCAACCAGCGGCGTCGTGCCGCCGTCGGGCCAACCGAATTACGGCCAACTCATTTCAGCACTGAACCGCACGCAGAGCACAACCGCGCAGCTCGCGTCGATGAAGAACCTGACGACGAACAACATCAAGATCGTCAAAGTGCAAACTATCGTTACACCCGATAACATGACTGCGCTCAATGCCGCGGTTACACGCAATCAGGCGCAGCTCGCCGCGCTTCGCCGTACGCTTTCAAATATGCCCCTTACGGCGACACTCGACAACTCGCAGATCACCTTCGCGCAGTTCTTGACGGACAACAAACTCGACGTAAACCGGGTGGTCGCCGCTGACGTAGCCGGCGCCAACGTCGTCGTGTATTTGCAGTAAGGAAATTAGTCGCGCATATTGCGCAAAATTAATCGATCGCGTAAGTGTTCCGGGAGCAGCGCCGCTAGACGGCGCTGCCATCCCGGCGGACTGCCGACCGGATAACGCGCGCGGGGACGCGCTGCGCGAAGTATCCTCAACACCGTTCTTGCAACCTCGTCCGCTTCGATTCCCGTGCGTTCTTCACGCTCTGTTATTCGAACCAGATTTTCGACCGCCGGCCCATAGTGCTCGAGGGCGCGAGCAGGCATGTGCGCGACGAGTTCGTCTTTTGCGCGGCGGCCTTTCTCCCAAATCGGCGTTTTCACGTTCCCCGGTTGCACCACGCTAACTGAGATACCGGACTGTGAAAGTTCCATGCGCATGGAATCCGCCATCGCTTCGATTGCAAATTTCGAAGCCGCGTAAGGTCCTAAGAGCGGCGGCGCGAGTTGTCCGGAAACCGAACTCATGAAAATGACGCGTCCGTGCGAGCGGCGCAACAGCGGAAGAGCGGCTTGCGTTACGGCGAGCGCGCCGAAAACGTTGACGTCGAACTGACGGTGCATTTCCTCCAGCGGCAGGTACTCGAGCGGACCGGCCACGGCGATCCCCGCGTTGTTCACTACGGCGTACAGCGGAACACCGCTCTCGCCGATTGCGAGCAGTGTTTGGGTAACCTCCGTTCTGTGACGCACGTCGAGCAAGACGCCGCGAATGTTTTGATGCGCGGCGCGCAAACGCTCCGCGTCTTGCTGGGTTCGCACGCCCGCGTATACGAGATACTCTTCACGTGCGAGTAACAGTGCGGTCGCGTAACCGATACCGGTCGACGCGCCGGTGACGAGAACAGCGTTCATATGCGCAGCCTGCGCATGCGCGAGGAGTCTACGGCAATCGAAATAAGCACCACCAAACTCAAGATTGTTCCGAGCGGAAGATACCACAGCGTGAGGACGGCGGCGGCAGCAAGATATAACGTTCCACGCGGCTTGTAAAATGCGTATGCTGCGGCGCTCGCAATATATGCCGCGCCGAGAACGACGAAAGCCGTCTTCATGCCGGCTGAAAGCGGCGCGATGCCAAGCGCTGAAACGACGTGCTGCCAGGGTCCGAGCTGACCGCCCGGCGCGATGTACGATCCGGTCACGAGTGCAAGCAAACCGTCGAACAACATAAAGAGTCCCTCGAGTATGCTAAGAACGACGGTGAACCGGCGCATGGACCGAGTATAGCAAAAAGGCCCGCACTACTGCGGGCCTTTGCTTAGCGCGTGCTACTCGGGACGACGTCGTGGACGGCGCGGGCGACGGCCTTCACCGCCACCTCCACCACCAGGTGCACCGCTGCGCGCGGGTTCGTGCGATTCCATCGCACCGTTTCCGCCGCTCGTTCCGGCGCTGGTTCCGGCGAGAACCGCCTTGCGTGAGAGATTGATGCGGCCTTGGTTGTCGATCTCCATGACCTTGACCATGATCTCGTCGCCGACTTTGACGACGTCTTCAACCTTCTCGACGCGCGCCGGCGCAAGCTGGCTGATATGCACGAGACCTTCTTTGCCGGGCAGAATCTTCACGAACGCACCGATGTTGATGATGCGCGTGACCTCGCCCATGTAGGTTTCGCCGACGACGACGTCCTTGGTGATCGACTCGACGATCTGGCGCGCTTTCTCGGCCGATTCGCCGTCGAGCGCGGTGATGAACACCTTGCCGTCGTCCTCGATGTCGATCTTCTCGACGCCGGTCTCCTCGATGATCTTGTTGATGACCTTGCCGCCGGGGCCGATGACGTCTTTGATCTTGTCCGGATTGATCTGCACGACGATCATCCGCGGCGCGAACTTGCTGAGCTGCTCGCGTGGTTTTTCGATCGTCTCCGCGAGTTTGTCGATGATGAAGTAGCGCGACTTCTTGGCTTGCTCCATCGCCTCGCGCATAATCTGCACGGTTACGCCCTGAACTTTGATGTCCATTTGAATCGCGGTGATGCCTTTTTTGGTGCCCGCGACCTTGAAGTCCATCTCACCGAGCGCGTCTTCCATGCCTTGAATGTCGGTGAGAACCGCGTACTTGTCGCCCTTCAAAATCAGGCCCATCGCGACGCCCGCGACGTGATCTTTGATCGGAACGCCGGCATCCATGAGCGCAAGCGTGCTTCCGCACACCGACGCCATCGATGACGATCCGTTCGATTCGAGCACTTCACTCATCAGACGAAGCGTGTACGGAAACTCTTCCTTAGGCGGAAGTACCGGAACCAGCGCGCGTTCGGCTAAGTGCCCGTGGCCGATTTCGCGGCGGCCCGGACCGCGCATCGGGCGCGTCTCACCGACCGAGAACGGCGGGAAATTATAGAAGTGCATGTAGCGCTTGTCATCAAGCGCGACGATGCCGTCAAGACGCTGCGCGTCGCTGATCGATCCCAGCGTCGCAGCGGTAAAGACTTGCGTTTGACCGCGCGTGAAGATTCCCGAACCGTGCACGCGCGGCACGTAGTGCACCTTGCACCAAATCGGGCGGATCTCGTCGGGCTTGCGGCCGTCGGGGCGGATCTTCTCGTCCACGACCATGACACGAAGCTCGTCCTCTTCCATCGCCTTGATGATCTTATTGAAGTCTTTGGAGAGAATCGGATCTTCGAGCTTCTCTTTGACCTTCGGATCTTTGGCCGCGCGGGCGATGCCCTCTTCAACCGTAATCTTGTCGAGCTCGGCTTCACGCGCGAGCTTCTCGACGACACGCATACCTTTGGCGACGTCGCCTTTGAAGTTCTTACGCACCCACTTGTCGAGATCGGAATCGACCTTCAGCAGCGGATACTCGCGCTTTTCCTTGCCGGCTTTCTTCGCCAGCTCGTTGATGGCTGCGACGATCTTTTTGATCTCGTTGTGCGCGAACTCGACCGCTCCGAGAAAATCTTCCTCGCTGATCTCATCGCCGCCGCCTTCGACCATCATCACCGCGTCGGCTGTGCCGGCGATGACGATGTCCATTCCGCCGGTCTTGTACTGCGGCAGTGTGGGATTGGCAATGTACTTGCCGTTTTCGTCACGTCCGACGCGCACGGCAGCAACCGTCTTGTCGAACGGAATGTCGGAAAGCGCGAGCGCCGCGCCCGCAGCGCACACACCTTGAACGTCTGCGTCCAGTTCCGGATCGATGGACATGACCGTTGCGACGATTTGCACGTCGTTACGGAAGCCGTCGGGGAACAACGGACGGATTGGGCGGTCGATTTGCCGCGAGCTGAGCACGGCGTGCTCGGGCGGACGCCCTTCGCGCTTGATGTAGCCAC
>CAZRQS010000204.1:0-4901 GCA_964602255.1 uncultured bacterium | reverse complement strand
GATGAGCGCTGCGCGTTTGCTTGATTTGGGATTGCGGCCCTACCGTGAGGTGTGGGAGCTGCAGCATTCGCTTCATGAGCGCGTTGGGCGCGGTGATGAGCCGGAAACGTGGATCTTCGTCGAGCATACGCCTGTGATTACGCTTGGGCGTAAAGCGAAGGAAGAGAATGTTCTACTTTCGCGTGAGATGTTGCAAGCGCGTGACGTCGATGTTGTGCAGATCGAGCGCGGCGGGGATGTTACTTATCATGGCCCCGGACAGCTCGTGGTCTATCCGATTCGCAGGCTTGAGAGGTTTCGGGAAGTTGTTCCGTTGGTGCGCGCTCTCGAGGAAGCTGTTATTGAAACGTGTGCGCACTTCGGGGTTCATGCTGAACGTTGGAGTGAGCATGCTGGGGTTTGGGTCGGGAGTGATCAGGTTTGTGCCGTTGGGCTTGCCGTGCAGAAGATGACTTCGTTGCATGGGATTGCGCTCAATGTTTGTACCGAACTTAGCTACGATAAACTTATTAATCCGTGTGGTCTGTTTGATCGTGGCATTACGAGCTTGGCGCGTGAGACTGGGCAATCGATCGCAATTGATGAAGCTAAGCCCGTGTTACGTGGCGCGATTGAGCGGGTGTTTGATTTGAATTTTGAATTTGAGAAACAGTTGAAGGCATCCTAGTGGCGATTGAAATTAACCTTATAAACGATGTTCCCCGTAAGCCTAAGCCCGAGTGGCTCAAGGTGAAATTGCCGCGGGGTGATGACTATGAACGGGTAAAAGCTAAGGTTAATACGCTGCAGCTGAATACGGTTTGTAAGGAAGCCATGTGTCCTAATTTGGCGGAGTGCTGGGGTGCAGGTACTGCGACCATTATGATTCTTGGGGATACGTGTACGCGGGGGTGCCGGTTCTGTAATGTGAAGACCGGCAATCCGCGTGGGGTTGTCGATTGGATGGAGCCCGTGCGTGTGGCTGAGGCTGTGCGCGATATGGGGTGGAAGTATTTGGTCGTCACTGCCGTCGATAGAGATGATTTGCCTGACGGTGGGGCGTTGATCTTTGCTAATACCGTACGAGCGATTCACGAGCGGGTTCCGGGATCGCGGGTTGAGATTTTGAGTGGCGATTATCGCGGGGATTTGGCTGCGCTCGATATCGTTCTTGATGCGAAGCCGGATGTGTTTGCGCATAATTTGGAGACCGTGCGTCGCTTGACTCCTCGTGTACGTGACAAGCGCGCGAAGTACGATCAGTCGCTGCATATTCTCCAGCATGCCAAAGAGCGGGCACCCGAGCGGTTCACGAAGACCTCGCTGATGCTCGGACTGGGAGAAACAGACGCCGAGATCGAGCAGGCCATGGATGATGCGCGCTCGGTGGGCGTGGACATCTTCACCATCGGGCAGTATTTGCAGCCCACCAAGAAGCATCTGCCCGTCGAAGAGTTCGTCACGCCGCAAAAATTCGCCGAGCTGGGACTGCTGGCAAGGTCCAAAGGGTTCCATCAGGTCGTATCGAGTCCGCTCTCGCGCAGTTCGTACCACGCCGAACAAGCGTTTCAGTAACGCAGAGCAACCCGGTGAGCCCGGCTGCGGTTTAGTAAACTAAATACCGCAGGTTACTAACCCGGAGGGGACTTGACCCAATTCTTTTTGCGCCGGCCGATCTTCGCGGCAGTGCTCTCGCTGGTTGTCATGCTCGCAGGACTCATCGCGATTCCGACGCTGCCTATCGCGCAGTATCCGCAAATCGCGCCGCCGGTCGTAACGGTCAACGCCAACTACACGGGTGCCAACGCTGAAGCGGTCGAGTCCGCCGTGACCACTCCGCTGGAACAAGCCATCAACGGCGTTGAAGGTTTGCGCTATATCACGTCCAGCAGTTCGAACAACGGCACGAGCACGATTACGTGTACGTTTAATTTGGGGACCAATCTGGACATCGCAGCCACGGACGTGCAGAACGCCGTGCAATCCGCGTCGGGCCAGTTGCCGAACGAAGTCAAACAGACGGGCGTCACGGTTTCGAAGAACTCGGGCAGCTTCATCATGGCCGCGTCGATCTATTCGAACAACCCGCAGTTCCAACAGCTTTTCTTAAGTAACTACGCCGAACTCAACGTGGTCAACGCACTCAAGCGCGTGCCGGGCGTGAGCAACGTCATCATCTTCGGCCAGCGCCGCTATGCAATGCGCGTCTGGGTCGATCCGCACAAACTGCAAGCCCGCAATCTTGCCGTTACGGACGTGCTCAATTCACTCCAAGAACAGAACGTCGAGGTCGCTGCCGGCAGCATCGGCGGTGCTCCCGAACCGAAGAATCAGCCGTTCACCATTAGCGTGCGCGCCGAAGGCCGCCTCAGTACGCCGGATCAGTTCCGCAATATTATCGTGCGCGCGGAAACGGGAGGCGGATATACGCGTCTCGGCGACGTGGCTCGCATCGATCTCGGCGCGGAAGACTATTCCACGTCTCTGGTTTTCGATAAAAATCCCAACAACGTCGGCCTCGGCATCCTTCAACTGCCTACCGCGAACGCTTTGTCCACGGCGAACGGCGTGCGAAAAACGCTCGAAGAGCTCTCGCGCACCTTCCCAGCGGGCGTGCACTACGACATAGCGTACGACAGCACGGAGTTCGTCAAAGAATCGATACGAGAGGTCGTCCTGACGCTGGTCTTCTCGGTGTTTCTGGTCGTTCTCGTAATCTTTCTCTTCCTTCAGAACCCGCGTTCGACGCTGATTCCGGCAGTGACTCTGCCCATATCGCTGGTCGGCACGTTCGCCGTCATGAAGGTCTTCGGATTCACCATCAACACGATCACGCTCTTCGGTTTGACGCTGGCAACCGGGCTTGTCGTGGACGACGCGATCGTGGTCATCGAGAATATCGCGCGGTACATTCAAGAAAAGAACATGGGTGGCCTCGAGGGTGCGGCTGCGGCAATGCGCGAGGTGCAAGGCGCGGTCGTTGCTTCGTCGCTGGTATTGCTGGCCGTGTTCGTGCCGGTTGCATTTTTCCCGGGCACGACCGGACAACTCTACAAGCAGTTCGCCTTGACGATTGCCGCGTCGATCACGATCTCACTCTTTGCATCGCTGACGCTCACCCCGGTTATGTCGGCACTCATGCTTACCGGCGAGAAGGAATCGCGATTCCCGTTTTTCGTCTGGTTCAACAAAGGACTGGCGTCGTTCCGCGCGTGGTACCGCGGCATGCTGCCGAAGTTCTTCCGCCTCCGCTGGCTGGTCGCGACGCTGTTCGTCGGCGCGCTCGTCGCAACGGTCGTGTTGTTCCGCACAACGCCCACGGCGTTCATTCCGGACGAGGATCAGGGCTACTTCATCATAACGGTCCAGCTGCCCGAGGGCGCGTCGCTCGTACAAGAAGAGGCGGTCGCTCGAAAAATCGACGGCATCCTGTTCGCACAGCCTGAAGTCGAGCACGTATTCAACGTCTCAGGATTCAGCTTTATCGGCAGCGGTCCCAACCGCGGTATCGCGTTTGCAAAACTGAAACCGTGGTCTGAGCGGCGCGGCAGCGCGCACTCGCTAAACGCCATCCTTCAGCGCGTGCAAATGCAATTCTTCGGAATTCCGAATGCGCAAGTCTTTGCGTTCAACCCGCCGGCGATTAACGGCGTCGGCAACTTCGGCGGTTTCCAATTCGAGATCGAAGACCACGGTAACGCCGGTTTACCCACGCTCATGCAAACGGCGTATGGATACATGGGGTTAGGAAACAAAGATCCGAATCTCACGCAGGTCTACACGACGTTCCGTATCGATTCGCCGCAATATCAAGTGCATGTCGATCGCGACAAAGCCAAGAGTATCGGCATTTCGCTTTCGGACGTCTTCCGTACGATGCAGACTGACCTGGGCTCGTTCTACGTCAATGACTTCGACTACCTGAACCGTTCGTATCGCGTTTACGTACAGGCGGAACAGCCGTACCGCACGTCACTGGATGCGTTGCAGTACCTGTACGTTCGCTCGCAGGACGGCGGTATGGTCCCGCTCGGCGGACTGGGCTCCGCGCAGCTCACAAAAGGCGCGCCGATCATCACGCACTACAATTTGTTCCGCTCGATTGAGATCAACGGACAGGCCGCTCCGGGTAAAGGTTCGGGACAAGCCATTGCATCTATGCAGCAACTGGCAGCGAAGATCGACCCGCCAGGGGTAAGCTACGAATGGACGGGCCTCTCTCTGGACGAGATCCAGGGTGGTTCACTTTCGATATTGATCTTCGCGATCGGCGTCATCTTCGTGTTCTTGGTGCTCTCGGCACAGTATGAAAGCTTCGTCGATCCGCTTATCGTACTGTTGGCGGTGCCCGTCGCGGTTTTGGGCGCACTCGTTTTCTTGAACGTCCGCCATATTCCGAGCGATGCGTATGCGCAAGTCGGGTTCGTCATGCTCGTCGGCCTCGCAAGTAAAAGCGCGATTCTTATCGTCGAGTTCGCAAATCAACAGCTCAAACAAGGTGCCGACGTCATCACGGCCGCCTCGCGTGCCGCGCAGACTAGGCTTCGTCCGATTCTCATGACGTCGATCGCGTTCATCGTCGCTGTCACGCCGCTCGTGTTTGCAAGCGGCGCGGGAAGCGCGGCACGCAATTCGCTCGGCACCGTCGTGTTCGGCGGCATGATCGTTTCGACGCTCTTGAACCTTGTGATAACGCCCGTGCTGTACGTTATCGTCAAGTCGTTCTCGCGGCGGCGTCGCGGCCGTCCGGGCGGCGACGGCGTATCGCTAGCGCCGGCGCCCGTTCCCGCTCCGGAGCCTGCCGCACCTGTGTCGTAGTTTCGACTTTTCTCGCACGCTACCAGGGTTTTCGTGGGAGCGGGGGGTACTTTGCTCCAACCTCGGGCTATTAAATTTAATAGCCTTTGTTTTGGAGATGACTA
>CAZRQS010000203.1:0-4924 GCA_964602255.1 uncultured bacterium | reverse complement strand
GGTCGAACTCAACCGCCTCGTAAAGATGGAAATGGAAGGCTCAGTCGGCTAACGATGCCTCCCACCCAAAAGTCTGAAAGACCCCCACAATCGGGGGTCTTTTCTTTTCCAGCAACTGCTTAAAGCAAATCTCGCAGCTCCTCAACTGTGATCTTTGCATCGCAAGAATCGATCGCAGCGTTCCTGGCGGTACATCACGGCTTCCGTGAATTGGTACAGACAAAAGTTTGCCGCCCGGTGTTTTTAAGACCGCGTGCGATCCGCTTTGGCGGACGAGCACACTTCCGGATTTTTGCAAAGCACGTACGAGACGACCTGGACGAACCTGCGGCAGAGTACTCAATCTAGAACGCGCAAAAGAGCGACCTGGATATCCTCACGGACTGAACCGCGGGTTTAGGCGGCCGGGAGGGTTACGGCAACGACTTCGAGGCGAGTCCCGTCCGCATCCGGACGCGGAATCTCCATGCCTTCGTTGCGCCGCGCTGCGATCGAAAGTTCGATTGCATCGCGGGCCATTTCCAGCGCATGCTGCACGTTTTCACCAAATGTGTGGATCTCTGGGAAAGCCGGGACGATGACTTGCAGCGCGTCCTCGTCGGGCTCTAGGATCACAGCGTACCGCAAATCGGCCATGCGAGGATATTCGCTAAGGCCCGGGGGTGTCATGCGTGGGTGTACTGCGTTTTTTGTAGAAGCGCGAGGCTATGGCAGAGCGGCTTGTGGCTAAGGTCAGCGATATTCCGGAAGGCAGAACTCTGCGCGTCGTCGTGGACGGCGGTGAGGTGTTGCTTTGCAATTGCGAAGGCAACATCTACGCAGTCGAAGACGTGTGTACGCATGACGGCGGAGCGCTCGACCAAGGTGAACTCGAGGGCTGCCGCATCGTCTGCCCGCGGCACGGAGCCAATTTCGACGTACGCACCGGTGAGGCGCTAACGTTACCGGCCGTCATTCCGCTACCGACGTACAAAGTGCGTATCGAAGGCGATGATGTCTACGTCGAGGTCTAAGCGAAGATTTCCCGGCATCGTTAGCCGCACACTCGGCGGCGTTGTTATCCTTCTTCTACTTGTAGTGCTCGTTTGGGTCGTTTACGCGTTTACCGGCATGCGTGCAGTGGCCCAAACGAGTGGAACCATTCACATTGCCGGCTTAACTGCACCTGTGCAAATTTTTCGCGACGATCGCGACATTCCGCACATCGTTGCGAGCAACGACCACGATTTGCTGTTTGCCCAGGGATATGCGGAAGCATCGGATCGTCTTTTTCAAATGGACCTGTTGCGCCGCTTCGTGTACGGCCGTCTTGCCGAAGTGATGGGCCCGGCGGCGCTCTCTGCCGATCAAAACGCGCGCGTCGCGCCTATCGCACAAATCGTCGACGCGCAGTGGGCGCATATGACGCCCCGCGAGCACATGCTGGTTCAAGCGTTCAGCGACGGCGTGAATGCAGCGATGCAACAACAGCCGCTGCCGCCCGAGTTTCATTTGCTCGTCTACAAGCCCGAGCCGTGGAAGCCGCAAGATTCGTTAGCGGCCGGCATGGCAACCGTTCTGGACCTCATCGACCGTTGGGACGACGTGATTCGGCGTGACGCCGTAGCGCATACTCGAAACGCTGCACCGCTCGAAGATCTCTATTCGATAACCGATCCGGCGTACGACGCGCCGACTACAACACGCTTGGTCGCCACGCTTCCGCCATTGCGTTCGCGAAAATCCGAGCACACTGCCAGCGTCGTTCTTCCGTTTGGCACGGATCGTCCGGCTGTCGGCAGCAATGATTGGGCGGTCGGCGCGGCGCATTCGACCACAGGTCACGCACTGCTCTCGAACGATCCGCATCTGCGCTTGGGAATTCCGGGCGTTTGGTACTTAGTCGATCTGCGAAGCCCTAATCTGCATATCGCGGGCGGCTCACTAGCCGGAACACCCGGCGTCATTCTTGGCCACAACGACAATATCGCTTGGGGCTCGACGAATGGCACCGTGGTTACAGAAGTCGTTTACCGCGATACGCTCGCCGGCGCCAAACGCCGGGTGGAGACCTTCCACGTCAGATTCGGCCGCGACGCAACGTACACGTACTTTCAAACCAAGCACGGCTTCGTCGCGCAAACGAACAAGGGCGTTGCGTACTCGGTAGATTGGAACGCTGTGCGCGTCCCAACGTCCCCGCTCAGTGCGTTTATCGGTCTGAACGCGTCGCACAATATCGGTGAGGCGATCAAAGCGCTGCGGACATATCCCGGACCACCGCAAAACTATGTACTGGCCGACCGAAGCGGCGCGGCTGCGTATCAACTTGCCGGATTCATTCCAAACGATCCGCTTTGGGGATTGCGCGTGCATCCCGGCACTGATCCGTTGTATCAATACGTGCCCTTCGATGGGCTTCCGCACGTCAATGCCACACGTGACAATGTCGTGTTTACCGCGAACGGACGAATGTACGGCGCCGGTTATCCCCTACGTTTGAGTCCGAACTTTGAGCCGCCGTATCGCGCGAAACGCGTCGAGCAGCTGCTCTCGAGCAAGTCGCGCTTTAGTGTGGCAGATTTCACAGCATTCTTGACCGACACGCTGTCATTGCCCGAGCGCGACATTGTTCATGCGACGTTGATTGCCGCGCAGCACAAGAACCTTCAAGACAGCCCGTCGTTGAAGCCGTATCTCGATGCGCTCTCAAAATGGGATGGACGTTTCGATCCGCAGTCCAAAGGGGCGCCGATTGCATGGGAGCTCCGCCGTATTGCCGTAGCGAGCTTAGCGAAATATAACGCCGGAAACGCGGCAGTGGAGTATCAAGCCAGCGCGAACAACGCGAATCTGGTCCTGCTGATGCGCGTTTTGCGTGAACGCCCACGCGGCTGGTGGCACAACAGCGATTACGACGATCTCCTCTCCGGCTCGCTGAAGATTGCGGTTCAAACGTACGGAAGTCGTATGCTGCAACCCTGGGGCCCATTCGCGCAGGCTACTGTGCAACATCCGCTCGCGCAAATGGGCTTCTCGTTCCTGAACGGCGCAACGTTTCCGGGCAACGGCGATAGTTTCGGCGTGCACGTGCAAACCGCGTCGCATTCACAGAGTTTTCGCGCGGTATGGGACGTCGGCAATTGGGATGCGGGCGGCATGGTCATACCGAGCGGCGAATCGGGCGAACCCGCGTCCGGACATTACACGGATTTGAGCGGCACATGGAAACAGCAGCGGCTAGTGCCGCTGCCGTTCAGTGATTCCGCGGTGCGCACCGCAACCCGGGCTACACTTACTTTAACGCCTCGCTGAGGAGGCTCAGTCAAGTCGCTGCCGTTGATACATGCTTTTCCCGCATAGTGTGTATCGTTTAGGATTGGCAGTTCATTGCGGTGCGAATGAAGCGGTCTGCCTCATCGCTCCACGGGCGTTTGAAATCTTTGGGCCAATGCGTCGGATCGTTATAAAGTTTATTGAGCCCGTCGCGAATGCCGGCGTCACCGCCGGTGAATTCGTACACGAGCGCTTTCCAGCGCTGTACGAGCTGTTGTGCGTGCTCGCTCGCCGGATCCTCATGTGTTGCCGCAGCTTCCACTTCGGCGATCAGCTCCGTCCACGCTCGCTGTCCTGCCTCGAGTTCTTCCTTTGAAATCGTTGCAGCGCGCGCGTCTATCTTTTGCTGCGCTTCTTCAGAATAGTAGTTTTTTGTCCAGCTCCAGTCGGATTTTTCCACTTTCATGACCTCAATGATGGTGCGGAGCTTCTCCCACAGCGTTGCATCGTGCTCATCTGCCATCGCGGCTTCCGCGCGTTCGATCGCTTCGAGCGCGTTATCGAGTTGGTTGCGCCGTTCGCGAATGATCTCGCGCTGCATGCGAAGCGCGACCATCAGCGGCAACGCGTGGGCGTTAAGCAGCTCCTTGATTTCCTGTAAGCTGAAACCGACGAATCGCAGTGCCACGATCTGCTCGAGGCGTTCCAGTTCGGTTTGACCGTAAAGGCGGTACCCGCTCTCGCTACGCTGCGCCGGCGGCAGCAGCCCCATTTGGTCGTACACGTGAAGTGTGCGAACCGTTACGCCGGCGCGTTGCGCGAACTCCTTAGCCCGGTAGTACGGACGAGTCATCAGTTTCATGCTCCATACGCTACAGGCTGACGTAACGTGAGGGTCAAGAGGGGCTCTGCTCGAGCAGTGATTGCATCTCGCGAACGTGTTGCACGAACGCTTCACGTCCGGTTTGCGTAAGCGCGTAGCGTGTTTGCGGACGCCGGTTGACGAACGTTTTTTGTTCTTGAACGTAACCGGCTTCAACGAGCTTCGCTAAGTGCGCCCCAAGATTGCCGTTCGTCGCTTCTGTCGCGCGCAGCAGATCGCTAAACGGAATCCACTTTGCGGTAAGCAGCTCCGCGATCACGCCGAGACGGATCTTGGAAAGCAGCAGGTCGTCCACTATTCTTCGCCGCCCGGACCTTGCGAGATAAATGAGAACCCGGGAATCGCGTAGCCGAGAATAAAGCCGGCTGCCAGCGCGTATCCCGGCGTGTGCGGTACCAAGTAGTTCGCCGCTAAAACCGAAGCGAGGAGAATCAATCCGCCCGCCCGATGCTGACTCCGACCGAGTACACGATGCCCGCCAGCAGCGCCAGACTGCTTGCCCAAAGGCCTGCACGACCGCCGATTCCCGAGAAATACAGCTGTTGGCCGGCGTCGATAACCGCAGCGGCAAAGCCCCAGACGATCACCAAGCCCGGGATCAAGCGGACGGGTTGCTCCTCGGCGCTGGTGAGAATGCGACCTCCGTAGATGAATCTATTTTATAGACTCCTCTGCCCAACTATAAGCGCGAGAGGCGGCAAGCGTCAAGCCCGGCAATTTCTCGTTGACACGAGCCCCGGCGCTCTGATAATCTTCCAAAGTTATGTACGCGATTATCGAGACCGG
>CAZRQS010000202.1:0-4937 GCA_964602255.1 uncultured bacterium | reverse complement strand
GTCATCCTGAGCCTGTCGAAGGATGAGCCCGAAGTACCCTCCATGTGAAGGCGCTCGTTTCGAAGTGCTTGGGGCGTTCGCCTCGAAGGAAATTTGTACGCACATGACCACGGCTGACTCTAAGCCGCTTGCTCAAACTCTCAGTCAGATTCCGGACGCACCGGGCGTCTACATGATGATGGACAAGCGCGCAGACGTTTTATACATCGGAAAAGCGGTTTCGCTGAGAAACCGCGTGCGTTCGTATTTTCAAGACAGTGCGGCGCACCACGTGCGCACGCAAGCGATGGTGGAGCGCGTGGCGGACGTGCGGACCATCGTGGTCACCAACGAGGTTGAGGCGCTCATTCTCGAGGCGAACCTCATCAAGCGCTACCAGCCGCCGTACAACGTGCGTCTGCGCGACGATAAGCGCTACCCATATTTAAAAGTAACGAACGAGCCGTTTCCGCGCGTCGTGTTCACGCGCGTAGTCAAGGACGACGGCGCGCGTTACTTCGGTCCGTATACGAACGCACACGGCTTGCGCGAACTGATCGATTTGGTGCGGCTGGTGTTCCCCCTGCGCACGTGTCCCGAGCCGATCGACGGGCGCCGCCGCCGGCCGTGTTTGCAGTTTCATATCAAGCGCTGTCTTGCGCCGTGCGTGGGTTATCAGAGCGAGGAAGACTACGACAAGATGATCGAGGAAGTCGTCTTATTCCTGGAGGGTAAGCAAGAATCGCTGCTCACGCGGCTTCAGGGCGAAATGGTGCACGCTGCGCAGGGCTATAACTTTGAAACGGCGGCGCGGATTCGCGATCGCATCGTGGCAGTGCGACGCGTCACCGAAGAACAGAAGGTCGTCTGGCGTTCCCGTCTAGACATGGACCTGATCGCGGTTGCGCGCGCGCAGGGACAGGCGTGCATGCAAGTGTTCATGGTTCGCGGCGGTAAGCTGATCGGCCAGGAGCACTTTATTCTCGACGGCGTGCACGAGCAGAACGACGGCGAGCTCTTCAGCGAATTTCTCAAGCAATTTTATACGGCTCGCACGGCCGGCGCTCCGGACGTTCCGGGCAGTTCACCGCTCGCGCATCTGCGTGTTGCGCGCGACAATCAGGCGCCGGTTGCCCGAAAGACACGGCGTTCGCGCGGCAGCGCCAGCGCGATTCCGAAAGAAGTGCTCGTACAAGCGGTGCCCGCAGACGTGAGCGTCATCGAAAGCTGGTTGACGGAGATCAAGGGGGTGCGCGTACGCGTGCTCGTCCCGCAACGTGGCGATCGCGCGGACTACATGCGATTGGTGCAGAAGAACGCGGAGCAGAATTTGAAAGCGTTTCTCGCGCATCAGGAAGTCCAGGAAACCGCTCAGGCGCGTTCGCTCACCGAACTGGCCGACGCACTCGAACTTCCGGCGCCTCCGCACCGCATCGAGTGCTACGACATCTCGAATATTCAGGGTACCAACCCGGTCAGCTCGATGGTCGTGTTCGTCGAAGGGCGGTCGAAGAAGAGCGAGTACCGCAAGTTCAAAATTCAGTATGACAAAGGCCCGAACGATTTTGCGATGATGCAGGAAACGCTTCGCCGGCGCCTGCGCTACTTACGCGCGCGCACCGATGAAGATGTGGCGAACCGCGATGGCGCCGGCGTTCTCGAACGAGAACTCGCGAATAAGGAAAAATTCAACAAAAAGCCCGACTTGCTGCTCATCGACGGCGGTAAAGGGCAGCTCAACGCGGTCGTGGAGGTGCTGGAAGAACTCGACATGACCGGCATTCCGGTGGCCGGCCTCGCGAAGGAACACGAGTGGCTCTATATGCCCGGGCAGTCAGAACCGATCGTGCTGCCCCCGAATTCGGCCGCGCTGCATCTGGTGATGCGCATTAGGGACGAGGCGCACCGCTTTGCAATCACCTATCACCGCCAGCGCCGCGGCAAGGACATGACGCGCTCCGCTTTGGACGCACTTGCAGGTGTCGGCCCGGTACGCAAGAAGCGCCTGCTTACCGCATTCGGCTCGCTGGCCGCTATCAAACGGGCCAGCGTCGATGAAATCGCGGCGGTCAAAGGGATGACTCCCGCCTTGGCTTCACAGGTCAAGGCTGCATTAGGAGAATGACATGCATCTGCTCATCCGCCTGCTAATCAATGCCATCGTATTCTATCTCATAGCGATCTACGTGCCGGGTTTCCATATCAACGGTTTCATGACGGCTGTTATTGCAGCGATCGTCTTCGGTATCGTCAATGCCATCATCCGGCCAATCGTGTTGCTCATAACCTTGCCCGCGACGATTCTAACGCTCGGGTTGTTCGTCATTATCGTCAACGCGCTCATGTTCTGGCTCACCGTCGTCATCGTTCCCGGATTCCGCGTCGACGGCTTTGGACCGGCTCTCATAGGCGCGGTCATCATGATGATCGTTTCGCTGATCACCAACCATCTCTTCAAACCCGAAACGTTCAGCACGACGACCACCGCCTAGCGAACAAACGAAAGCGGCGGCATTTTATATGCCGCCGTTTTACTTCCAGTGTCACCTGAGCCTGTCGAAGCAACTGTGTTCCGCTAAACGTGAGTGGCGCAGTCATGGTTCGACAAGCTCACCATGACACGCTAACGCGCGCGCGAGGAACGAGACTAATGCGCGCGCCGCGCGCATGTGTACGCCGTGGTCGCTTTTTGTCACCCTGAGCCTGTCGAAGGGTGACCCCGCGATCACGAAAATCGTGAGTCGTTAAGGCTTAGCTACATTCAACGAATTGTTGTAATCGCCGAAAATCACGTCGATGCTGTGTCCTGGCGTGTCGACGTGCGCCGCTATCGGCAAGTGATATTCGTTCACCCAAATCGTTTCGTTATACGTACCATCGGGCGCGACGATCCTATAACCGTTCGTCCTTGCGCCATCGATCGTTTTCTTTCCGGCGGACGAAACGTTGAAATTGCCTGTCGAGACCGCCCCGTCAACCGGTTGCGTGGCGATCTTCATGATTAGCGCGGGATCTTGGCCGCCTGTCGCCGCGATGCGGTATTGCCCAGGCGGGATGACGTCAACCGTTGCAATGGCGCCGTTCTCGAATTTCTCGATGACGCGCACGCTTTGAATATGCTCGTAAGCCCCTACGAGCTGCGAGACATCGCTGATTGCAGCGTTTCCGGCGGCGGAAGCCGCCAAAGGGGCGCCGAGGGCTAGGGCGAGGGTCAAAACAAAGACCGTACGCATGGTTGCTGCTTTCTGCTCCAGAATTACGTGGGGTAGACGTATACCCACGCCAGCTTAAGCCGCATCTAGGGCCTTCGACCCCGTGTTATACTTCTTGGCACGCGGGGCTGAAATAGGTTCGACGGGAAGATCCGCGGTCAACGTAAGCAGGCGGAGTTGCGAGCACTCCTAAAACGATCGCAAGCGTTATACACGCGAACAATCAATACGCTCTGGCTGCCTAATCTAGGCTAGTCACCGGACGCGAGGGGTCGGCCCGAGCCGCCTCGTCTCCGGTCATTAACTCGGGCTGGTGCGCGCGATTGACTCTAAGCGCGCACGAGACAAAGAGTCTGCTGCGAGTGGCAAGCCCGGCTTCGGGGCGTCCACTCGAGTAAGCTAAATTCGAAGCTGAGCCTGGAGAAAGCGCTGGTCCGGCTTTTCGGACTCGGGGGGCAGTACCCCGACAGCTCCACCAAGTTTTCAAAATTCCAATTTTCATCGATTCATGAAAGCACGCGTTGCGTGCTTTTTGCTTTTTTGCTGTATGATTTAGGTGAGCATGGCTTGGTTTTAACCAGATGGGCAACGCTGAGGCGTTTTCCGGAAAGGACCACGCGCATGCGAAAACTCACCGGTATCGCGGGTATGGCGACGTCCCTAGTTGTCGTCGCGTTCATCGTTGTTCTGCCCTTGGTCGCCTGTAGCGGCGGATCGACGCCACTAACCCCCGCGACCTCATCCGACGCGGTATTCCGATCGGTCATACCCACAACAACTTCGAACTTGCTCTTCGCAAGCGACGAGGTGAATAACAAGATATTGGTCTTCGACGCGGCGACGAACGTCCAGAACCCCGCACCGCTGCGGACGATCACAAACGGTATTCAGGGACCCATCGGGATTACGACAGATTTAGAAGGCAATCTCTACGTCGCGAACTACCTTTCCAATACCGTAACCGTTTATGCGCCCGGCGCGAACACACCGAAGCAAAGGATCTCAAACGGCGTGAATGGTCCTTGGGATGTCAAGGTCGACGGTTTCGGAAACATCTATGTCGCAAATCAGCCGGCCCTCAGCGGACCGGACTTCATTCGAGAGTATGCGGCAGGTGCTACGACGCCGAAAGCCACTTGGCTCCCGCCGCAAGGCACGATCATCACCGGAATCGCTTTGCTCAACCCGAAGACCACGCCCTCGATTTACGCAGTGGGATATGTTCGGCATAAGCGTTTTGCAACGGAGACTATCATTGCGTGCCGTCGCGGCCAGTCCACGTGCACGCAAGTCGCATCTCCGGTGTCCGGGCAAACCGGTGGTATAGACGTAGAACAATCGCCGGGCGGCAACACGCCGTTTGAGTTCCTCGTCGCGAATCAAACCGTTGATCAGAATCTCTCCCCAGTCTATGTTTACCAAAATTCCAACCCTCCGGTTCTGATCGATCAGTTTCCTATCCAAGGCGTACCCGAGCTCATTGCGTTGGATTCAACTCGCACACACCTCTTTGTCGCGAACAAATCTTCTCATCAGGCTGACGAGTTGACGTTCCCCGGCGGTAAAGTCGTCAATCATTTCAAGTCTCCGTTTGCCGGCCCAATCTGGGGAGTGGCAACGGACCCGGCGGGAACGTATTTTTAAGGCTACTCCAAAGAACGGGATGTCCGGCGTTCGCATCGCTTCAGACGGCTGCCGCATCATTTGGTAGCGGATGAAGTTGCAGGAAATCAGCTGCGGCGTTGC
>CAZRQS010000201.1:0-4949 GCA_964602255.1 uncultured bacterium | reverse complement strand
TGAGCCTGTCGAAGGATGAGCCTGTCGAAGGGGGCGAGGCCCTTCGCCCGAACCGCGAGAAGGTTCTGCCCGATGCGGCGGCTTCTATTCGCCATAATTCTCTGCGCCCTATGCCCCGCGTTCGCTCTCGCGAGCGGGCAGGATGTGAGCTTCGTGATGTCCGCCCAGCAGATCGCTCTCTATGCGGATCGGGGCCTGCTGATCGCTGACGGCGGCGTTTCGATCCACCGCGGCGCGATGCAAATCACAGCAACGCGTGCGAGTTACGATCTGCGCGCAAGCCGCTTGACGGCCGTAGGTGAGGTGACGGTGAAGGACGCCGCGGGAACCTCGAGCGGCGCGGCTTATATCTTCGATGCCGCTACCGGTCACGGTACGTTCGTTTCCTCAGCAGTAGTCCCGCAGCTCTCGCTCTCGGAAGCGCTTGCAACCGGATCGCAGGTGGAGCTGCGTCCGGGCTCGAGCATCACGTTCACCAATGCGCAAGTGCGCTCGGGATCGACGCTGACCCCGCAAGCTTCCTATTTATATGTGATACCGCCGCCGGCTGCAAAAGACTTCGGATACTCACCCGTTCCGTCCGCGGCCCTCGAATGGCCGTTTCTCCTTACGAATTCGAGCAACGGCTATACCTTCGCGCGTGCGCGATACGACCGGTATAACGGCGGACCTGGAACCGGATTGGAAGAGCATTATGCGCGCAGCGGTCGCGGATATGTAGCGCTTGGCGAAACGATGGACGTTGACGGCGCGCGCTACGATCTCGGCTCGTATCAACGTTTGAACGATCATCTCTCGCAGACGCTTACCGGATCGAGCCTGTACGGCGCGCACGCGCTGCGTTATGCGCTCGCCTCGACCGGCCGGCGCGGCTACGCCGCCCTGTCATTCACGCAGTTCAACGCCATGCGCAGCGACGACTTGCTGTTCACTTCCAATCAGCATCCCCTTTGGGGTCTGGGTTCGTTTCGCACGCAAATCGATTTCGGTCACGACGTTCACCCTGGCGACGCTCGCGTCGCGCAAGATTGGCGTGTCACGCCGGGCGTGCATTTCGATACCGCTACCGTGCATGTGGGCAGTTCGTCGCTTTCGGCGTCGGTCGATCTCGGTGAGAACGTGTATGACTATGGACGCGGTACGCTGGCGAGCAGCGCTACACTTTGGGGAACGTTTCCGGCAACGCGGCGTCTTCAGTTTACGGCCGGGGCGACGTTCTCGCACAACGCGCCGCCGTTTCCCTCGACGTTCCGGACGTACAACGTCGGCTATACGTGGAAAGCCAGCGATGCGTTTAACCTCGTATCATCGCTGACGTACACGCACGACTACGGACAGGTATTCGGATTCGGGCGTCCACTTTTCAGCGCAGCCTTCGACGTTTTGGTGCGGCGCAAAAATGGCCGTGGCATCGAAGTGGGCGCACTGGTACCGTTCGGCGGTTTAGGCAACAAGAACCGTCAAGCCGGATTGAATTTGCGCCTCATTCGGTGACGAGGCGGCGCACCTTCATAAAGAGTGTATACGCTATTGCCCCTAGCGAGCCGCCGGCTGCGCCGCATGCGATGTCTATAAGATTCCAGCGAATCGTTTCATCGGAGCCGTTGAAATGTTGCGCAAGTTCGATACCGGCGCTCAGCGCCGCCACGGCGAACGTTGCGTTCACGATCGCGTAACGCCTGTTCAAGACAGGAGAAATCGCCAATCCCGCAATCGCGAAAGCGAGAATGCTCAGCAGCTTTCGCGCGATGACCGGATGCGCAAGTGCGGGATAACTCGTGAGACCTGTGACATCCGAGCTGAGCGCAATGAAGAAAACCAGCACGAATACCGCCAGCGCGACGAGATACTTCATTCAGCACCCGCGGCCATCGCCGGGGAGAATTGCCGTCTCGGTGTGCGCAAGAACAAGACCATCGGGGCCAGCAAAAGCGTTATCACCGCCAAAATGATGAACGCATCCGCAAACGCCATCGTCGTCGATTGCGCAACGACGATGCGATAGATCGATGAAAGCGGCGCATGATGCTGCAACGCGGTGTGCAAGGCCGGATTGCGCAGCGTCAGTTCGCCGGCGAGATTGGATTGATGCAGTGCGCCGCGACGGTCGAGCAGCGTGACGAGCATTGCCGTAGAGAGTGAACCGCCGAGCTGCTGGCACAGACTGATAAGCGACGTGGCTTTTTGCGTGTCCGCGCCGTGAACGCTCGAGAGCACGGCAACCGAAAGTGGAAGAAAGAGCATGCCGAACCCCGCGCCGCCGATGAGCAGCGGCCAGCCGAAGGTCCAGAACGTCGAATCGGTGGTCGTTACGAACGCTTGCATCGCGTTAGCGATCGCGACGATGATGAAGCCGATACCCAGAAGTACGCGCGGCGGAACGTGAAAACGGTTGAGCGCGATCAGCGTAATAGGCGTGAAGAACGCGATGGCTATCGCCCGCAGCAAAATCGACTCGCCGCTGAGCGTTGCCGTGAAGTTCAAAAGTTGCTGCTGAAACTGCGGTGAGAGAATGACACCGCCGAACAGTGAGAAACCAATCGTGAGCGCTAATGCCGTTCCTGCGGCGACGGTCCGGTTTTTCAAGATGCGGAGGTCGACGATGGGATTGTCCGTTCCAAAGATCTCCCAAAGCGCGAACAGTACCAGGCCGAGCACGGCAACGACTGCAAGAATCACGATTCGGCGATCGCCGAACCAGTCGTTGCGCTCGCCTTCGTCGAGCACGTATTGCAAGCAGCCCAGACCCAAGGCGAGTAGCGTGAGACCGATGCCGTCGAATCCGGCGCGCCGCGGATAATTCGGGTTGCGTAAGGTCGTCGCGATCATGACGGCTGCAAGAATACCCGGCACGACGTTGATGTAAAAGATCCAATTCCACGAAAACGCGTCGGTGAGAACACCGCCGAGCGTCGGGCCTATGCTCGGGCCGACGATTGCGCCCAGCGAAACCAATGCTTGGCTTTTACCGAGTTCGCGCGCCGTGAACGTGTCGCGCAGAATCGCCTGCCCCGTTGCAATGAGGCCTCCGCCGCACAGACCTTGCAGAATGCGGAAGAACACGAGTTCACTCAGTGTGGTGGAGAGGCCGCATAACGCGGACGTCACGGTAAATCCGACGATTGCCGCAACGTAGTATTGCTTGCGCCCCATGACTTGTTGCAGCCACGGCGTGAGCGGAATGACGATGACCGCTGCGATGATGTAACCGGTGACGATCCACGCGCCTTCGTCGAAGTTTGCGCCCATGTTGCCTTGGATCGTTGGAAGGGCGACGTTGACGATCGTCGCATCCAAGACTTGCAGCAACGTCGCTGCCATAACGCCGATCACGATGACCCAACGTCTGAGGCCATATTCCACCAGCGACTCGTCGCGCATCATGGGTTATGCCACCTCCGTTCTGCAACCCGCGCCGCCTTTGGGAGACTCGTATCGTACGATGCCTACATTAAACATCGAATGGACCGACCATGCACCAGTCGCCGCACGATGGGCGCAGATGGACGGACGCGCATTTCTGGAAGCCATAGGCAGGCATGAAATTCCGCTGCCGCCGATCCTCAGCGTACTCGAGATCGATGCGGGTTCCATCGGAGATGGATGGATCGAGTTCTCGATGCGTCCGCAACCGTACATGATGAACCTCGCCGGAACGGTGCACGGCGGCGTGCTCGCGACGCTCATCGATTCCGCGCTGACCTGTGCGCTCGTGACGCGGCTCCCGAAGGGACTCGTGTGCGTGAGCACCGATCTCAACATGCGATTCTTCCGGCCCGCGCGCATGTCGTCGCAGCGGTTAACCGCGCGAGCGCAAGTGCTCAACGCCGGCAAGACCCTTGGAGCAACGCAGGGTGAGATTCGCGACGCGAAAGGGCGTTTGATCGTCCATGCCACCTCGTCGCTTGCAATAGCTCCCGCACAAGCGCTGCTCGAAGAACGTCCGAGCGGCTAACTCACCACAATCCGAGCATCACCTTGACGTCTTCCGTAGCCATCTCGCGCGGATCCCACGGCGGCGAAAAAGTGATGTCGACTTTGACGGTCTTGACGCCTTCGATCGCTTTGATGTTGTCTTCAACGGATTGCTTGAAGAGCGGCCCGACCGGACACATGGGTGAGGTGAGCGTCATGGTGACGCTGACGTGCTCGCCGTCCTCACCCTCGACGATGATGTCGTAAACCAAACCCAAATCCAAAATCGGAATGTTCAGTTCCGGGTCGTTGACTTTTTGAAGCGATTCGCGTACTTGTTCGACTGTCGGCATAGTTCTTGTGGTTTGAAAGGCTGATGGACGCCGCCTGCGAACCCCCTGGGCCATGCTGATGAGGCGTCTTCTGGTTCTAACACTCTTCGCGGCTGCCGCGTTGCCGCTCCGGGCGCCGGCCGCAATCTCGATTGCCGGTGGCGGTTTTGCGCAAAGCGAACCTTCGACCGGCGGTGCGGCGGCCATCCTTAGTACGGGTGCGTCCATTCCGGTAGTGCCGCTGGAAGTGCAGGGTTCGCTCCTGGTGCCGCTCACCGGGTCGGGTGGCTATGCCGCGACGGCTGAAATCCGCGGTTATACGGGCGGCGGGTACGGCGGAGCATACATTGGCGCGGGTGCCGGCGTGGGCACGCTGTCAAGCGACCGCTCGTCAAGTACCGTCTTTACCGTTTTTGCCGGTAAGTCGATAGCGCCACTAACCTCGTTCGAGATCCGGTTATATAAGCAGACGCGGGACACCGGAGCAACCGCCGGCTTTATCGGCGTCCGCTTCAGTTTTTAAACTTTACAAATGAAAAGGTGGAACCGAAACGGGAAGTGCCGGTGTTAAGCGTTCTTACCGATAAGCACTGCATACCGGCGTCGTAACCTATACGGGTATAGTCCAGTAGTGTAGCCTGAACGCGTAGGGTGTGGATCGGGATCGAAGGAGTTATAAAGATAAACCATGTCAATGTGGGA
>CAZRQS010000200.1:0-4967 GCA_964602255.1 uncultured bacterium | reverse complement strand
GCGGTGAAGTGTGGTTCGACGGCCGCAACGTCCTGAATGTCTCGCGCGACGAGCTTCGCAAGCTGCGCAAAGAGATGCAGATCATCTTCCAAGATCCGTTTGCATCGCTCAATCCGCGCATGACCGTCGGCGAAATCGTCGGCGAACCGCTCAAGATTCACCACCTCGCGAACGGCAAGGCTGCCCAACAACGCGTACAAGAACTGCTGCGTTTGGTGGGACTGCAGCCGTACCATGCAAACCGCTATCCGCACGAATTCTCGGGTGGCCAGCGGCAGCGCGTCGGTATCGCGCGCGCACTCGCGGTCAATCCGAAGTTCATCGTGTGCGACGAACCGGTCTCCGCACTGGACGTATCGATTCAGGCGCAGGTCATCAATCTGCTCGAGGATCTGCAGCAACAGCTCGGTCTGACGTATCTGTTCATCGCGCACGATCTCTCGGTCGTCCGGCACATCTCGACGCGAGTCGCGGTTATGTACGTCGGCAAGATCATGGAGCTGGCGAACCGCGACGATCTCTATGAGAATCCGCTGCATCCGTACACGCAGTCGCTCTTGTCGGCGATTCCGATTCCGGATCCGCACGTCGAGCAGCGTCGCAAACGCATCGTGCTTACCGGGGACATTCCCTCACCGGTAAATCCGCCGTCGGGCTGCCGCTTTCACACGCGTTGCCCCATTGCATTCGACCGCTGCAAAACGGAGGTTCCGGCGTTCAACGAATATCGCCCGGGCCACTTCGCGGCATGCCATTGGGTCGAGGAACACGGCGGAAAAGCTCCGGACATCACCGGCAGCGCGCCCGTCGCCGAAGGCAAGGCGGTTGTGGCCGAGCCGGGCTCGCTTTCCGTCGACCCGGCGAACTAGCACATAACGGCCCAGTCGCCGAAGGCTGGGAAACCATGGTTACGCGCCTCGACTTTGTCCGAGGCTCTCTGGCAGCAGCCATTGCCGCCGGTACTGCGGGACCGCGCGCGCAAGGCGTTCGAAGCACCGCTCTCGATCGCTATATAGCAAGACCGACGCCCGAGTACAGCTTTGAGGTGATCAAGACGCTGGACGGTAACGGATACCGTTTTCACGTCCTTTCGATGGTCTCTCAACAGTGGCGCAGCAATCGTGAGGTCGACAACCCGGTTTGGAAACATTGGCTGACGATTATCGAGCCTGAACACATCAAGACGCGCGTAAGCGTTCTGGTTATCACCGGCGGTTCCAATACGGACGAGCCACCTGTCAGAGCTAATCACGTCGTCGGTGAAATTGCCGTTCGAACCGGCGCGCTCGTCGCAGAGTTGTACGCGGTTCCGAACCAGCCGCTGACCTTCGCGGACGAGCACTCACCGCGTGGCGAAGACGACCTCGTCGCGTATAGCTGGGACAAGTACTTGCGAACCGGCGACGAGACCTGGCCTTTACGTTTGCCGATGACCAAGGCCGTGGTTCGAGCAATGGATACGGTTACCGCGTTCTCAGTGCGTGCGCATCACAAGCCTGTGGTGGACCGCTTTATCGTTGGTGGATCTTCGAAACGCGGATGGACCGCGTGGCTGACGCCCGCAGTTGATAACCGCGTCGTCGCGATCGTGCCGGTAGTCATCGACGTCTTGAACATTGAATCGTCGGCTCCACATTCGTACCGCGTCTATGGCTCTTGGCCACCCGCGCTGCAGGCGTACGAAAAGATGGGGATCATGAAGTGGTTCGGTACACCGCAGTTAGAGGCATTGCTTGCCATCGAGGATCCGTACTCCTACCGCGAACGCATCACGGTTCCAAAGCTCATCGTGAACGCGACAGGCGATCAATACTTTACGCCGGACTCGTCGCAATTCTACTTCAGCGGTCTTCGAGGCGAGAAGTATCTTCGTTACGTTCCGAACACCGATCACTCTTTGCGCGGTGTGACCGCAAATGCCGCGCAAACAGGTATTGCGTTCGTCGATTCCATCATCGCCGGCGCTGCGCGGCCGGCATATTCATGGTATTGGGATCGCGACGGCACAATTCACGTTCGCAGTACGGAAGAGCCACTTTCGGTGAAGTTGTGGCAAGCTGTAAATCCGCATGCGCGTGATTTTCGCTTGCAAACGATCGGCCGTGCCTTTCGCAGCAGCGAACTACGAAGTCGTGGAAAGTTCACATATGCAGCGAAGATTTCGCCACCGGCCCACGGGTTCGCCGCGTATTTTGTGGAGCTCACTTATGAGACGATCCGTGATGACGTGTTCACGTTTACTACGGGTGTCCGAGTGACGCCCGATATCTTACCGTTTGGTCCGCCGCCTCGCGCGCGGTAGCTCGCTTACTCTCTGGACAACAGCAGCTCGTTGAGGCATACTAGAGTAACTTTAGCGCCCACGCTCTGAGTCGAGCGTGATTCTCGATGTGTGGGGTGCGCGAATGGGTGTAGCGACGCAGCGCGTGATTGTAGCGCTGCTCTTGTGCGCTGCCGGCGGATGCGCGTCACGAAACGTCGACATATCGGCGGTTCAACAGTACGCGAAAACGACCGCCGATGCTTCCGCATCGTTTGATGTTATTGCCGACGACTACTATCAGAGTTGCCTACGGCGGCGTGAATACGCCCAGCCGGGCAGCGTGGGCGGCAAGCCGCTCTCGTCGATGCTTCCGGCGCGGCCCAATCCGCCATCCGCCACGCAGCCCGGCGCACCACCTGTACTCACTCCCGGCAAAGAAGATCCGGACTGCAACGACGCCTCCTCTATCGCGTACGTGTGGCAGCTCGAGAACGCGGTCGTCGTGGGATATGTGCGCTCTTTGGGCGAGGTTGCCGGCGTCGATACGGCGCCGAAAAACTTCGGCGATCTTGCGTCAGCGCTGAAGAATGCGGGCGCGATCAACAGTGACGCTACGGCAACTGCCGGCGCAGACCTAGCTACTGCTCTTGTAAATGCACTTATCGCCGCGCGGCAACGATCGGCATTACACGGGATCGTCCAAGCGGCGCACGACAACGGGTTAAACACGCTGGTAAAAGGCTTGCAGTATACCGCTCAGATTTACCAAGGAAGGCTGGATCGCGAGCGCACTGCGCTTCGTTCATACTACTCCACGATTCTCGGTAGCGAGCAAGGGCAGTACGCTGCTTTAGAGTGCTCCGCGACGCAAGATCCGCGGCTTCGCGAAGTCCTAGCTTGCCGTCAGCAACCCTCGTCGCAATCGATCGTCGAACACCGGGCAAATGCGGCCGAGCTTCGCGATCTCATCCGGCGTCAGCGAATAGAACGAATAAACGCTCTCAACGCGATTGACGGACACGTGCAAGCCGCGCAAGACTACAGTGACGCCGTGGGCGCAATTGCGGCCGGCAACGATGCGCTTCTTGCCGCGCCTCCCAACGATATGCGTGCAGTCGTGGTGACCGTGAAGCCGTATGTCGACTTGCTGGGTGACAAAGTGATTGCAATGGTCGCCGCTCTGAGAAAGTAAGCGTCTATGGCACAACCGTTAAGTGCAGCTCAACTTGCAACCTTGGCCGGCAAATACACGCAGCTCGGCGCGACGCTGGAACGCTATCAAGAGCAGCACGCCAGCGATACGGATTTCGATCAGGCTGCTGCGCAGCAATTTATTTCCGATATTGACGACGTTGCAGACGCTTTAGCCAATCAAGGCGTTGCGACGCAGTTTGCCGACACTGCGGCGGCTTACGCCAGCCTGACCAAGGTGACGCAAGACGCGAACGCAACGGCTGCATCGTTAGCTGAAGAGACTGGCAAGTTTTCGCGCATCGCCAAGATCGCGACGGCAATGCTCGGAGTTGCTGCCTCGCTCGGCTCCGGTAATCCCGCATCCGTTTTGCAATCCATAGCAGCCTGTACGCAAGCGATACGTGGAGGGGACTCCGCATGACTATTAACGTGGCAATCGCGCTTATCGGCGTCTATATTTTGTTCGCGCTTATAACTTCGAACATCACCGAACGCATCGGCGCGCTGCTCAATCAGCGCGGCGAGAAGCTCTACGAGGGTATCGTCCAACTCGTCGGCGATGCGAAAACGTTGGCCGGTGCGGGCGGAAATGCCCAAAGCGCGCTCGCCGATTGGGGTGGGGATGCAAAGACCGCGCTGGCAAACTACATGTATTCTCATCCCTTGATCGTGACGCTCAGCACGCCGAAAGGCGACAAACCTGCGTATATTCCAACACGCACCTTTACGCTCTCGTTCATCGATGGGTTTAGGCACTTCTTTGACCAGGACGCGAACAAAACCAAAGTTCCGATGCCGCAGCTTCTAGCGACGCCGGACCAGTTATTTGCCGATTTCGCCAAACGGGTTGACGGTCTACCCGACGGTCCCCTCAAGCAATCTTTGACGATTGCCATCCACCAGACGAATCAAAACTATGACGACTTGCTAAAGCACATCGACGATTGGTTTGAGTCGGGGATGCAGCGTGTGAGCGGGTGGTACAAGCGCTGGTCGGCAGCGGTCGTTGTTGTGGTCGGAGCGGTGCTCGTACTGCTCTTCAACGTCGACACGTTTGCAATAGTGCGCGAGCTCGTTCGCGACCAAAACGTTGCTGCCGCGGCGGCAAACATTTCGAAGAACTTAAACAATCCCGGCTCGCTGACGGACGTGCTCAATCAGTTTGCGAACGTGAACATCCCGTTGTCCTGGCAGGGCGGCGACCTTCGCGGCGACTGTTCAATTTGGCACAACCTCCGCTGGTTGACGAAACTGGGCGGCCTTGCCGTTACGCTGTTTGCAGTCACGCTCGGTGCGCCGTTCTGGTTCGATCTGCTACAGGCCGTCGTGCCTGTCCGCCTCACCGGTGATAAGCCGGCAGCCACAAGCCCGCAGACAACGGCGACGCGCGACGTCAGAGACGTGCAATCAGCAACTACCTAAGCACAGAAGAGAGAAACGCCGTGGTGCGGCGCCACGAATCTTGCGCGGCTTTCGGCTCGTACGACGAACGCGTGTGGTCGAAAAATGC
>CAZRQS010000199.1:0-5000 GCA_964602255.1 uncultured bacterium | reverse complement strand
GCATTCCCCATTGTCTATAAAGGTAGCGTTAAGCGAGCTTCTCTTCAAGCTTTGCCAGGAATTTTGCACGCTCCATGATGTAGCGCTCGTGGGTCCCTTCGGCGACGGCTTCTTGTTCGTCGAAGACTTGGACCGCGAAACTGATTCGCGGGCCGTCGACGAGTACGACCTCGACTTCCGTGCGGACGATGAAGCCCACGGGCACGGGTTTGTGGTGCTCCAGGTCGATGTGCGTGCCGAGTGTGATGCGGCCTTCTTCTAAGAAGGGGCCGACGCAAGCCATAGCCGCGTCCTCGATGAGCTGGACGAGCATGGGCGTCGAGAGCACGTCCACACCCTTGTTACCGGCCTTTTCGGCCGTCATCCATTCTTCGACCCGCGTCTGCCGGCTGAACGTTCGGCCGATATCCAGTTTCGCGCGCATGATGCCCCATCACAATACAACACACTGATGGCGGCTTCCCCGGCGGGTTTAAGGTTCAGGCGGTAGTAAGTGAATCAAAACGCGCCGCAGACCTGTATTAACGGTGGACCCGCTGCAACCGGGTCCACGTTTGAGGCGTTGTTTTTTTCGTACTAACTAGAGGAGCAACATGCAAGTTCATCGCTACGCGGCCGCAAGTGCGCTGGCCCTGACCGTACTTCTTGGAGGGTGCGGCGGCCATCAGCAGCAGCGCGGGCCGATCGCTCTGGACGTCGACGTCGCGCAAGCGCAGCGGCGCGACATCGCCACATATCTCAATCTCGACGGGCAGGTTGCTCCGCTGCAAGAGTCTACGCTCTCGTTTCAGCAATCGGGCCCGATCACCGCAATATACGTCAATCAAGGCGACCGCGTGAGCTCGGGCGAGTTGCTCGCGAAGATCGACGACTCGACGCTGCGCGCACAACTTGCTCAAACGCAGGCGCAGATTTCGCAAAGTTCCGCGCAGGCGCAGTCGGCTACGCTGAACGTGCCGATTACGCAGGCCAACACGACGCAAGCCGTCTCTGCTGCACGGTCGGCGCTTGCGACCGCGAAGCTGACGTACGATCAAGACGCGCAGCTGTTCAAACAAGGCTATGTTTCGCAGACGCAGCTCTTCCAGGCGCGCTCGAATTACGATGCGGCCCGAACCGCGTATCAGCAAGCGCTTGCGAATCAAGGAAACACCGGCGTGCAAACATCGACAGCGCAAGCAGCACGCGAAGGCGTAAGAGCTGCGCAAGCGCAGGCGAACGTGCTGCGCACCCAAATTGGACAAACCTCGCTGTACGCGCCGTTCGACGGTGTGGTTACTGCGCGCTTGATGGATCCGGGCGCAATGGCGCAGCCCGGTAATCCGGTGCTTCGCGTCTCGCAAGTCAACACCGTGTGGGTCAACGTAAACGTGCCGGACGAGGATTTGACGTACGTACGCGCCGGAACGCCGATGACGTTTACCGTCGGACAGCTCAACGGACGCAAGTTCACAGGCAGAGTAAATACGGTGAACGCTGTTCCGACGCAAGGTACGCTTTCGTATCAAGCGCGCATTCGTATGGCGAACCCCGATGACTCATTGCGCGGAGGCATGCTTGTGAGCGTTACGGTTGAAAAGGAACGGCACAACAACGTCGTCGTCGTTCCGAGGCAAGCCGTCGCGCAGACCGATCAAGGAGCGAACGTGTTTATCGTAGCGGGCCAAAATAAAGCCGAGCAAGTTCCCGTGCAAGTGGGCGTGCAAACCGATACGCTCAGTGAAGTGACGAGTCCGCGCATCACGCCGGGGACGATGGTCATCACGACGCGGCCCGACGCGCTGCAAAACGGCAGCACGGTCGCGATCGTCGGGGGCCGGCGCGGACAATAGTGGTGATTGAAGCGATATTGTTAGCGGCGGCGATGGCGTCGCCCGCACCGATGATTACGCCGCTTCCGACGCCCAGCCCGGCACCCTTACCGGTGCCCAGCGCCGCGCCCGGAATCCCGCCCAGCATCACGTTACAACAAGCGATCGATATCGCAGCCGCTAAATCACCGGTGCTCGCTGCGGCGCGGGCAAACTACCAGCTCACGCAGATACCTGTGCAGCTGGCGAAAACCGCAATCTTCCCGTTCGTTAGTGCAACGGGGACGTCGACGCATTCGAACGCCGGCACCGTCGCCGGACGCAATACCGGAAGTTTTACAAGCAATAATTTGACCGCGAGCTTACGCCAACTCATCTATGACGGCGGAAGAGTGATCGCGCAGATCCATCAAGCGCGGGCGAGCGCGGTCGCCGGGGCCGGAACGTATGAACGGGCGCTCGAGACGCTCTCGTTCAACGTTGCGCAAGCGTACTATTTCTACTTGCAAGCGCAGGCGACGGTACAAGTCGATAAACAGCTCGTGCGGTTAAACCAAGCGAATGAGGCGCTTGTGGGCGCGCAAGTTCAAACCGGCGTCGCTCCACGCATCGACTTGGTAACCGTACACGTACCGACGGTTCAGGCCGAGGTCGTGTTGATTCAAGCGCAAGGATCGCAAGCATCGGCGCTGGGCGCTTTCGCAAATCAATTGGGATTGGACGCGAACACGCTCGTGCAACCGGTGAACAACAATCCCTCGAACCCGGCGCAAACTCTTGTGAAGGTGCTGCCCTACGATCAGGCTGTGATGCGTGCGCTCGCGCTTCGTCCTGATTATCTGGCTGCGCAATTCACGGTGCTGGCGCAGAAGTATAACGTCCAAGTGCAGCGTTCTGCCCTTTTACCCTCGCTTACCGGAACCGCCGCCTATGGAACCAGTTCGACGACGGTGACCGGCAGCAATTTCATGCCGAACAGTTCGGTCGGACTCAGTCTGAGCATTCCGATCTACGACCAGGGCGTGGCGCGTGCGCAAACCGAGATCGCACAGGCCGATCTCGATCTGGCAAACGCGCAACTGGCGCAAACCAAACTCCTGGTGCAGCTCAACGTGCAGCAGGCCGTCGTGTCGCTGATCTCCGATCAGGCAGCGGTTACGCAAGCCGAAGCCGCACTTGCAGCCGCTCAGATAAGTTTGAGGGCGGCGCAAGCACAGTATAAGGCCGGCGTCATCAATCTGTACTCGCTTTTGCAGGCGCAGACGAATCTCACTTCGGCGGAGACCGCTGAAACCAACGCCGTATTCACGCTGCGCCAGGCGGAGCAAAACTACATCTACGCACTAGGCGAAAGTTCCTTAAACCCCACCTCGCTGTAGGAGCGCTTAACCGCACGGCTAATAGCCGCCGCTATGCGTAATCGTATTGCGGCGGCTTTGGCCGCATCGCTCTTCCTCGCGGCCTGCACCAAGCAGGGCGGTACGACCCAGGCCGGCGCTGCCGGAAATTCTTGGACGCAGCCCGGCGTGCTGCGGTTCGCGGAGAGCGCCGAACCTGCCTCACTCAACGTCGTGCTGAACTCATCAACGGTCACTGGCGACCTCTCCATGTTCATTTATTCATATGCGGTGCGCTACAACGATAAGGCGCAGCCTGTACCTGATGCGCTCATCGAGATTCCTACGGTCGCCAACGGCGACGTCAGCAAAGACGGCTTGACGCTCAAGTACAAGCTTCGCCATAACATCAAATGGCAAGACGGACCGCCGCTCACGTGCGCGGATA
This sequence comes from uncultured bacterium, assembly GCA_964602255.1. Lineage (GTDB taxonomy): Bacteria > Vulcanimicrobiota > Vulcanimicrobiia > Vulcanimicrobiales > Vulcanimicrobiaceae > CAZRQS01. The sequence goes on along the minus strand of CAZRQS010000199.1, from coordinate 1,404 downwards.
TGAAATTCACGTGGCAAGTCGTCATGAATCCGCACAACAACGTCGTCACGACCGACGGCTATAAAGATATTCGCGACATCGACTGCAGCGATCCGTACGTTGCCGTCATTCACATGAAGAAGATGTACGCCCCGTTCTTACAGCAGCTGTGGGGCGTGAACGGCAACGCGGCGATTCTTCCTGCGCATTTGCTCGCGAAATACAACGACGACAAGGGCTCGTTCAACAACACGCCTTATAACTCGATGCCGATCGGCAGCGGACCTTTCAAAGTCATCCAATGGCAACGCGGCAGCGAAGTACGCATGCAAGCCAATCCGGATTTTTATTTGGGCAAACCGAAGCTGCGCGAAGTGATCTTCAAGATCATGCCCGATGAAAACACGATGGAGACGCAGCTGCAAACGCACGAGATCGACATGCTCGCGCGCGGCACGGGTCTGAGCTGGCCGAGGTATGTCAAAATCGCCGGGCCGGGTAGCGGTCTAAATGCCACGCGGGTCGACAATTTTCTGTTTTCGCACGTCGACTTCAATCTGCGCAAACCGCTTTTGCAGGATCTCGCGGTGCGTCAAGCACTTGCGTATGCGACCAACCGGCAAGAGATTGTCGATAAGGTAATGCACGGCGCCGCCCTTGCGGCGGAGACGGATCAGTCGCCCGAACTCTCCTGGGCGCACACCGAGAACCTCGAACATCACCCATTCGATCCGGCGAAGGCCGCGCAAATTCTCGACGCCGCGGGCTGGAAACGCGGACCTGACGGAATCCGCGTGAAAAACGGCCAGCGCTTGTCATTCGACGTCACGTGCGTGACCGAAGCGAACTACGCGCGTCAGGTCGAGACGATTCTGCAACGGCAATGGCATGAGATCGGTGCCGAAGCTATTGTGAAGAACGTTCCGTCGGCCCTTATGTACCAAAACGGCACGAACGGCACGCTACAAGGCGGACATTACGACATCGCGATCTTTAGCTGGAGTGCGGCCGCCGATCCTGATGACAGCGCGATCTATTCCGCGGATAATCTGGCGCCGCACGGCCAAAACGCACTTTTCTGGGAGAACGCCACCGCGACCGCCGCGATGAACGATGCGCTCAAGACGCTCGACCAAACGCGCCGCAAGCACGATTACGAAGTCGTCCAGCAGCAAATGGCCAAGGATATTCCGACGATTGTCTTGTTCTTCTGGAAAGAACCGTACGTTTACAACACCGACCTCAAAGGCTTTACCGCCTCGCCGGTTATTTCGGCGTTCTGGAATCCGTGGGAGTACTCCATATGAAACGTGCCCTAGCCGTTGCGCTTTCCCTAGCGTTTGTCGTTACCGGCTGCACTAAAACGACCACCGGCACTTCGACGAGCTCGGGGGAAGCCGGTGGGCGCGTCAATTCATGGACGCG
>CAZRQS010000198.1:0-5058 GCA_964602255.1 uncultured bacterium | reverse complement strand
TCGTTCATGTGAGCAACCTATAGTGGGATCAGACCAAGTTTGATACCGACGCGGACCGCATCTGTACGCGTCTCGACGCCTAGTTTCGATAGGATGGAGCCCACGTGGAACTTTGCAGTGTGCTCGGAGACGTTCAGCGCAACTCCGATCGCCTTGTTCGACTTTCCGCTGCCGATCAGCCGCAGCACTTCGATTTCACGCTCGGTAAGGGGCTCGTGAATCTCTCGCTCCGCTTCGAGCTCCCCAGTGGCGGAGCCCAATAGCGCTGCACGCGAAAAGACGAAGTGACCGGCCGCAACCGCAATAAGAGCCGCGCTCACTTCGCGCGGCGAAGCGTCACGCACAACTGCACCATCAAAGCCGAGGCGTAATGCGCCCGAAGCGTCCCCCGGCTTTCGTTCGTCGTACATCAGCAAACGTTTTGGCGCGCGCGCACTGAACGCTCGATCGAACCGAATGACGCGCTCGTAAATCAGAACGTCCGCATCACGCGAATCGCGCGCGATGGCAAGCCGCGCGTCGGCTTTCGCCGCCTCACGCAGCGACTCACGAAGATACGTTGAATCGCAATCGACGAAAACCCGAATGGTCTCGCTGTCTATGCCACGCGATGCGGTCGATACTTCGCTCTGTCGACGGCTAATTGGATGAGCCTTCCCGCGCGAATTGCTGTAATATCGATGCGATCGTTTTGTTCATGCTGCACTGTAACAAGCACGTCGCCGATCAGGAGTCCGGCGTCGCTCGCGACACTGCCGGGTTGTATATCGAGAATGACGGAGCCGGAAAAATCGCGTCCGTCCGCGACGGTCGTCACTGGAGTTAACGCGACGCCGAGCCGAAACGGTTGCGCCGTGGGCTCTCTCAAAAAACGCTGGACGGTGTTGGACGAAATGGCGAGTGCGAGAGCGCCGGCCACGGACATGCTGTTCACGCCAATAACGCGGCCCATCGCATCGGCAAGTGGGCCGCCCGAGTTCCCCGGCGCGAGCCGAACGTCGGCACTGACCCATCGATCCGGCGGCCCGTGCACGACTCCGCTTGCCACCGCTCTGCTCAGGCCGAACGGATTACCGACGGCGACGACGATCTCGCCGACGCGTAAAGTCGAGGAATCCCGAACCGTTACTGCCTCTAGGTCGCGCGCATCGATGCGCAACGCCGCCAAATCCGCGCGCGCATCGCGTTCCACGACCTTGCCTTCGAAAGACTGGCCGTCGTGAAGTTCAATTCGTGCGCTATGGCGCGTCGCAACGTGTGCGTTGGTCACGATCAAGCCGTCCTTGGACCACACCACGCCTGAACCAGCGCTGTAACGTCCGTTGCGCACGGTTACCGTCGAACGCTGCAGCGATTCCGCGACGGCAGCGGCTGCCTCGTCAAACATCGGGGTCATTGTCGCTCGCCGACCGTTGCGGATACGTTCCGCTTTTCGCCGCCACGGATGATCTGCAGGGAGATTGGTCGGCCTACGGTATCGGGTCCAAGCGCACGCTGTACGTCATCAGTATCTTCAACCTCGGTGTCGCCGATTGCGTTAATGACGTCACCGACGATCACACCGGCTTTATTCGCGGGGCCGTCGCGCTCGACGGAAAGCACGATAACGCCTCCGTGTACCGGCTGCATCGCCACGCCAAGATAACCGCGCGGAATACGGCCGGTTGTGATCAGTTGGTTCACGACTCGATCCAATGTTGCAACCGGAATTGTGACGGCGGTCCTGCGTGACAGTGCGGTCGTATTCATACCAACGACACGTCCATTGGCATCCACGAGCGGACCTCCGCAGAAGCGCCGATACACCGAGATGTCGGGCCGAATAAATGCATCGATCGTTCCGCCGTTCCATGTGTGCCAGGCCGGGCCGGTCATGGCCACGACTCCCATCGTCGCGCTCAGATCGTTATCGTCGTCGCGGCCGAGCGCGAGCGTCAGCTCACCGACACGTAAACGTTGACTCTCTTCGCGCCGTGCGGCTGTGGCCGAATAGTTGCCCATATAGCGTATGACGGCGATATCGGTCGTTTCGTCGCGTCCAACAATGGTACCGGCCGCTGTCGAGCCGTCGGCGAAGGTCAGTTCAACCTCATCGGCCTCAGGCAATTCGTCGTCCGACGTGACAACTATGCCGGTGCCCCAAATGATGCCGCCGGATCCCGTCCGGGCGCTATCAACCGCGACGACCGCGGGAGCCGCATATTCCGCTGCGTCCGCGACCCGCTGCGAGAGTTCGTAAAATGCGTTGCTTGTTTCCATGGACTTAGTTTTGCGCGAACGGATTCGCTGCGCACCACCCAACCAGGTAGTACACATTTATAACGTCACTATGTCCGGTATTTGCGCAGCTCTTGGTCGATCGCTCGCTCCCTCTCTCGGGGCTCTTCCGCGCAACCAACTCTATAGTAAGTACTGACGCTCGCACGCCATTCGCGGTAGGATTGAAGCATGATTTCCATCACCGTAAATAGCGCAAAACACGACGTCGACGTTCCGCCCGATATGCCGCTTTTGTGGGTCCTTCGCGACGAGCTTGGGATGACCGGGACGAAATTCGGCTGCGGCGCGGCGCAATGCGGCAGTTGTACCGTTCACGTCGACGGTGAAGCGACGCGCTCGTGCGTCCTGCCGGTATCACAAGTCGTCGGAAAACAGGTCCACACGATCGAGAGCCTCTCGACCGACAACTCGCATCGCGTTCAAAAAGCGTGGATCGCCGAGCAAGTTCCGCAATGCGGTTACTGTCAGTCCGGACAGATCATGGCTGCGGCAGCACTGCTCCGGAAGAATCCGAAGCCAAGCGATGACGAGATCGCGACAGCGATGACCAATATTTGCCGCTGTGGCACGTACGATCGCATTCGCAGGGCGATCCACCGTGCGGCGGTGGAGGCGTGAGCATGGAAACGACCGCACTCAATCGGGGCGATTTCATTCGACTGACGGGCACGCTGGGCGCGGGGCTCGGCCTCGCATTCTATGTGCCGGCGTGCGCGCGCAATACCACGGGAGGCAACGTGAATGCGTTCGCGCCGAATGCGTTTGTGCGCATCGCGCCCGACGACATCGTTACCATCGTCGTCAACAGATCGGAGATGGGGCAAGGCGTGGCAACCGGCCTGCCGACGATCCTTGCCGACGAATTGGATGCTTCGATGAGTCGGGTACGGATCGAGTTCGCGCCTGCGGATAAGCGATACATTTCCCCGGAATTCGGCGATCAGGTCACCGGTGGCAGCACGAGCATTTTAGGTTCCTGGATGCCGTTTCGCCGAGCCGGTGCAACGGCGCGCTCGATGCTGGTAGCTGCGGCTGCCAAGCAGTGGGGTGTGGATCCGTCAACGTGCACGACTCGCGATAGTGTCGTCTATCACGAAATATCGAAGCGCAGTGCCACGTATGGGAGCCTCGCGAGCGCGGCGGCAACGATGCCCGTCCCAAAAGGCGTGCCGCTCAAATCACCCGACAAGTTCACGCTGATTGGGAAGCAGCACCAACGCATCGACGTACCGCTGAAAGTCAACGGTACAGCGCAATACGGCATCGACGTTCGCGTGCCCGGTATGATGTATGCCGCGATCGCGCGATCACCGGTGTTCGGCGGACGCGTAAAGAGCTTCGATGCAAGCAAAGCAAAAGCCGTTTCAGGCGTAACGGACGTCGTGCAAGTCTCGAACGGTGTTGCAGTCATTGCGAAGAATACGTGGGCCGCCTTCCAAGGTAAGAACGCGCTCGAAATCGTGTGGGACGAAGGGTCGAACGCAAATGTCAGCACAAACGCGCTTTTCTCGGAAATGGAGCGGCTCACGAAAACGCATTCAGGCGAACACGTCGCCATGTTGCGCGGTAACCCTGGGACAAACGCCGGAACGGTGCTCGAGGCGACGTATCGCGGTCCGTTGCTGGCCCATGCAACGATGGAACCGATGAACGCGACAGCCGACGTGCGTGACGGCAGCTGCGAGGTGTGGGCGCCCACCCAAGTGCAGCTGCGGGCGCGCAAAGAGGCGGCAAAGGCGAGCGGTCTGCCTCCAGAGCAGTGTGCGATTCACACGACGTACCTGGGCGGCGGCTTCGGACGACGTCTGGAAGCGGATTACGTCTACGAAGCCGTCGAGGTCTCGAAAGCGATCAAGGCGCCGGTCAAGGTCATGTGGACGCGGGAAGACGACATTCAACACGACTTCTATCGGCCCATGAGCGTGAACGTCGTGCGCGGCGTCCTCTCCGGCAGCGAGCTCATCGCCCTTTCGCACCAGGTCGTTCAGCCGTCATGGCTGCGCCGATGGCAGCCGGCTGCAATAAAAAACGGCGTTGACCCTACGGCAGTCACCGAGGCGATCGATGCGCCGTACAGGTTACCGAATTTTCGCGTCAGCTACATTGACTACGAGTATGGAATTCCGGTTGGATCGTGGCGCGCGCCGAATGCAAACTGGAATGGCTTCGTAACGGAGTCGTTCATCGACGAACTGGCGCATGCTGCGGGGAAAGACCCGCTTGCGTTTCGCCTTGCGTTGCTCAAGAACAATCCGCGCGCAGCGGGCGTTCTACGATTGGCCGCTGAAAAAGCCGGGTGGGGACACCTTGCGACGCACTCGGGACAGACTGCGAAAGTCGCTCAAGGCCTTGCGGTGACATTCTGGAATGGGAGCCACGCGGCAATGGTTGTGGAGGTCTCCATGCAGGGCAAGATGCCGAAAGTGCATCGGGCCGTCGTCGCGGTCGATTGCGGAACCGTCGTCAATCCCGATATCGTCATACAGCAAGCACAAAGCGCGACGAACTTCGGACTGTCCGCCGCGCTGACCGGCAAGATTACGATCAAAAACGGCCGCGTTGAACAAAACAACTTCTACGACTACACCGTCCTGCGCATGGCGGACGCACCGTCCATCGAGGTACATATCGTGCCGAGCAACGCGAATCCCACCGGCGTCGGTGAAATTTGCACGCCACCGATTGCACCGGCGGTCGGCAATGCAGTCTTCGCCTTGACCGGCAAGCGCGTGCGGCAGCTTCCATTCAGCGACGCCCTCGCATGACCCAAGTCGTCAC
>CAZRQS010000197.1:0-5119 GCA_964602255.1 uncultured bacterium | reverse complement strand
GCATCGGTACGTGCTGCCCTTTCTTCAAGTGCGTGTTCACGTGCACGATGCCGCCCAATGCAACGCTGGTCTGCTCCTCGATCGTGGCGCCGTTGAAGACCTTCGACCCCGCGGCTATAAAACAGCCCGGCTCGAGCGTTGCGCCGACGACGTACGCGCCCGGCCCGATGATGCAGCTCTCGCCGACGGAAAGCGGAAATTGCATGGCGCCTCCGCCGCTGGCCTTGAGGACCGCATTCTCCATGACGACGGAATTAGCGCCGATGACGATCGGCGCGCCTTCGGCGGTAATCACAGCACCGAAGAGCACGGCGCAGCCTTCGTCGATGGTGACGTCGCCGCTAATCGTCGCGGTAGGCGCGACAAACGCCGAGGGGTGAATCTTCGGTTTCTTCGTGCCGCTTGAAAAGATCATGTGGGAGTGCGCTCCTGCTTATAGCCTTCGAGATAGATTCTTCGAATAATCGATTCCAAATCCGGCTCTTCAATGGTGACGTCGCGCAGTTCGTACCGCTCCGTCGCCTGCCGGATGAGCTGATCGGGCCGGACGCGCCGCCGGTCGAACCGGTAGCGGACCAAGCCGTGCTCGTTCGAAACGATGTCGGCTCCGTCCAGTTCCGGATTCGGGTGCGGCTCGGTGAGCGTCAAGATCAGCGTGCGATGCGTGCCGTATTGCTCTTTGATGTTCTCGATGCCGCCGTCGTAGATTATCGTACCGTTGTCGATGATGATAATCCGCCGGCAAAGGCGTTCCACGTCGGCGAGATCGTGCGTGGTGAGAATGACGGTCGCGCCGCGATCTTCGTTGATGTGGCGCACGAAGTCGCGTATCGCTTCTTTGGCAATGACGTCCAAGCCGATCGTCGGTTCGTCCAAGTACACGATCTGAGGATCGTGCAGCAGTGCGGCCGCAAAATCGCCACGCATGCGCTGTCCCAGCGAAAGCTGACGTACCGGCGTACGGAGGAACGGCTCCATCTCCAAAATTTCGGTAAACGTCCGCAGATTGCGTTGGTACCGGTCTTCCGGCACGTTGTAAATCGCACGCAGCAGCTCGAAAGACTCGATCAGCGGCAAGTCCCAATACAGTTGGCTGCGCTGACCGAATACCACGCCGATGTTGCGCGCATTCTGATTACGGTGCTCGTACGGGACGATGCCGGCAACTTCAATCGTGCCCGACGTTGGAACGAGGATGCCCGTGAGCATCTTAATCGTGGTCGATTTTCCAGCGCCGTTCGGTCCGATGTATCCCACGAGTTCGCCGCGTTCGATGTTCATGTCGACGTCCGAAACCGCAACTTTGTCTTCGTACGTTCGCGAAAACAGGGTGCGCAACGCTCCCGCGGCACCGGGCGCACGCCGAACGGTGCGAAAGACCTTGCGCAGCGCGCGCGTACGAATAATGGGCATGGTCTCCAGTCCTTTTACCGAGGCATGGACAGCCCCTCGGGGGTATTAAGACTTGGTGCTGATTACGATTTCGAACCGGTACGGCTGCGGCGCCATCGCTGTTGCCCATATTGTGGCAGAACGGCTAGGTTATGAATTCGTCGACGAACAGCTGCCGGTCGTCGTAGCCAAGCGCTTACGCACCTCGCCTGCTGCGGTGGAATCCGCTGAGAACGCCGGCAAGTCCATGAGCGAACGCATGTTGCGCGCGCTCGAGTCCGGTACGCCGGAGATCCCGGCGCAGCAAGTGGAAACGTTCGACGACGATGTCCTGCGCGAAGTGCAAGAGGCGGTGCGCGAATATGCAGCACACGGCGACGCCGTCATCGTCGGACGCGGTGCGAATGCGATCTTGGGCAGGCGGCACGACGTGCTGCGCGTCTTCATGCACGCTCCACGAGATTGGCGCATCCACCACATTATGGAAGCCCATCACGTCGACGAACGGACCGCGCTCGCTGAGATCAATCGCATCGACCGTGCGCGAACGGAATACATGAAAGTGTACTATAATGTCGATTGGAATAGCCCCGACAACTACGACCTAACGGTCGATACGGCCACCTTCGGGATGGAAGGTAGTGCCGACATTATCGTGCGGGCAGTGCAGGCACGATGATCGAACGCTCGTTACCGCGGCGCGAGATCTCGCTTTTTTCATCGCTGGCATTCAAAGATTTTCGCCTGCTCTGGTTCGGGCTGCTGATCTCGAATCTGGGATCGTGGATGCAGCTCACGGCGACGGGATACTTTATCGCGAAGCTTGCCGGCAACGCGCACACCGCCTCGCTGTATCTAGGCTTCCAAGGTTTAGGACGTGCTATACCGGTGCTGCTGCTCTCGCCGGTTGCCGGTCTTGTCGCCGACACGTGGCCGCGCCGCCGCACGCTGTTCTGGACGAACTCCATCATGGCCGTGCTCGCGCTGCTGCTGGCCGTGCTCACGTCGCTCGGACTGATGAACATCGTCGGCCTCATCCTCGTGAACGCGGCGAGTGCCGCAGTGATGTCGTTTGATTCGCCCGCGCGTCAGAGCTGGGTACCGCTCATGGTTCCGCGCGAGTATATCGGAAACGCGATTGGCCTCAATTCCGTCGCATTCAACGCGCCCGCGGTTCTGGGCCCGGCTGTCGCCGGCATTCTCATCGCCTCCATCGGCATCGCGGGTTCGTTTTACGTGAACGCCGTTGCAACGCTCGCCGTGGTCGTCGCGCTGATTTTTATGAATCCCGCACCGCCCAGCACATCAGCGCGCGAACCGTTCTTCGCGTCGATAGCCTACGGGCTGCGCTTCCTCTACCATCATACGATCCTCGCGTGGATAATCAGCGTCTTCATTATGACCGCAGTGCTCGTGCGTCCGTACAGCATGCTGTTGCCGGCGTTCATCGTCAATACGCTGCACGCTAACGCCAAAGGGTTGGGCGTTGCAATCGCTGCAACCGGCGTGGGCGGCTTCGCCGGAGCCTTGCTGACGGCTTACCTCGGCTCGCGCGAACAACGTGGCACCGTATGGGCGGTCTCGGCGGTGCTCATGTCGCTCGGCATCGTCGCGTTAGGGTTCATCTGGAACTTCTGGATCGCGCTTCCGGTTCTGTTCATCATCGGCACGGCGACGATGACATTTCTGGGAACCTCCAACACCCTGATACAAACGCTCTCACCGGACGACGTCCGCGGACGCGCAATCTCCGTCTACACGATGGTCGCGCTCGGCGTCGTTCCCGGCGGTGCGCTCATCGTCGGAGCGATCGCCTCCATCGTCGGACTGCACTGGGCGTTTCTCATCGTGGGGGGCGTGACGACGGCTTTCTGCTTGTGGGTGTGGCTTTCGCGCCCAATCTTGCGGACTGTCTAAGCCGTCCCATCATTACGGCAAACGGATTCCCGTCGACGTCGGCGATTTTGGCAACCGGAACAAATCCCGAGCGCTTAACCCTATGATCGTTGTCCGTAACCAGTAACGTACCGGGCCGGTAGCACGCGGGATCATCGATGTTATCGACCTTTAGAATCGGGATGTCGTCCAGGTAGAACCGCGTATACGTATCGACGCCATACCACGCTTGCCGCACGGAAAAGCAAACCCGGTCGTAGTCCCCGCTGCGGACACGAACCGCCGCGAACATATCCCGCGTCCCCGAATCCCACGCATTCGAATTTTGATGAACATAGCGCGTAAAGTAGAACGACGAGAACAGCGCTAGCGATATGGCGACGCCGGCCGCAAACGCGGCAGGCACACCCACGCCGGCAATCCGCCGAAATCGCCCATGCCCAATCTTCCCCGCAACATCCAGCAGCACAGCAAACCCAAGCGCCGCCAAAATGCAAAACACTGGCGCACCGGCAAGCGTGCGCGGAGCATTAGGAGCTCCTTCATTCGTCAAAGCGCCGCCGAGCGGATACGCTACGAGCCAAACGCACACCCATACACGCGCCCACATCGGCCCAATATAGCGCAAACCATATGCAAGCCCAATTACCGCCAGCGCAACGACCCAAGCAAAGAATGCGCCAAACCCGTTCAAATACCGCCAAGTCACCGCCGGCTGCGGGTCGCCTGTCGTAACCAGATACGACCACCGAAAATGCGCCGCATAATTATGCGCAAAAACCCGCAACGTCTCAAGCGAAACCCCATGCACAAACGTAGCGACACGCTGTGTCTTCGACACGGTCAACGGATCAAAAAACCACATCCAAAGCGCAGGCCAAGAAACAATCACCCCAACCGCGCACGCCAACCCTACTTTCACCCACGCTTGCCAACTACGAATCCGCCAACAATTCAAAACCAGCAGCACACCACCGAGCACGCCAGCATAAAACCATCCTGCCATATACGTATAAGAAGTCAGCCCAAGCAGCACCGCCCCAAACACCAGCCCACCAAACGAAATCGGCGCATCGCCATCCTCCGCACGCCGAAACGTCCGTAGCCACACATAGAGCCCGCCAAGCAAAAACGGAAGCTCCGCCGCCGGCTCCCACGCAACCCGAGAAAAATGAACAAAGATCGGCTGCGTAGCTTGAAGCGCCGCGCCAACGAGCGCAATATCGCGCCGCCGCGTCAGTTCAAGCACAATCCCATAAACGAGCAAAACGGCAACAAGCCCAAAGACGACAGCCGGCAGCCGCAACCCAAACGCACTCTTCCCAAACACAAGACTAGACGCATATCCAGCAACCGCATATACGGGCGGATTCCGCGTAAACTGAGAGTAAAGAAACGGAAGAAGCGTCCCATCAACATCGTGTCCGGTCGTCGCGATACTGTGCGCCGAATTATACAAATCGAGCTCATCAACAATAAGCTCAGTCGGCACGACAGAAAGATGAAACACCCGAACCCACGCCCCAACCACCAAAACCAAACCGAGCGCAATCGTATAGCGATGCCGCAACAGCCATGCCCGCACGTCACTCATAGACACCCACTCTCAACGCGTTCACCGAAGCTTCGCCAACGCACGCCAGTCGTTCCCTTAGCCCTCCCTCACCGCTCGATCTCTCCGTCACCCTTCGACAAGCTCACCCTTCGACAAGCTCAGGGTGACAAAAAAGCGACTACGGCGCGCGCATTAGTCTCGTTCCTCGCGAGCGCGTAAGTGTGTCATGGTGAGCTTGTCGAACCATGACTGCGCCACTCACGCTTAGCGTGATCT
>CAZRQS010000196.1:0-5125 GCA_964602255.1 uncultured bacterium | reverse complement strand
GTTTTGCCGTAAATGTGATAACCCGCTTTTAACGCCTCTCGAACAGACCTGAAAACCACGATCCCCATCGGAGCCTCCACCGCTGTGGTGCTACTGCTGCAACGCGACCGCTTAGCGATGCGGGTGCTGTGAGTCCCTGTATATTCGCCGTGGATAAGCCCAACAAGTTGTGAGCTACTTGAGGATAAAGCGCCGCCACTCAACGATGATGCCGGCGCCGTTGTTGCGATCGCCTGCCTCGCCGGTCAGCGCAAAACGCGCCGAAAAGTTAATGCTGCGTAAACCGACAAGCAGTTCCGAGTTCGCATTCTTTACGCCGAACGCAATCTGACCGTCTTCTTCCGCCGCTACTTCCGGTTTTTCGACGCCGGGATGCGGAATGCTATACGTATAGTGATCGCTTCCCGTTAGATGCGGTGCAGCGCCGAACGTCATTTCGATGAAATGCGACCCGCCGGCCGGCGTGCGATATGTCAGCTCGTACCGCACTCCGGCAAGACGCGAAGCAACGACTTGGCTTAAATTCGGCAGCGGCGTGCGCTGATTGATGATCGTTTCGCCGACGCCGATCCAAAGATGCGCCGCCGGATCGACGGCGAAACGCGCGGCGCCGTTGATAAGACTGAGCTGCGGCGTTGCAGCGCCATAGTTTGCCGAGGGTTTCTGCGGCAGCGAGACCGGCGGAATTCCCTCGAGATGCAGTCCCACGCGTTTGCCCTGCGCCCCGAATTGTAAGATCGCTCCCGCAGCGATACCGTGCTGAGTTCCTGCGACGTCCGTGTGCGTACCCGTGGCGAGCAGTCCTTGCGCGCCGAGGTACACGCTCGCGAGCAGCGCGCTAACGCTTAACGGCATCGAGCATTACGATTCCGCGCGCGTTCTTATGTTGGAATTGGTCCAATGCCGCAAGAGCGGCTCCGACCGGACTGTCCGGCTGCGTCGCTTCGGTGATCGTCATGCCGATGCGCGCCTTCGCCTCGTTGTCGATGGGTGCGCGCATGACGTCCGGCAATGCGCGGTACTTCGCAATCATTCCGAGAACGCGTCCGAACTTTTCATTCACGCGCTGCGGATCCATAATGACGACGAGCAATCCGCGCGAACGCGTTCCGTCTTTTTTCTTGAACGTCGCATAGTCCAAACCGTATTGGAGCGCCTGCGTCCGGGCTTGCGGATTTTGTCCCGTCTCGACGGGGGTGTATCCGTCGGGCGGCGCGGTCACGAGGTGATCGAGCCAGGAAGAGAGCTGCGAGAAGGGCGCGGCCGTCGATGCGATGACTTCATGACCGGAATACGTTCCGTTACCGTTCTCGAAGATCGATTGGCCGCTTTGCGAGACCACTTGCACGTTCTGCGTAAACGCGTGCGAACTGACCATGCTTGCGTTCGGATAGAGCGGAAAATCCAACGGATTGTGCAGCGAAGGAGGAGGCGATTGCGATTGCCCGCCTTGATTTGCAGTTTGTTGTTGACCGGAGCACCCTGCGGCCAGCAGCACGGCCGCCATTGCGATCGCGATTCTCTTTTGCATAGCGCCTGGGGCGTTCGAGGAGAAGCGCAGCGGGCCCCGTAAGGCCCCGGCAGAAAGTAGGATCGTATGCAGTTCGAAGAGTTTTGGCCTCGCTATCTGGAGGCCCACCGCGATCCGCGCACGCGCATGGTTCACGTTGCCGGGACGCTTGCGGCCAGCGCGCTAGTGGTGAGCGCCGTTGCGCTGCGCAAGCCGTGGCTTGTGGCCGCGGGGCTGGCCGCCGGGTACGGACCCGCGTGGATTTCGCATGCGCTCATCGAACGCAACCGGCCCGAAACCTTTCGCGCCCCCATTTCATCGTTGGCCGCCGACTTCGTGATGGCGTACCACGTACTGCGCGGTACCATCGACCAACAACTTGCCGCTGCGCGACGAGAAGAATAATACGGTGCAACAAGATCGCCTCTCGTATTCCACGTATTTGCAGATCGACGACCTCCTCTCGCTGCAGCGTCCGCTTTCGTCGCCCGCTCACCACGATGAAATGCTGTTCATCATCATCCATCAAGTGTACGAACTGTGGTTCAAGCAGATCTTGCACGAGCTCGGCGCGGTGATGATCGATCTCGCAGCGGACGAGCTGCTTCCGGTGAGTAAACATTTTCGCCGCATTCATACGATCCAGCGCTTGCTCGAGCAACAGATTGATGTTCTCGAGACGATGACTCCTCAAGAGTTCAACGAGTTTCGCGATCATTTGAACCCCGCCAGCGGCTTTCAGTCCATTCAATTCCGCGAGCTCGAATTTCTCTGCGGCGTGCGCCGCACTGAAACGCTGGCACACATTCAAGCGAGCGAGGACGATCGCGCGAGGCTCGATCGGCGGCTGGCTGAGCCTTCACTCTATGACGCCGTAAAGGGGCTTCTTGCACGCCGCGGTTTTACAACGGAAACACATGATGCGCTGATTGAAACGTACAAAACCATTTACACGCAGACGCAGCAGTATTACGATCTCTACTTGCTGCTGGAAGACTTGATTGAGTTTGACGAACGCTTCTTGTTGTGGCGCGGACGCCATATCCGTATGGTGGAACGGATGATCGGCGCGAAAAAAGGTACCGGCGGATCCCTAGGCGCCGCGTACCTTTCGACCACGCTGGAACATCGCTTTTTCCCGGAATTGTGGGAAGTGCGCACGCATCTAGGCAAAGGATACGGCGAATGAGCATTCCTTCGACAATGACCCAAGCGGTGGGACGGAAAGAGTTTCCAATCCTCTCGTCGTCGACGTATCTGGTCAGTCACTCGATGGGCGCGGCGCCGCTGGGCGCTAAGGACGCGCTCGATGCGTATTGGAAAGATTGGGCGACCGATGGACCCGAGGCATGGGAGCGCTGGCTGCCGCGCATCGGCGAGATTGCGGACGGCATAGGCGAAATCATCGGCGCGCCGGCTGGAACGATGTTTCTGGGACCAAACGTGTCGCTTCTGCAATCCGCGCTCGCATCGTGTTTGCGTTTCACGCCGGATCGCAACGAGGTCGTGTACGAGGCGCTGCAATTTCCGTCGCTGACGTACGTGTGGACTGAATGGCAACGTTTCGGCGCGCAGCCGCGCATCGTGCCCTCAGACGACGGGCGCACGATTGAAACTGAACGCATCATCGCTGCGATTACCGAGCGAACGGTTATCGCCGTACTCTCGCACGCGTATTACGTTTCCGGTGCGGTTGCGGACGTGCAAGCGATCCAAGCGCATTGCCGCAAAACCGGTACGCTGCTGTGTGTAGACGCATATCAAACCACCGGCGTATTTCCGTACGACGTGACAAAGTGGAATCTGGACATCGTCACCGGCGGAAGCCACAAGTGGCTGTGCGGCGGACCGGGCTGCGGATGGATATACATCCGCCCGGATTTGCGCGAAACGTTCGAGCCGGCAGTCACGGGTTGGATGGCGCATGCACGGCCGTTTTCGTTCGAACCCGCGCCGATGACGTGGGCGCCGAACATGTACCGGTGGGGAAATGGGACTCCAACCGTTCCCGGCTATGTGGTCGCCAAGCCCGGACACGACCTCGTTAAAAGCGTCGGCCTTCCGCGCATTCGCGAGCACAACATGCGCTTGACGACGCTCATTGCAAACCTCGCACTCGAGCGCGGCTTTCAGGTGAACACACCGCTCGATCCGGCTAAACGCACCGGATGGATCGGCATCGATTTTCCTGACTCGGAGAAGGTCTATCACACGCTGGCGGAGCGGCGGGTGTTCGTCGACTACCGGCCCGGCTGCGGAATACGCGTTGGTCCGCATTACTACACGACCGACGCAGAAGTCCACGCGCTGTTTGAAGCACTAGAACGTCGATGATCGTCGACCACCGAAACGTAGGCGCCGCATTCCGGCGCCTTTCGCTTCCTACTGCCGTCACGATGCTCGGGGACCAACTTCTCGGCATTGCAGATACGATCGTCATCGGCAGTTTGGGAACGGTTGCGCTGGCCGGCGCGACCGGCGCAGTCACCGTATTCATAGCGATCACATTTGCAATGATTGGTTTCATGAATGGAAGCGGCATCATTGCAGCCCAGCGCGTCGGCGCGCACGATCTCGACGGTTTCGGTAAGACCGTGCGCGCAGGTTTGCTCTCTCCGCTGGTCTATGCGGTCGTAGCTGCCCTCCTCAGCATCGTGTTCGCGCGTCCCGTGATCGCGGAAATGATCGGACACCTTCCCAGTGCGGGTGCCAGCGCGTCGTATCTTACCGTGCGCTGCTTCTCGCTGATCCCTATTGCTATTTCGGGCGGACTCATCGTAGGACTGGGCGCCGCGGGTAATCGCAAGTTCGGCGTGATCGTCCTGGCGATTATCAACATCGTCCACATTCCGCTCTTGTTGATACTTGCGCTTGGATGGTTCACACACCATCCGTTCGGCATCGTCGGCGC
Source organism: uncultured bacterium (assembly GCA_964602255.1). Classification (GTDB taxonomy): domain Bacteria; phylum Vulcanimicrobiota; class Vulcanimicrobiia; order Vulcanimicrobiales; family Vulcanimicrobiaceae; genus CAZRQS01. Next base: position 704 of record CAZRQS010000196.1, on the reverse strand, counting down.
GGCTATATCGTCGCTCCTTTCTGAAGCAATTGCTGCCGTCTACGCGATCGTCTATGTCTGGCGGCGGCCAATCTATCGCGTGTTTACGCAGCTGACGTTCGATGTGCAGCTCGCACTCGAATGCGCGCGCTTGGGACTGCCGGAAGCGGTGTTTCTCTTTGCCATGCTCGCGCCCGATGCGTTTATCGTTGCAATGCTGGCGCCGTTCGGCGCCACGGCAATCTCCGCGTTTCGTGCACTCAACGTCGTTTCCGACATCACCTTCGTCGTGCCGAGTCCGCTGCAGTCGGCGGTGCAAACCGTCATAGGACAACGGCTGGGCGCGCGCGACATCGAGGGTGCAAAGTCGTTCTTTCGCCGCTCGAGGGTCGTTGCGTTCCGGATCAGCGCTGCAACGGGTTTGATTGCGGCGCTGCTGGCGTGGCCCGCCGCGTTTGTCATCACACTCAACGCTACTGTCGCATCGGTTGCAGCGTGGCCGCTCGCCGTTCACATGGCGACGTTACCGCTCAAAGGCTGGTCGATGGTTTCGATGGCGCCGATACGCGCGTCCGGCGATACGCGCTTCTCGATGACCATCGGCATCGTGACGAGTTTGTTGGTCTTTCCCGCATCGTACATCTGCATTCGCGTGCTGCACATCGGTTTATGGGGCGTACCGGTGGCATGGATTTTCGCATGGAGCGCGCGCGCTGTCCTTACCG
>CAZRQS010000195.1:0-5153 GCA_964602255.1 uncultured bacterium | reverse complement strand
GGGCACCCAACTTTCAATCGGCCGGATTGCCGATTTTTCTTAGGAAAACAAGCGAGTTAGGCTAGGCCGCGGCTTCGCAATTCCGCCTGTCTGCGGTTGATGAAATCGAGGATGGCGCGGTCTTCGTCGGGGCTGACCCCGTGAAAGCGAAGGCCATGCGAGAATTTTCCCGAGGTGGGCACTTGTTCGACGCGCATCACCTCGCCGAGCACGCTGAGTGGCGGGGTATCGTTGCGCAGCACGATCTTTACCTCGAGCCACTGCCCGGTTTTACATTGCCGGTCCATGATGAGCGCGCAGCCGCCGCGGCTGATGTCCCGGATGCTGCCTTTGATGAATTCACCCACGCCGTGGCCGCCGGGCGCCATGCGCCAGAGACCTTGCATGAGGGTGTCCAAACGCACGTTGGAGCGCTTCTGTGAGCCTCCACCGGCGAGGGACTCTATCTTCGCGGGCATCTCGAAGTGCGTTCGGCCTTCCTGGACGACGGAGATGGTCGCGCCGAACCGGAATTTGCCCATGGGGTTCTGGTAAATGAAGACCCCGCGCTCACCGGCCCGGCCGATAACGTCACCCACGACGATGTGATCGGGTCCGACTTCTTCGACCGAAACCGAACGCATGGCGCGGCCCGTAACGCTGACGTCGACAAACGAGTGGAGCACCGGAAGTTTTTCTTCCGGCACGGCACTCTTGCCGGTCTTCCTAAACAGCGATTTGAATATCATAGAGCGCTCTCCATAGGCTCATGGACCTCATCCGTGGTCGATATCTGTCCGATCGATTCCACCTGCAATCCGGCGGCGATCTCGGAGTACGAGAGGACCACCAGCTGCGGCGCAGCGCGCTCGGTCAAACGTTTGAGTGCTAAACGCACCGACGGCGAGCACAGAACGATCGGGTGCAGCCCCGATGCCTGAGCCGTCTGCATCTGTTTGCTAAGCGAACTGTAGATCTTCGCCACCGTATTCGGATCGAGCAGCGCATATGCATCCTCGCCGCGCCGGACGGCCTCGCCCAGCAGCGACTCCAGACGCGGGTCGACGGTGATGACCGAGAGTAATCCATCCTCGGCGTATTCCGCACAGATATGGCGCGCCATGGCCGCGCGCACGCGCTCGGTGAGGAAGTCGATGTCTTTGCTCACGCGCGCCGCGTCGGCTAGGCTTTCCAGAATCAGCAGCAGGTTGCGAATCGGAATGCGCTCGCGTAAGAGATTCTGCAGCACGCGCTGCACCTCGCCGACGGTGAGAAGGTTCGGAACGAGTTCCTCGACGACCACCGGATAGTGCGTCTTGACGTTGTCGAGCAGCGCCGAGGCCTCCTGGCGTCCGAGCAGATCGGGCGCGTGGCTCTTGATGATCTCGGTGAGATGCGTCGCGATAACGCTCGTCGGATCGATGACGGTATAGCCGGACATCTCCGCTTCCGCTTTCGCCGATTCCGGAATCCACAGCGCGGGCAGATTGAACGCCGGCTCGGTGGTTGGAATGCCGTCGATGGGCTGCATCGCGGTGCCCGGATTCATTGCCATCAGTCGGCTGACCATGACTTCCGCAGAGGCGACTTCCAAGCCGTAAATCTTTACAACGTACGTGCTCGGCTTGAGCTGCAGATTGTCGCGAACGCGAATCGGCGGAACAACGATGCCGAGATCGCGCGCGGCGTGACGGCGGATGAGGGTAATGCGTTCGAGCAGATCGCCGCCTTGCGTCGTGTCGACGAGCGGAATGAGACCGAAGCCAATCTCCAGTTCCATCGGATCGTACGAGAGCAGCGGCACAACCGACTCGGCAGGTTTGACCGCGGGCGGTTGAATGCCGCCGGCAATGGCGCCGGCTTGCTGCGCGGCCGGTAACGTTCCGGTACGCTGTTCCGGCGTTTTGCCGCGCTGGCGGAAATAGAGCACGAAGAGCAGCGCCGCGAGCGGTAACATGAACCAGCGCACCAAACCGGCCAGACCAAAGAGCGTCATCATGATCGCCGCGATGAGAATCGCCGTCGGCTGTCCGCTGAGCTGCTTTGTGAGATCCCGGCCGAAGTCGCCTTCGCTTGCAGCGCGCGTGACGACGATGCCGGTGGCCGTCGAGATCAGCAGCGCGGGAATCTGCGTGACGATGCCCTCGCCGACGGTCAGCAGCGTGAAGTGCTGCAGCGATTGCAAAAGCGTCATGCGCTCTTGCGCGACGCCGACGATGAAGCCGCCCACCGTGTTGATGGCCACGATGATGAGCGCCGCAATCGCATCGCCGCGTACGAACTTGCTCGCGCCGTCCATTGCGCCATAGAAGTCCGCGGCGCGCTGAATATCTTTGCGGCGCTGACGGGCTTCGGCTTCCGTAATAAGACCCGCGTTCAAATCGGCGTCGATAGCGAGCTGCTTACCGGGCATTGCGTCGAGCGTGAAGCGTGCGGCAACTTCAGCGACGCGTCCGGCACCGTTCGTAATGACGACGAACTGAATGATGATGAGGATTAGGAAGATGACGAAGCCGACCGCGTAGTTGCCCGAAATCACGACTTGGCCGAAGAAATTGATCACTTCTCCCGCGTACCCGTGCGAGAGAATTTGCCGCGTCGCCGTGATGTTGAGCGAGAGCCGGAAGAGCGTGATGATCAGCAGCAGCGTCGGAAAGACGCTGAACGCGAGCGCATTCTCAGCGTAGAGCGACACGCCGATGATGAGCAGCGCCACCATGATGTTGAGCGTGAGCAGAAAGTCGAGTATGACCGGCGGCATCGGCACGATGAGCAGCAGCACGAGCATGACCGATGCGCCCGCGATAAAAATCGGTGCGGTCGCGCCGATGCGCGCTCCGAGGTTGCCCGGCGACGGTGAGGCGGTTGCCATTACGCGATCGTCTTTCGTTTGAGCTTGTACACGAAGGCAATGATTTGAGCGACGGCCGCATAGAGATTCGGCGGAATCGCTTGATCGAGTTCAACCTTCGCATAGAGTGTCCGCGCGAGCGGCGGATTCTCCATAATCGGAATGCGGTGTTCGGTTGCGATCTCTCGAATCCGTTTGGCGATGAGATCTGCGCCCTTGGCGACGACGACCGGCGCGTCCATCTTCATTTCATCCCACTCCAGCGCGACGGCGAAGTGCGTCGGATTGGTCACGACGACAGTGGCTTTAGGAACGGCGGCCATCATACGGCGCCGCGCAAACTCGCGTTGGCGGCGTTTGACCGCGCCGCGAACTTCCGGATTGCCCTCGGACTGACGGTACTCGTCCTTTACCTCTTGCTTGGACATCTTCAGGCTCTCTTCGTACTGCCAGCGCTCGTATGCATAATCGAGCAGCGCGACGATGACGAGAAGAAATCCGAACTTCCAGGTGATGCTGAACGAGAGGTCGCCGACGAAACCGATCAGCTGCGAGGCCGGCATTTGTCCGATCGCAAGCAGCGAATTCAAATTTCCGGCGATCGACGTGTACACGATGAGCAGCACAGCGCCGAGCTTGAGCAGCTGTTTGCCGAGATTGACGAGAACCTGCTTTGAAAGCAGACGCTGAGCGCCCGTGAACGGATTGATCTTTTTGAAGCTCGGCGTGATCGGCGTCAACGAGAACAGGGCGCCGGTCTGCAGGAGGTTCACGCCGACGGCGGCCACGAGCGCTGCACCGAACAATACGCCGAGCAGCATACTCGCCGATCCGAATGCTCGCAGGTACAGCATCCACACGGAGCTGATCGTAAAATCTTGATGCTCGTGAATGCGCCAAAGAATCGCCTGCGTGGTTGCGCCGACGGAGCTCAGCGTCTTGGACGCGAGCGCGTGCAACACGAAAACGCCGGCAAGAAAAACTGCTGCACCGGCGAGGTCGGGGCTCTTGGCGACTTGGCCACGGCGTCGCGCCTCTTCCCGGCGCTTCGGTGTGGCCTTTTCTGTTTGTTCAGGTCTAGCCATACGTCACGCTCGTCGAGCGTCTAGACGTATCATCGGCCAAGGCGCCTATGCACAACAGCGCAAGACCAACTCTTAATCGCCCGCATGCCTCGGCGGGAGCCCCTAGAGGTGCGACGAATAGGCCCGAGGCTTGGCGCGCCCCTCACGCGGGCGCCCTATTTAAAAGGAGACGAGTTTGCGGGGTTCAGTTGGCCTGGGGGCCGTCAGTATCTTCTGTGCTCTTACGCTTGCCGCGTGCGGAAACGGCAAAGTCATCGGGAGCGGCCCGCTGCCCACGCCGGCTCCGGTAACGCCAAACGTCAGCTTCGAATATAAGGTGACCACGGCGAGTTCCTCGCCCTTCGCGATCGTCACCGGACGCGACGGCTTTCTCTATTTCAGCGAACAGGCCGCAAGCCAGATCGGCCAGCTCACCACGGGCGGCGTTATCAAGGAGATCAAGACGAAGACCGCCGCCGCCGGACCCGCCGGCATCCTCGTGAGCGTCGGCGACGGTAACATTTGGTTCACGGAGTCGCTGAACCATAGCATCTCGACGATCACCTCGTTCACGACGGGTGCAACCAACGAATACGCGGTGGCGTGGGCGAACTCCAAGCCGCAGTTCCTGACCAATGGTGTGGTGCAGAACACGATGTACTTCACCGATCCGGGCGCGAACGCCATCGGTGAGATCACGACGAGCGGTACGATTACCGGACCTTTCGCGATTCCCACTGCGAACGCGAATCCGCAAGGCATCACGCAGGGCCCTGACAACAACATTTGGTTCTGCGAAAACAACGCCGCGAAGATCGGGCATCTAAACGTGGCAACCAACACGGTCGACCATGAATATGCTTTGGCGGCCGGCGCGAATCCGTACAACATCATCGTTGGTCCCGACGGCGCGCTGTGGTTCACCGAAAACAACCCGGCGGCACCGAAACTGGGACGCCTTACGACAACCGGCGTGCTCAACGAATACCCGCTGACCGGCGCCAAGAGCGCACTCGGCCTCATACTGGACGTCTTCAACAACATCGACCTCGTCGATAGTGCGAACAACGCCATCGGTCAATTCAACGTCAATTCCCTGACGTACACCGAGTACCCGATCAAGACCGCGACCTCAGGCGCGACATGGATCACGCTCGGCCCGGATCAAAAGCTGTACTTCACGGAAACGACGGCCAACCAAATCGGCCAATTTTCGTACTTCTAAACCCATTGTCACCCATTGTCACCCATTGTCACCC
>CAZRQS010000194.1:0-5160 GCA_964602255.1 uncultured bacterium | reverse complement strand
GCCGTGCGTGTAGGCGTGGGGCTGTTTGGCGCAACGGGTGGCCCAAAAGTCAGCGGCGTTCGCTGCGCCCTGCGGGTAATCGCTCCCGTAGTGAGGGTGGAGCGACATTCGCCCGGGACGCGTTTGGGATATGGGGGTACCATGCTTCGGATGGGGGAGACGATAGCCACGGCGCGGTGCGGCTATGCTGACGGTTTGCCTAAGGACCTTGCCGGCACGGACGATATCTTATCGGTTGGTATGCAGTATGTGACTGCGCGCGCGTCGCGCCTTGATGATACGGCATCCGAACTCGTCCTGCTGGACGGCTCGAGCGATCTCGATATGTTTGCTTCAAATTCGGGTCGCCTACCGCACGAAATCGTTACTTCCTTTGGAAACTGTGCGCGCGCGAGTGGCGTTTCAGTAGAGGTTTGATGCTGGCACACGAAGCTATTCAGTTTGACGTGAACGTGGAGCGCCTGGGTTTGGCCGTCGAGCCGAACGGCGATCCTACCGAAGCCGAAGGCACCCTGAACCCCGCGTCGGCGCGTAGCCGCTCGGGGGAGTTGCTGCTGTATCCACGCGATGTTGCGCGCGGCAATATCTCACGCGTCGGCCTGGTGAAATGCCGCGCGCAAAGCGATCGTTTCACGTATGAACGCGACGGATTTGCGCTCGAACCCGAGGCTCCGTACGAACTGCGCCCGCATCCGGGATACGGTTGCGAAGATCCGCGCGTAACGTTCATTGCCGACCTCGATCTGTACGTCATGGCGTACACAGCGTTTGGCCCGCAAGGCCCTCGTATCGGCGTTGCGGTATCGCACGATGCGTTCACGTGGGAACGCATCGGTTTGCTGCATTTCGACAAACCGGGCATGCATATCGGTGACGATAAAGACGCGGCCTTCTTTCCCGAACCGGTGACCTCGCCTAACGGCGTGAGATCGCTCGCCCTGTACCACCGGCCCATGTTGCATCTTTCCGCAGTCGATGGACGAGCGGCGATTCCAATGATCGAACGTATGCCGTTTGCCGATCGTGAATCGATTCGCATGGCGTACATTCCGTTCGAACCGGTTCTGCGCGATCGCGAGAAGTTGCTGGATGTTTGCGAGAGCGTTCTGGTCATGTCGCCGGACAATCAATGGGGATCGCTCAAACTCGGTGCGGGTACGCCGCCGGTACGCATCGCCGAAGGATGGATGTCGCTTTTCCACGCGGTCGACGTGATCGATCACACGACGAGCAAACCGAAGCTGCGGTACAGCGCCGGCATTATGATTCACGATGCAGAGCAACCGCACAAAATCATCTACCGTTCGCCGAAACCGGTGCTCACGCCGGAGTCGGAGAGCGAACTGCGCGGCATCGTCGACAACGTCGTTTTCCCGACGGCCATCGATCCGCGCCCGGATCTCGGACCGCGTGTTTTCGACTTCTATTACGGCATGGCGGACTGGTCCATCGGTGCGGCTCGCATGACGCTCGGAGATTCGGGCGCACTGCGCGAACCGGCTGAAAGCGCTGCTTAGATATCTCGTTATTGCAACCGTCATCGTCGTGACGGGCGTTGTAATCGTCGCAGGGTATGCCAACCGCGAACGCCTCGGGCTAAAGGTCGCGTCCGTTTACGCGAGCGTTCCGCCAAAAGCCGCGCAAACGCCGCCGCCCTCGCAGCGGCACGCTGTGGCGTTCAAAGGCGATGCGCCGTGGGCGCTTTCCGCGCTTCCGGAGTGTTTTGTGCAACAGAGCAAATCGACAGCCGGCACGCTGGATTATATCAACGCCCATCTGCCGAAAGACGTACGGATGGTCCGGCCGCCGCAAACGTTGCAGTACGCGGACTGTACGCTACGAGTCGTGGATGAAACGATCTACGTGCAACGCGACGGCGACCGCTTGCGGATACCGCCGCCCGCACGGCTGTACGCAGGGGCCCGTCACATCGCCCTGCTCCGCGGCACCGAAGGCGGGTACGAATTGAGAGTATACGAAGTTCAACCATGAGTATCACCGAAGAGATAGGAAAGCGGCGCACGTTCGCCATCATTTCGCATCCGGACGCCGGTAAGACGACGCTGACGGAAAAGTTGCTATTGTACGGCGGAGCGATTCAGACGGCCGGACAAGTTTCCGCGCGCCGTGCGCAACGCGCAGCCACCAGCGACTGGATGGAGCTCGAGAAACAGCGCGGTATTTCGATCACCTCGACCGTGCTGCAATTTCCTTACAGCGGATTCACGATCAATCTGCTCGATACGCCGGGCCACCAAGATTTCGGTGAAGACACGTATCGCACGCTGCTCGCTGCCGATAGCGCGGTCATGCTGATCGACGCGGCCAAAGGCGTCGAACCGCAAACGAAAAAACTTTTTGCGATCTGCCGCGCGCGCCGCATTCCGCTTTTCACGTTCATCAACAAGATGGACCGGCCCAGCCGCGATCCGCTCGAGCTGCTCGATGAACTCGAGAACGTGCTCGGCATCGGTGCGTTTCCGATGAACTGGCCGCTCGGCAACGGGCCTTCGTTCAAAGGCGTGTACGACCGCGGTACGCGTGAAGTGCATTTGTTCGAGCGCAGCGCGCACGGCGCCAAACGAGCGCACGTGCAAGTTGCGGACGTGCACGACCCGCAGATTCGCTCGATGCTCGACGAACAGTCGTTCAATGAGTTTCGCGATGGGCTGGAATTACTCGAAGGTGCGGGCGCGCAGTTCGACGCGCAGGCAATGCTGCGCGGCGACGTCACGCCCGTGTTCTTCGGAAGCGCCGTCACGAACTTCGGCGTGCAACTCTTCCTCGACCGTTTCGTCACGATGAGCCCGCCGCCGGTGCCGCGCATTTCGAATGAAGGCCCTGTCGATCCGGCCAGCGAGCAATTCAGTGGCTTCGTGTTCAAAATTCAAGCGAATATGGATCCCCGGCATCGCGATCGCGTCGCATTCGTACGCGTGTGCTCGGGCAAATTCGAACGAGACATGACGGTGCGCAACGCTCGCACAGGCAAAGAAGTACGCCTTTCCCGCGCAATGCGGTTATTTGCGAGCGAGCGCGAGTCGCTGGAGGCCGCTTACGCAGGCGACGTGGTCGGCCTTGCGAACCCCGGCGTCTTCGCCATCGGCGACACGTTATGCGAGCCCTCGGGAGGTTCCAGCCAGACGCTGGAGTTCGAGCGGGTGCCGTCCTTCGCGCCGGAACATTTCGCATCGGTCCGCAGTATCGATACTTCGACGTACAAATCGTTCGGTAAGGGAATTGCTCAACTGCGTGAAGAGGGCGCCATTCAAGTCATGTATCCGTTCGGCTCGATGCGAACCGAACCGATCCTTGCTGCTGTCGGCGCGCTTCAGTTCGAAGTCGTGAAGTATCGTTTGGAGTCCGAGTACAACGTGAAGACCATCTTCACGACGCTGCCGTACAGCGTTGCACGGCGCGTACATGGCGACGCCGACCTCGTCAAGCGCGCGCAGATGCCTTCGAACGCCAGGCTCGTGGAAGATTGGGACGGCCGCCCCGTGGCGCTGTTCGAGTCGGACTGGAGTCTGCGGCTCGCGGAAGAATGGAATCCCAAGCTGCGGTTTGTCGAATTTACCGCTATCGATCAGGGGAAGAGCGATGAACAAGTTTTGGGCACTGGCGCTCGTAGCGCTTAGTCTTGCCGGTCTCGCAGGTTGCGGCGGTCCGAACCGCAGCGAACGCGAAGCCGATAAAATCACCCGTGCGGTCATCAGCAATAACATGGCACCGGTGATGAGCGATTTCGATCCCGCGATCAAAGGTGAGATCACGCGCGTTCGCGTAGCCGAACTTTCGGACGAGCTCAATCAACAGGGCGCGTACCAAGGCCTCAGGCAAACGACGGCAGCGTGGTGTAATCGTCCCAGCTATCTGTGCTTCGACGTGAATTTCGCCAAGCGTCCCTACCATGAGGTCATGAAAGTCGGATCCGACGGAAAGGTCCAATACTGGTGGATACACGCAGCACAACCGCAGAAAACGTAACGCTCGACGAAGTGCGCGCAGCAGCTGCGCGCCTAGACGGGATCGCGCACCGTACGGCGGTCCTCACGTCACGCACCCTTGACGCGCTCACCGGCGGGCGCGTGCATTTGAAATGCGAAAACTTTCAGCGGATGGGCGCGTTCAAGTTTCGCGGGGCATATAATCGCATCGTGCAGCTCGACGAAGCGCAGCGGCGCGGCGGCGTGGTCGCGTTCTCCAGCGGAAATCACGCGCAAGGTGTTGCGCTCGCGAGCAAACTGCTCGACGTTCCTGCGACGATCGTTATGCCGTCCGATGCGCCGAAAGCAAAAGTCGCCGCGACGCAGGAGTACGGCGCCGAGGTCGTGTTCTACGATCGCTTCCGCTCGCACCGCACCGAGATCGCGCAAGCGATCTGCGATGAGCGCGGCGCAACGCTGGTCCCGCCGTTTGAAGACCCGCACATCATCGCGGGTCAAGGCACGGTTGCACTGGAGCTGCTGGCGGAAGATCGTGATTTGCAAATGATCGTTGCGCCGTGTGGCGGAGGCGGGCTGCTTTCAGGTACCGCCGTCGTGGCACGCGCTTTAAGCCCCTCGATCGAACTTTACGGCGTCGAGCCGCAAGCAGGAAACGATTTCCAGCAGTCGCTTCAAGCCGGCAAACCCGTACATATCGACGTGCCGAAAACCATCGCTGACGGCTTGCAGACGCAGTCTCCCGGAGAGCTGACGTTTTCGATTGTGAGCACGCTTGCGGACGGTATCGTTACGGTGACCGACGACGAGCTGCGTGAAGCGATGCGCTTTGCATTCGAGCGGATGAAAATCGTGATCGAACCGAGCGGCGCCGCTGGCCTTGCCGCGGTGATGAGCGGAAAGCTCGACGTGCGCGACAAGTCCGTCGGAATCATCATCAGCGGCGGTAACGTCGATATCGAACGGTTCGGTTCACTGGTGTCCGCGTAGGTCGTGAACGCGTTCGCGCGCGTCTACGCTCAACTCGCTCACGGGTTTTCCTGGCTCCTTATCTTCTGGGCCGCCTGGGGCGGCAATCTCTACAACGCGCTATACGGCTTTGCGTGGATTCACGCGGTCGCGCTCGCATGGGTTACCATAACGGCGTTGACGTTCTTGATTGACGCGCTGCCGAACCTTATCGGCGTGCCATGGCGCGGCAGACGAGCGGCGCTTT
>CAZRQS010000193.1:0-5279 GCA_964602255.1 uncultured bacterium | reverse complement strand
TGTGCTTGCGTGAGAAACACTTGCTGCGCATTCACCGGCATCTTGCCGTCAGGTCGCAGCCGTTTGTACGTGCCGTCTTGCTGCAGTTCGCGCGCCTTCACGTTGTCCGCCGCAATAATGGCGATGATCTGCCCATAGATGGTTTCTGCCAGTAGCGGATCCAGAACAGGCACCATCGTCTCGACGCGACGGTCGAGATTGCGTCCCATCCAGTCGGCGGATCCGACAAAAATCTCACGGTCACCGCCGTTCTCGAACGCAACGATGCGCGAATGCTCGAGCAAGCGCGCGACGATGCTGCGCACACGGATCGTCTCGCTCACGCCGGGCACACCCGGCCGCAGCACGCACATGCCGCGTATGAACAGATCGATTGGCACACCGGCCTGCGACGCGCGATACAGCGCGCGCACGATCTCTCCGTCGGTGATCGCATTGAGTTTCGCGCGAATGCCCGACGGACGGCCGGCGCGTGCATGCTCCGTCTCGCGCTCGATGAGCTCGGTGAGTTCGCGGCGCAGATTGACCGGCGCAACGAGCAAGTCTTCGTAATCGGTAATCTTGGCAAAGCCCGTGAGCGCGTTGAAGAGCTGCGTCACGTCGGCGCCGAGTTCGGGGCGGCACGTGAACAGACTCAGGTCGGTATAAAGCCGCGCGGTCTTTTCATTATAATTACCGGTGCCGAAGTGCATGTATCGCCGGATACCGTCGTCTTCTTCACGCACGATCAGCGTCGCTTTGGCGTGGGTCTTCAAACCGGCAAAGCCATAGACGACGTGGACGCCCGCGCGCTCTAGGCGCCTGGCCCATTCGATGTTATTCTCTTCATCGAAGCGCGCTTTGAGCTCGATGAGGACGGCCACTTGCTTCTCGTTCTCCGCAGCTTCGAGCAGCGCGGCGACAATCGGCGAGTTTTTGCCCGACGTCCGGTACAGCGTGGACTTTATCGCGAGCACGCGTTCGTCGCTAGCTGCCTGTCGCAAGAACTGTACGACCGGATCGAACGACTCGTAGGGATGGTGCAGAAGAATATCCGCTTCGCGCATCGCGGCGAACATGTCGGTTACGCCGATGAGCCGTTTCGGAATAGCCGGAGTAAACGGCGGATCGTGCAGCTGTGGGTAGTCGGGCAAATTCGCGATCGTGTGCAGATCGCCAAGGCCCATGGTGCCTTCGATCTCGTAACAATCCGTCGTGCTTAAACCGAGCGCGTTGAGCAGCAAGTCGCGCATGTACTCCGGCATGCCGCGCTCGATCTCTAACCGGACCGGCTCGCCGAAGCGGCGTTTTTGCAGCTCCGACTCGATAGCACGCAGCAGATCGTCCGCTTCGTCTTCTTGCAGATCCAGGTCGGCGTCGCGCGTCACGCGGAACAGGTACGACTCGCGCACCTCCATGCCGGGGAAGAGCGCCTTCAAATGATGCGCGATGAGATCTTCCATCATGACGAACCACCGCTCGCCTTCCGGAGCCGAATCGATCGGCACGAAACGCGGCAGCGTCTGCGGAATCTTCACGCGCGCAAAATGCAGCTCTAGGCCATCCGGCGTGACTTCTTCCAGCTCGACCGCAAGCGACAGAGAGAGATTCGAAATGTACGGGAACGGGTGCCCCGAGTCCACCGCTAGCGGGGTGAGCACCGGAAAGACGCGATCGTCGAATGTGCGCTCGAGTGACGCCTGCTGCTCTTCGTTCAGTTCGGCGATGCGTTTGATTTTGATGCCGTGATCGCTCAGCGCCGGCAGCAGCGTCCTGTTGAGCAGGTGCATCTGGCGCGCGAGCGAGATGCGCAGCCGCTCGGAAATCGCGAGCAAGTGTTCGGACGGCGTGCGGCCGTCTTCCGAGCGCCTGAAGATCTGCGCCTCGATTTGTTGCTTGAGCGCGGCGATCCGGATCATGAAATATTCGTCGAGGTTCGTGCTGTAAATGGCGACGAACTTGACGCGCTCCAGCAAGGGTGTGCGCTCGTCGAGGGCTTCCTCGAGCACACGGTCATTGAACTCAAGCCACGAGAGTTCGCGACTAATGTAGAGTGAAGGATCGTCGAGCGGGGGAGGTGCCGCGACCTCGCCGGCGACTCGAATCTCCGTGCGCGAGAGCATAGGGAACCTGGGATTCGCCGCCTCGTGCGGAAAGTCTAGGCGGTGAACTGGGAGGATTTAGCCTCGCACACCTGGGCATATCTGGCGCTTGCCTTTACAGCGCTGGGTGCCGGCGCCGTGGTGGGCGTCCCCCTCGGCATGCTCACATCGCACGTTCCATGGGCTCGTGCGCCGGTGCTCGCGCTCGGCAACATTGGGCGCGTCGTGCCGAGCTTGGCGATCCTGACCTTCATGCTTCCGCTCTTCGGCGTCGGTTTTTTGCCCGCCCTCGTCGCGCTCACGCTGCTTGCAACGGCGCCGGTCCTCATCAACACCGATTTGGGATTTCGCGGCATCCCGCCCGCAGTGCTCGACGCGGCGCGCGGAATGGGCATGACGCCGGCGCAGCAACTCGTGCGTGTAGAATGGCCGCTCGCGTTTCCGGTTCTTTTCTCCGGCGTACGCACTGCGGCAACAGAGGTCATCGGCAGTGCCGTGCTCGCCTCGTTCATCGGCGCCGGCGGTCTTGGTGAATACATCACGACCGGACTGCAAGCCAACCAGCCCGAACGGTTGTGGACGGGCGTCGTTGCAATCGCCGCGATCGCGCTGTTTACGGAATTCATTCTCGCATTCGTACAAAACCGCGTAGGAGAACCCGCTTGACCGTTACTCGCAAGGAGTCGCTCGCGCTGATCGGCGCTGCGCTCGTTCTGCCGCAATGCAGCGCCGGACACGCAAACGCCGTCCGAGTCGGCTCGAAAAATTTCGGCGAAAACATCATCGTCGCCGAAATTTACGCAGCAGCACTCGAACGCGCGGGTCTTTCGGTCGAGCGGCACATGAATCTGGGCAGCACGCAAATTGCAACCGAAGCCATGCAGCACGGCGACATCGATCTGTATCCCGAGTACACGGGAACGGGATTGATCGACGTACTGCACCTTCCGCCGGTACGCGAGGCCAGGCAACTCTTTGAAACCGTGAAGACGGCGTACGCCAAGCGCTATGGGTTTACATGGCTGCCTCCGTCGCCGGTCAACGATTCTCAGGGACTGGCCCTAACCGCCGCGGTGGCGCAGCGTTATAACGTGCGCACGCTCTCGCAATGCGCGCGTGCAGCATCGAAATTGAGTTTGGCCGCGATTCCGGAGTTCGTGACGCGTGCCGACGCACTACCCGGACTGCAAAAATTCTACGGTGGTTTTAGATTCAAGGACGTGCGCACGTACGAGATCGGGTTGCAATACGACGCGCTGCTTCACGGCGACGCGCAGGTTGCCACGGCGTTCACCACCGATTCGCAAATCGACACCTATCATTTGGTGCTTTTGCAAGACGACAAACATTTTTGGCCGCCGTATAATATTGCGCCCGTGGTGCGCGATCAGGCGCTGCGTGCGCATCCGCAGATCGCACAGGTCCTGGGTCGCGTCTCGCCGCTACTTACGGATTCGGCCGTGCGGCGTTTCAACTACGCGTTCAACGTGCAGAAAGCGGACCCGGCCGACATCGCCGGGCAATTCGTCAAGGAGCACTTGACCTGAAGGCCGTCCGCTTCGAGTCGGTGACGGTCCGCTATCCGCAATCGGACCGCAACGCGATTGATGGAATCTCGCTTCAGGTCGAAGGCGGAACGTTCACGGTGCTGCTCGGGCCTTCCGGTTGCGGGAAGAGCACGCTCATTCGTACCGTCAATCGCTTAGTGATCCCGCAATCCGGCACGGTATATATCAACGGCCAAGACAACGCGCAGATCGACCCCGTTCAGTTGCGCCGAACAATCGGTTACGTTATTCAAGCCGTAGGGTTGTTCTCGCACATGACGGTTGCACAGAATATCGCCGTCGTCCCATCGCTTCTGGGTTGGGAAAGAGCCCGAATAGATCGGCGCGTCGATGAGTTGCTCGAACTGGTAGGGCTTGATCCGCAGCGGTATCGCACGCGCTATCCGCGCGAACTCTCCGGCGGCGAGCAGCAGCGCGTCGGTGTGGCGCGCGCGATTGCCGCTGAGCCTCCCGTCCTGCTGATGGACGAGCCGTTCGGTGCGGTCGACGCGATCGTTCGTGCCTCGCTGCAAGACGAGATATCACGCATCGCTTCGCAACTGCACACGACGATACTGTTCGTAACGCACGATGTAGACGAAGCTTTGCGTTTGGCGGATCGCATCGTCGTCATGCGTGAGGGCAAGGTCGAGCAGCACGACACGCCGCTCAACATCCTTACGGCGCCCGCGACGCCGTATGTAGAGCAGCTGCTCGATACACCCGACGTGGTACGCCGGCTTTCATTGCTGTGCGTGCGAGACGCGATGCAGCCGCAGCAGGATGGGGTGCCCGATGGGACGATCGCTGCGGACGCGACGTTACGCGAAGCGCTCAACACGTTCTTGACCGGCGCTCAGCGGCTGGCCGTGCAACGCGACGGCCAGGGCATCGGCATGCTGACGTTCGACGATGTGCGCTTAGCGCTGCGGCGCCGATGACGTATCTACAGTCGCACCTCGCGCACATCGGCGCGCTCATGGTGCAACATCTCGTGCTGGTGTTCGGCGGACTAGCGGTGGCGCTCGTTATAGCGGTTCCGCTCGGGGTTTTGGCCGCGCGCGTTCCCCGCATAGCAGCGCCGATCTTCGGAGCGGCCGGCATTGTTTACGTCATTCCGTCGCTCGCGCTGTTAGCAATTGCCGTACGGTATTTAGGACTGGGCGCTGTGCCGGTCATTCTGGTGTTGGGGGCTTACGCGCAGTTCATTCTCGTTCGCGGCATCGCTACGGCGCTACAAAGCGTTCCATGGGCGCAGAAAGATGCCGCACGCGGCCTTGGCATGTCTGGCCGCCAAGTGTTTTGGCGCGTTGAATTGCCGCTTGCCGCGCCGCTGCTAATCGGCGGATTACGTTTGGCCACGGTTGCGCTGATTGCCATTGCAACGCTTGGTGGGTACGTCGGCGCAGGCGGTTTGGGCGACGAAATATTCCTAGGCTTACAACGAAAATACGTCGAGCAAACACTAGCGGGCAGCATCCCGGCCGCCGCACTCGCCGTAATTATGGACGCTTTATTCCGGCTACTCGAACGCAAAAGCCGCGCCCGCCTCAGCTAGTTACCCTGAGCCTGTCGCCCTTCGACAGGCTCCAGGGCGACAGACTAAACACTTAGTGTGCTACACTTTGTCACAGTGCTACACTTTGTCACA
>CAZRQS010000192.1:1287-5284 GCA_964602255.1 uncultured bacterium | reverse complement strand
ATGTGACGAAAACTCCCGTCATGCTGGTGGCGACGCGGATCGGGAATGCCCGGCGATTTCGGCGCGTTTCGCAAACTCCCGAATTGCCGTCTGACGTCCGGCGAAGGATGCAGCCTCGAATTGTTCTTCACCGAGCTGGGTCTTGATGCGTGCGATGAGATCGTCGACGAACTTTGCATAGCCGACGCCCAACCCGATGTTCCGCTCCTCTATTTCCGAAAGACCTTTTCCGGCGGCGCGTGCTGCTTCCAGATTGTCGCCAACCAGATGAGCCGTATTGGCGTATCCCAGCAATGAAAGCGCCTCGAAAAGCGGATGTGGTGCCAACACCAGCGCCGCAAACGCACGCGCGAACGCCGCAAACGATTCTTGCGCGCGCCCGATCATCGCGAGCGTATTACCCAACGTGAGAAGCCCGTCCGCCAGTCGCGACTGTTCGCCCAGCTTCTCGTACGCCTCAACACACAGCTCCGCGGCTTCAATCGCTTCTTGGGCGCGTCCGAGATCCTGATACAATAAGCTGAGCGAACGATACGCATACGCAATTCCCCGCTCGTTGCCCGTCGCCCGGAATCCCGCCAAGGCGCGCCGGTACAATGCAGCCGCGCCTTCGAGATCGTCGAGGTTATGCGCGATTGCGCCCAGGTTAGCTGTCGTCGCCGCAATGCCTTTGGCGTCTTTGGCGCCTTCTTGCAACGTCAAGCATTGTTCGTACAACTCGCGCGCGGCCGGTAAATCACCATGATTGAATTTTACGATGGCGAGCGCGTAAAGGGTGTCGGCCTCATCCGAAGCGTCGTCGGACTCACGAAACAGGCGTAGCGCAACCTCCAAATGCCGTGCCGCCTCGTCATGCTCCATTTGCTCCTTGGCGAACATTCCGGCTGCAAGATGAACTTGCCCCAACGTCTGCGCATCGCAAGACTGTTCGTGTGCGAACACCGCCGCTGCGAGCGGCTGAAGGTCGCGCATACGCCACGTGAAGATCGCGTATCGCCACAGCGCCGCGACAAGTTGCGCCGCCAGGCAAAGATCGTTTGCCAGCGCCCACGCCGCCGCTGTGCGGAAATTCGCATAGTCATCGTCGAGCTTGCTGTAGTATTGCACCTCGCGCTCGGACTTGAAATGCCGAGCGTAGTCACGCGCAAGCCCGGTGTAAAAGTGCGCGTGGCGTGCGCTTATTGCCGCTGCAGCATCGGGCGATAGGCGAGCCATCGTGAACTCCCGCGTCATCTCGAACATCGAATAGCGAATCTGCTCGCCGATGCGTTCGGCCCGCACGAGTGAACTTTCGACCAACTCCGACAACGTCGCGAACACGTCTTGCTTCTGGTGCGCGCACACCGCTTCAGCCGCTTCGATGTCCCATCCACCGGCGAACACGGATAACGCGCAAAGAAGCTCCCGCTCCGGTTCGGAAAGCAGACTGTAACTCCAGTCGATGGCCGCATCGACGCTCGCGTGGCGGGAATCGGTGCCGCGGCCCGGCAACGCCATGTTTTCCGAGAGGCGTTTGAGCATGCCGTCAATGGTCAGCAGATTAGCACGCGCCGCGATGATTTCAACGGCAAGCGGCATGCCCTGGACCCTTCGGAGGATCTCGCAAACCGCGGGTGCGTTGTCGTCGGTGATGCGCAGTGAAGGCGAAACTGCGACTGCGCGTTCGGCAAAGAGCCGGACCGCCGAAAACGCTTTTGCGTCGGCCGCGCGCAGCTGCCGCGACGGTGGAACGTCCAGCGGCTCGAGCATAAACACGCGCTCACCCTCTACCGCTAGCCGCCGCCGGCTCGTGCACAGCGTGGTGCATGAGGTTTCCGCGAGCAGTCTTTGAACGAAAGCAGCAATCGGCGCGGCAAGGTGCTCGCAATTGTCGAGAACGAGCAGAACGCGCTTAGCGCGCAATTCGCCGACGACCGCGCTTTCCGGTTCCTGACTCGAAGCAAACGCTCTGGCTTGCAAGAGGGCTATGAGCTGCTCGTGCAGTTCCAAGGCGCTCCTGAGGGGTGACAGATCGACGAACCAGACGCCATCGGGAAACGCTTCCAGCGCGTCGAATGCGAGGCGCAGCGCCAAACGGGTCTTACCTACTCCGCCGGGGCCGAAGATCGTTACGAGACGTCGTGCGCGAATCTCGGCTGAGAGCTCGCGCAGCTCGCGCTCGCGCCCGACGAACGAAGTCGAAGGTCCATAGAGGTTGTGCGGAGTCGACGCTGCGTCGCCCGAAAACAGCATGCGTCCAAAGAGTGCCGCCGTTTCGCTTTCCGGCTCAACGTCGAGTTCGGTACGCAGACGTTGAACGAGCGCATGATAATCGCGAAGCGCTCCGCTTCGATCCCCTTGCTCAAACCGCATCTCCATCAGCGTACGAACCCGCTTTTCGTCGAGCGGATCGATCGCAACGAGTTGCTCCAGCCATCGGACTGCTCCGCCGGCGTTTCCCTCGATAGCCTCTCGATCCGCGAGGCGCCACAAAAGGTCCGCATACCGGCGATCCAATTCGTTTCTTAGAGAATCGAGCGCGTTGTCGAAAACACCCGCGCAATATTCACCGGTTCGCATCGCAACCGCGCGAGCGATCGCTTCGGGCGTTTCGCCGCCGGTCAAGAAGACCGAGACGTCCGTTGCAACCAAGTCGCCGAGTTTTACGGTGTTTTTCGTCAGAACAAAGGCGCCTTCGGGCAGCGCTTTGGTCAGCACATGTAACTGACGGCGCGCAGCGGTACGCGCCTGCGCATCCGACTCATCGGGATAAAGTGCACTTGCGATCTGCGCTCGATCCAGCACCTTGCCGGGCTGGGCGGCGAGCAATCCCAATAGCGCGAGCGCTTTTGCGGGGACGGCAAGGCGATGCGGCACGTCGTCATAGACGAGCGCCGGCGTGCCGAATAACCGCAATAGCGGCGGCATGGCAAATCTTTGGCTGCCATGCCGCCGCAGTTCCTTTCTCTCTATGGCCCGAGCTGCTGCTGCGCGCGCAGCGCGGCATCGAGTTCGCCGAGCGTCCCGATCCCGAGTTTCGTGTAGATGACCAGCAGCGCGCTTTCTATGGTTCGCACGCTCAGGTTCATTTGCGCCGCAATGGATCGCGGCGGATACCCGCCCGCCGCCATCCGCGCAATCTCCATCTCGCGTCTGGTGAGCTGCATGGCCTATGGTCCAATCGCGATGCCGAAGGCTTGATTCACGCCGCCGGTGATGGTGACCGCCGGTGTGCTCCCGCTATTGAACGGCGGGTTAAAGATCTGAATCTGACCCGTGCCTTGGCTCGTGACGTAGAGTTTGCCGTTCGCATCGAACGCAAGCCCGATTGGCGCGGTCGCGGAAAAGGCCTCCGAGGGAATGTTCGTGGTCATCGGCAACGCGTAGACGTAGATCAAGTTATTTCCGGTGTCCGCCACAAAGAGATTGGAACCATTGACCGCAGCGCCGTGCAGCCTGGCGTTTGGCGTGGAAACCGTATAGGTATTGCTGGGCGACGTGTACGGGGGTGCATATACCACGATGCTCGCGCTTGCATCGGAGTTCGTAACGTACATGGTGCCGTTTGCGTCGAATGCGATTCCATAGCTGCTCGTGAAGCCGCTTGTGAGGCTTTTCGCTTCCACGGTGCCGCTTGTAAACGGCGGGACATACTCGACAACTGATGAGTTCTGCGAGGTTGCCCACAGGTTGCCTTGCGCGTCGAACGTCATCAAACCGATGGCAGATCCTCCGAACGTTGCCATCGGCGTGCTCGATGCGCTGACGGGCTGCTGATACGCGCTAACGCTGCCTGTTACGTGCGAGGTGACGACGTATGTTGCGTTTGCCGCGATTCCAATCGGACCGCCAACCGGAGTCGTGTCGCTAAACGTGGCAGCGGGCAAGGACGTGCTGGTGAAGGGTGCAGTATATTGCGCCACGTTTCCACCGCCGTAATTCGCAATGTAGAGATGGTTCGCAGATGCAGTAGGCGTGGATGTCGGTGCCGGTGATGGCGTTGGTGTCGGCGACGGCG
>CAZRQS010000192.1:0-1187 GCA_964602255.1 uncultured bacterium | reverse complement strand
ATATACAGAAAATCCGTCACGTCCGTCGTGCCGGTGAAAGCCATAGCGGCCATAACGGGTGCCGTACCCGCCGTGACCGTCTGCACGATTTGTTTGCGGAACGTATCGTAAATTGCGACCGTGCCCTTTTGCGAGTCGATGAGGGCCCAGACATTCGTGTAAAGCGGCATCGCGTATTGTGCAGCCGCGCCCGTCACAAGCGCAGGCTGCGCGTCGTACGCGTTCGTTTTATCGTTGTACGTGAACGGTTGAAGATGGCCGTCCGCGCTCGCGGCCATGAAATCTCCGACAAGGCTGAGCCCGACCGGCGTGCCCTGAACGGGAATCACGGCTAACGTTTTTTGCGATGTGTTGCTGACCACCGTAATAGTGCCGTCGTCCGCGTTGAGGATACCGAACTCGGGGATTGCCGCGGCGACCGCGATCGGAGTGCGTCCGCTTTTGTAGGTCGCCGTCACGGATAGCGACTTGGTGCCGATCCGGCTTACCGTGTTGTCCCCGCTATTCACCACGAAGATCGGGTCGTCGCCACCTGTGCCGCCAACGAACGCCATCGCAGTCGGTGCAAGGCCCACAGGAATCGTTGCCGCGACGCTATCGTTTGCGGCGTTGAGAACGGTAACGGTGTTATCGCCTTTGTTCGTGACGTACACATGCGTTGGCGTACCACCCGACGAGTCGAAGGCGATCGCGGAAGGCGAGCGCCCCACGGGAATCGTCTTGACGACTTTGCCGGAGGCGTCGATGACCGTCACGTCGTTCGTGCCGCTGTCCGCGACGTAAACCTTTTGAGTTTGAGTGGCTCCGGCGGTTGGCGGAATCTGGGCTTCCATCGCCCGCGTACCGACGCATCCGGAGACCGTTAGGGCCGAGGCGCACAGGAACACGACGACGCCCACTCGTGCTATAGAACGATTCATTACTGCTCTCCCCAAAGACATTTTGGGAGAGCATACGCAAAGGACCGTCGGATTTGCGTCGGATCGAGTCTAGGCGGCCGTTCCGAACCCGCTCGCGAATAGCTCCGCCACGTAGTCGTACATTTGCGGATCGATCCGCTGTAAACGTTCCCGCGTGGCGCGCGGCCAAAGCGAGTGCGCATCGTTAATCTCCACGTACGCGCGCAAGCTCTCGGCGAAGTATTCGTCCAGCCCGGTAGCGGCATACGGCGTAACGTAGGCGCGCGC
>CAZRQS010000191.1:0-5288 GCA_964602255.1 uncultured bacterium | reverse complement strand
TTGCAAGGTGCATTCATGAACTCTGCGGGACAGCCGCCGGTCGGAATGACCGCTCTCATCTACATCATCGTCATCGCGCTTTTCGTTTGGCGCATGATGCGTCCGATGCGTGTGAGCGTCGCGCGCATTTGGGTGCGGCCGGCGATGCTTGTCGTATTCTCCGGCGTTGCGATTTGGGCAGAGCAGATGACGACGACTACGCCGGCGTGGGAAGTCGCCGCCATTGTCATTGGCGGAGCGCTGCTCGGCATTCCACTCGGCCTTCTGCGCGGACGGCACAGTGAGGTAAAAGCTACCGAAAAGCCCGGCGTGTATTACGTGCACTCATCGCCGCTCATCGTGATGGTGTGGCTCGCAGCGTTTGTCGCACGCGGCGCGATCCGGTACTTCGTTCCGGGCGCTGCTCACGGCGCGACGTTATGGACCATAGGCCTTTTGGCATTTGCCACCGCGGCAATCTTCGCGTCGGCCGCGATCGTGCACGAAAAACTCATGAAAGTCATGCAACAAGTGCCAGCCGCCTAGATACTTCTAGGAAGGGAGGTTGCCATGCAACAAGTGCAGCGCAGGTCCTCGTACGCATTTTGGATTGCGCTTGGCGTGGGCATCGTCATTGTCGTTTCGATGATTGCTTCGTACAACAGTTTGGTAACACTTGGCCAGGGAGTCGACGCGCAGTGGGGCCAGGTTCAAAACGTGTATCAACGTCGAGCAGACCTGGTTCCGAATTTGGTCGCGACGGTTAGAGGCGCGGCTAACTTCGAGAAGAGTACCTACATCGCCGTTACGCAGGCTCGCGCGAGTGTAGGTGGCCTCTCACCCGACGTGTTGAAAAACGCGACCAACGATCCTAGTGCGATGGCTCAGTATCAGAAAGCCCAAGACAATCTGGGCGGCGCACTTTCGCGGCTACTCGTCGTCGTTGAAAACTATCCGCAGCTCAAGGCGAACGAAAATTTTCTGACGCTTCAAACGCAGCTCGAGGGTACGGAGAACCGCATCGCCGTCGAACGCCGCCGGTACAACGAAACCGCGCAAGCGTTCAACACGCGAAGAAGCACGTTCCCAACGGTACTTTACGCCGGACTGTTCGGTTCACGCTTCAATAACAAATCGTACTTTCAAGCGACGAGCGCGGCGCAAAACGCTCCACAGGTGACCTTTCCGTGAAAGGAATCGACGGCGATCGAGTTCGCAAAGCGATACGCGGTGCCGAGGAAGGGACAACCGGACGCGTCGGCGTTCACATCTCCAACGAGCGGATTCCAAATGCGCTCGAGCACGCACGATTGCGTTTTCAACGCGCGCCCCTGAACGAAGATTCCCGCGGTAACGCGGTGCTGTTTCTGGTCGCACCGAAGTCGCGGAAATTCGCCGTGTATGGCGGAGAAAGTATTCACGCGCGAGTAAGCGATGCTTTTTGGAAGCAGCTCGTGGCGCAGATGACGCCGTATTTTGTCGAAGGTCATCCAACAGACGGACTTGTGCTGGGTATTACGCGCGTCGGTGATGAACTACGCGCGCATTTCCCATCCATGGTGAACGCGTGATCGCCGCGCTGGTTTTTGCCGCAGCCATTGCTATTCCGCCGCGTCCGACCGACTACGTCACGGACTATGCCGGCGCTCTCAGCACCCATACCGCTCGGCGCATCCATACCGAGCTGCAAACGTACGAGCAGACCACAAAGCATCACGTCATCGTGTGGGTAGGACAAACGACCGGCGACACACCGCTCGAAGATTGGACGATTCGCGCAGCCAAACGCTGGAAGGTCGGCCGGCAGGGCGTCGACGACGGGGCGATTCTCTTCTTTTTCATGCGCGATCGCAAAGTGCGCATCGAAGTGGGATATGGGCTCGAAAGCGCACTGCCCGACGCGAGCGCAGGGGAGATTATTCGCGATACGATCGTGCCGAGAATGCGCGCGGGTGACGTTGACGGCGCCGTGCAAGGCGGGACCGATAGGATACTTCAGACCATCACGCCGTCTTTTGCAACTCTGACTCAGTACCGTCCAGTCGCATACGAGCCCAGCCCTGCTAGGGACATCATCGTCCTCGCGTTGGTCTTTTTGTTCGTACTAATATTTATCTCAATAATGCTTTTCGCAATGATAAGCACCTATCGCCGGGGCGCGTGGTATTCCGGCGGTGCGGACTCCGGCGGCTGGTCGGGCGGCAGCGGCGGGTCGGACGGCGGAGGGTCGGATAGCGGCAGCTCCGGCGGCAGCTTCGGCGGCGGGGGCGCTTCGGGCAGCTGGTAAAAGCGCATCCAAGTTCGCAACCCCTTAAACTCCGGTTAATGTTCGTTTGCGACAATTGTCGCGTGATGACCCTTGCGCAGTCGCCTTATGAGACGCTCTGCGATTCTCTGCGCTCGCGGGGACCAACGTTGAATCTGCTGTTCGAACAAGCGCGAATTGCGCTCGACCGCGAAAGCGACACGATTTTGCGGGATGCGTTCGCCGGCACGATTCTCGTCGTTCTGCACGACATGCTTCGCGGCTACTGGCGCGCGCAAGGCGGCTCGAAAGCTGCTTGGAAAGACGCCGGGCCAAAATTCAACGGATACTCGCTTCCTCAGGTTATCGCAGCAGCCGTCGATAATTTCCGGCATTTCGAAGAGTGGGACGCCAAGAAGCCTGCTGAAGTCGCGCAGCTTCGCTCGGTGCGTATTCTGTCAGCGCTGCTGGACATTCCGGCAAAGAAAAGCGGAAAACGTCCGCCGTTTCGCGGCAACGTTTGCTGGGGCGTGCTTGATACGCTCGCTGAAGGCGCGGGGTATACGAAAATCGATGCGCTAGTCCGCGCGTATGCGCAAGCACTGAACGACCTCATGATCTAGCGTTAATGCTCGTTTAAATCGCATTTAACGCCCGATGCGGCATTCTGTAGAAAGTTATGACTTTCGACGAATGGACGGACGAGATTGCCAGCCGGGTAACCGCCGCAATTCCCGACGTTCATGTCAAACGCAAGATCGACGACCTGTGCCGCTGGATCCACGCAGGCAAGGAATGTCAGGTCTATGCGGTCTCCGATTCCCTTGCTGCATTCGTCGTGCTGCGCCGCGAAGGCATATCGACGGTTTGTCCTTTTACGTGCCACGTCGTCATCGCGTCGGACTCGGAAGAACAAGTCGCCAGGCAAATCATCGGATGGTTCGGAAGATGATTTCATGGCTTGGGATCGCGCTGACGTTGCCGTGGGAACGGTACGGGCGTTCTTTTTATACGACCTTGCCGACACAATCGACCTTGCGCGCCTTCGCACGGTCGGCGGCGAAGGGCTAGCGCCGGCTCACCTTTCGCTTCGGCCGCACGCTTCGGCGGCGTATCTCGAATTTCCCAATCCGCCGCTCATTGCTTCGCTCCCCGCCGTCGCCGCAGGCGGCCGTAGCGCCGCCAGACGTATAAAACTTTTTGACTACGGCGTTGTTTCGGTTCGTTTAGCTGTCCCGTTCTCCGGACCTTTCCGCGACATGGTGCGGTTTGCGAATGAACTCCGTAACACTGACGCGCTTGCGAACGCCGCTCGTGCAACAGTCGACGAGGTGCTCGGCGAACTGCGCGAGGCTCTGGACGATCCGCATCCGGCGCTCATCGAAGATTATTACATTGCGCGAATCGAACAATTTGCGCAGCCGGTTCAGGCCGATGAACTCTTAGGGGAAGCGCGCGACGAATTGGCAGCGTTGGTGCTGGGCGAGCCCGGTCCATTCTCTGCCGGTACGCGTGCCGAAGCGTTGCGGCTGAGTTTCTCGTATTACCCCGACGATCTCACGATCGTTCAATGGGATGCAGCGGTCATATACGATCGCGCCGAAAGCGCCGACGCTATCGAAGATATTCTGGAATTTGCGAATTCACAACTCGTCGAGCTGCGCACGTACGACGCTCTGCTCGATCGAGAACTCGATACCATTTACGCAGTCAAGCCGGAACGCAGAATGCGAGCACTCTTTGGACGGCGCGCCGCAGAACAAGCCGCGTCACTGCGATACTTGATTGTCGACGTGCTCGAATTGACCGATCGAGCCAGCAACGCGCTCAAAGTGATCGGAGATGCGTATTACGCGCGAATATACCGTGCAGCTTCCTCACGGCTTGTTCTGGACGATTGGCAGCAGCAAATCGATCGGAAGCTGTCGAGCATCGGCGAAATGTACAGGTTCTTCGACGATCAGGCCAGGGCGAGCCGCGATGCGTTTCTCGAGATCGTGATCATCGCGCTGATCGTGTTGGAAGTGATTATCGGCGCGTTGGCGCTACGCCGCTAACAATACTTCCAGCCCGGCGGGCAGTTCGGCTTTCTGTACGCGGTTACGGGCGCTATATGCCGTACGCCGGAGCGCACGCGGTGATACGCGGTGCCGTGCGGCGAGGATTGCCGGCGACCGCATCCGCCGCGATATTGGTCGTTCCAACCAGATGCGATTACAGGTGTCGAACACGCAATGTTTGGGTTGAACTTGGCGAACGTGGCGGGATCTGCCGCGAACTCCCCTTGCAATGACTCGATGCGATGGCTATCGCTCGGGTGGTCTGACAGGAACTCCGGCGGTGCGCCCGCGCTTGGATTTGCTATGAACTGTTGCATCAACCACACCATACCGTACGGCGTGATGCCCGACTGCGCGCAGACGTACGCACCGCTATAGTCGGCGTTGTGCTCCACGTCGCGCGAAAAATGCATCGCTTGGATATTCGCCGCCAAACTAATCAGTGAGTTTGCGAGCTGGCTGCGCCCTCCGCCAAGAAGTAGTGACAGTCCCGTAGCGTAGAGCGAGAGACGCTGATCTTTCACGTAGAGGTTGTAGACGTCGTGATGTATGTCGTGCGAGACTTCATGGCACAGCACGCCGGCGAGTTCTTCCTTGTTTTTCACGAACGACATCATTGAATCGGTGACGTAGACGTTACCGCCCGGAACCGAAAACGCATTCGGCTGTTTCTCGTGCACCAAAATGAAGTGAAACGGCGTGAAATACTTTTGGTCGGCGACCGGCTTGATGCGGGCCGCGATGGAATTGAGCGTCGTGTAATACGGCGAGCTTGCGATGATCTCGCCCTTTTGCGCGAGCTGTTGATGAACTTGGTCACCGATTTGGAGTTCTTGCTGCTCCTGGTCGGTTAGCGCGAAAGCGGGAGCCGCACTTGCAAGCGCCAGTACGGTCACGATGATGACGGCGGCGAAACGGTTCATAAGTTTTGTACTTTTCTCCACGCCGAATAAACGAAAACAACTGAAGCTGCCTCTCGCAACCGTCCGGCTGCCTGCTTCTCT
>CAZRQS010000190.1:0-5305 GCA_964602255.1 uncultured bacterium | reverse complement strand
AAAGCGCCGCGTGCGTCGATCGCAGCGTAATACAGTAGGACTGCGATGGCGGTCACAACCGCCAAATCGACCGGACCGAGACGTAGCAACGAAAACAGCCCTAGGAGCCCTAACACGATGAGCGGGATGCCGGCCAAATGTGCGCGTTTATTCCGAACATCTTGATGATATCCGGCATATTGCGCGTACAAGTGGTCTCTCGTCATGAAATGAACTTTGGTCCCTAACCGTGTGCGAGGTTATCCGTCGCTTGCGACAAAAGTCCCTGCTAACCGGCCCCTGCGGCCGAAGTAGTACATTGTTCCTAAGGAAGTACGGTTGACGACATTCGTAGATGTTCCGGAGAAGCTGGTCGCAGACGTGATAGCGCTCCGGAGAGATTTTCATATGCATCCGGAATTGGCTTTTGAAGAATTCCGCACCGCAGAGATCGTCGCACAGCGGTTGCAGGCACTCGGCTTCGAAGTTCATTCCGGAATAGCCGGCACGGGGGTCGTGGGTGTAATGCGCGGTGCATTGCCGGGCACCACGATCATGCTGCGTGCGGACATGGACGCTTTGCCGATCCTGGAGGAAAACGAGCACACATTCCGCTCGCGCATCGACGGCAAAATGCACGCCTGCGGACACGACGGTCACGTAGCGATGTTGCTCGGCGCGGCTGAGCTCATAGCCGCTGAAAGAGAGCGCTTGCCTGGTACCGTGTGCCTGCTGTTTCAGCCCGCGGAGGAAGGCTTCGGCGGCGCGCGCGTGATGGTTGAGGAAGGTGTCATCGAGCGCTTCAATATTCGGCGCGCGTACGGACTTCATCTAAGCACCAAGTACGACGCCGGCGTACTGGGCTTTCGCGAAGGACCGTTTTACGCGTCCAGCGATTCGATCGAGATCGATGTGCTGGGCAAAGGCGGTCATGGATCGGCACCGCACGACGCAGTCGATCCTATTTACACCGCGGCGAACTTCATCACGTCGGTCCAGCAAATCGTTTCCCGCCAGATCGATCCGCTCGAGCCTGCAGTCGTGACGATTGGATCGATTCACGGTGGAACGATTCACAATGTCATTCCGCGTTCCGTGCGTATGCTGGGAACCGTGCGCGCCTTCTCCGACGATGTACGCAATGCTATGCCCGAGCGCATCGAACGCGTGTTGCGTTCTTGCTGCGATTCCATGGGCGCGTCGTACGATTTCAAATACCTCTGGCGCTATCCGGTTACGTCGAACGACGCCGCGCAGACGCAGTACGCGCGTGCGCTCGCCGAGCGCGTCTTCGGCGCAGAACGCGTCATCACGGCGGACAAACTCACGGGCGCCGAAGACTTCTCATTCTTCGCGCAGCGCGTCCCCGCGTGTTTCTACACGGTCGGCGCGCGCGGAAACGAGTCCAGCTCGAATCCGCACCATTCCAGCACGTTCGATATCGATGAATCTGCGCTGCCTGTTGGTGTAGCGATGATGACCGCGCTGGCTTTCGACGCTCCGCGGAATGCACCGTGACGGAAGCGATACCGGAGCAGATAGAACATGCGACGCTCCATGACTATTTAGAAGTCATGACGCGAGCGGTGTTTCAAGCGGGTTTGAGTTGGGCTGCGATTGCAAAACATTGGGATGCGTATCGCGAAGCGTTCGATGGCTTCAATCCGCACGCCGTCGCAGCATATACCGAAGGCGATATCGACCGATTGATGCGCGCGGATGGGGTGCTCCATAGCACGCGCAAGATCCGCGCGACGATTCAAAACGCGCAGACGCTCACCGAACTCGACCGCGCGCACAACGGATTCGTAAACTACCTACGCTCGTTTCCGGATTATCAAGCGCTGAGCGCCGACTTGCGCCGGCGCTTCAAGTTCATGGGTGAAATGAACGTCTGGTATTTTTTGTTTCGCGTGCGCCAGCCTGTGCCACAATTCGAGCACTGGGTGAAGACGATTCCAGGCGACCATCCGCGGATGAAAGAAATGGTGGAGAAAGCACGCTCTGCCGGTACATCCACGGAGTTCTGAATGCACGTTATTTTCGGTTTGCTCTTTTCGCTGAGCCAAGTTTTGAGTTTGCCGTTTCCGGCGACGCTGGTGCAGGGGCCCAACGGCCATAGCATTGCGTACGTATTAAATGAAAGCGGCGTTCGCAGCATATGGTTTGCGCAGGCGCCGCAATACGCCCCGCGCATGCTGTGGAGCTCGGGTAGAGACGACGGCCAAGAGATTACGAGCCTTGCCATTGCGAAAGACGGCAAATACGTAACGTACGTGCGCGGCGGTGCGCACGATGCGAATTGGGAAGCGCGGCCCTGGCCGAACCCGGATAACAGTCCGGGCGAACCGCAGCTTCAGCTCTTCTCCATCCCGACGGCCGGCGGCGCACCGAAAGAACTCGGGAACGGCGACTACCCCGCCATCTCGCCCGACAGCACTACGGTGGCGTTCGTTCACGATCCCGATCATGCGATTTGGTCGGTACCGATCGACGCAAGCAAAGCTGCATCGCGTCTTTTCTTCGATCGTGGGCAAGACGCGGAACTCGCGTGGTCGCCCGACGGCAAAGCGCTCACGTTCACGTCGGATCGCGGCGATCATAGTTTCATCGGCGTGTATCGCAACGCGGATGCACCAATCGCGTACCTTGCGCCCTCGACGTCGCGCGATTTTTCGCCGCAGTGGTCGGCGGACGGCACGCACATCGCGTTCCTGCGCATTGCCGGCAGCGGCGGACCGCCGCAAGATCCGCTCGTCGAGGCGAAACGCCCGTGGGCAATTTGGGTTGCGGACGTACAAACCGCTCGCGCACGTCAGGTTTGGCACAGCGGTACGAGTTCGCGCGATTCACTTCCGGAGATCAAAGGCCCTCAGCTCAATTGGGTCGCCGGAAACAACCTGATCTTCATCTCCGAACAGACGAACTGGCCGCATATCTATGAAGTTTCTGCGAACGGTCCGGAGCATGCCGCGCGTTTGCTCACTCCGGGAAATTTCATGGTTGAAGATATTGCCGTATCGCCGGATCTGCAAAGCATCTACTACACCGCCAACACCGGAAGCACGCCCGGCGATGACGATCGCCGTCATATCTTTCGCGTCGCAGCCCGGAGCGGCGCTCCGGTAGCGGTCACGCACGGCACCGGCAGCGAGTGGTGGCCTGCGGCGACCACGGACGGCGTGGCATACGTTCAAGCCGGTGCAAAAGCGCCGACGACCGTTGCGTTCAATGGACGCACGCTCGACGCCGATCGCATTCCGAAAGACTTCGCGACAGAGAGCTTGGTCGTACCGAAAGAAGTTGCGTTCAAGGCAAAAGACGGAACGGTGGTTCACGGCCAGATCTTCGCCGCGCCGGGCGGTGCAGCGAAAAAGCCTGCGCTGATCTTCGTGCACGGCGGCCCTCCGCGCCAAATGCTGCTCAGTTGGCATTATATGGATTACTACACGTACGCATATGCTGAGAACCAGTATTTGGCCAATCACGGATTCGTCGTGCTTTCAGTGAACTATCGCTTGGGCATCGGCTACGGGCACGATTTTCATCATCCGCCGCATGCGGGACCCGCGGGTGCTGCCGAGTACCAAGATGTGCTGGCCGGCGCGCACTTTCTGCAAGCGGATACACGCGTCGACCGCAGCCGCATCGGCATCTGGGGCGGATCGTACGGCGGCTTTTTGACGGCGATGGCGCTTGCGAAAAATTCCGACGTCTTCAAAACCGGCGTCGACTGGCACGGCGTTCATGATTGGACGATGTTCCCGGAGTGGTACGGTGAGCCGGCGCAGCAACGATATCAGCAGCCCGACCGCCAACGGTTTCTGAAAACCGCGTGGCGCTCCTCGCCCGATGCGTACATCTCCACGTGGAAATCCCCGGTGCTGCTCATACAAGGCGACGACGATCGCAACGTGCGGTTTCATCAAACCGTGGATTTAGTGCAGCGTTTGCGCTTAGCGCACGTTCCCTACGAAGAATACGTCATCCCCAATGACATCCATGGTTTTCTTCGTTGGCATTCATGGTATGAAGCAGACTCGCAAACCGCGGATTTCTTGATAAAACACTTGCATCCGTAGCACCGCGTTAAATCGCCCGCTCGCCAGCCATGCGAGTTAGCAAGTACTTTCGCATCTAACCCGGCACGTCCAACCGCCGTCTAAAATAGCTGACGGTACCGTGCTATTTCAGGAGACGTATATGCGAAAAGTCTTTTGCTTTTTGTGCGTGGTTGCATTCTCCGCTTGCGCGGGTTCGGGCTCGTCGCAGCGCTCAAATCTGCCGAGCGTACCGCAATCTATGGAGCGCGCCGCTGATAGTGCGGCCATGCCGGTCACGTGGATCGTCGGAGAAGGCGCGTCGACGGACAACTTCGCGCTTCAAGATCTCGATTTCTATCCTAAGACCATCACCATCGACGCCGGCGATAAAATCGCTTGGCATGTCGCGAGCGGTCCGGGCGGGGACGCGCATACAACCACGTTCCTTGCGCCCGGTCAAACGCCGCCGCCCGATAGTAGTCTTGCCGCGGTCACGCCGGCGGGCGGCACCGTCGTCGACGGCACGAAGTTCGTGAACTCAGGCATCGTTTTCGGCGGGCAAGTTGTAACGTTCAGCTTCCCCAAGCCCGGAACGTATCAGTACATGTGCCTCTTCCACCAACCTGCAATGGAAGGCACGATCGTCGTGCAAAAGGCGGGCACGCCGTATCCTCATAACGCGCAATACTATCGCGATTTTGCCGCAATCGATGAATGGGAGGATCTTGGACAAGCGCAAACGTCGGTAGCTTCTTTCCCGTTCAAGGTCGGCGGAACGACGTTCGCAGCCGGTATCGACAAAGGCCGAACGTCTTTGCCGCCGCCCGATTCCACCGTGCTGCGTTTTCTCAACACGAACGACGACAGCAAGCTCGCGACGTCCGCAAATATCACGATCAAAGCCGGTACGACGCTCACGTGGGTGAACGAATCCAGCAACGAGCCGCACACGATAACCTTCCCGCCCAAGGGACAGCCGCCGCCGAACATCAATCCGTTCGGTCCGCAAATCGGCGGTTCGACGTACGACGGCACGAAGCTCGCGAGCTCGACCGCGCTGCGCGCCGGACAGCACTACGCGCTAACGTTC
Organism: uncultured bacterium; assembly: GCA_964602255.1. GTDB lineage: Bacteria > Vulcanimicrobiota > Vulcanimicrobiia > Vulcanimicrobiales > Vulcanimicrobiaceae > CAZRQS01. The sequence goes on along the minus strand of CAZRQS010000190.1, from coordinate 193 downwards.
ACCAAGGCCGGAACGTTCAAATACTATTGCCTGTTCCATGACAACTCCGGCATGGTGGGCACAATCACCGTCACCCCATAAGCGACTAAGCACTTTCGCCCCTATCTCCGCGCGGCATTGAGCAGTTTTAATAGCTGGAGTGCCGCCGGAGGAGGGCGTAAGTATGCGCGCAGCGCTTTGTTGCTTATTGCTG
>CAZRQS010000189.1:0-5385 GCA_964602255.1 uncultured bacterium | reverse complement strand
TGCATCGCTAATCTAGCGGGGCTATGCCCAAGACCGAACACTGGCAGTGGTACGTCGAAGAGTTCTTTCCGACGGAGCAGCATCACCACGCCATCGAACACGTTTACTACGCCGGTGAGACGCCGTTCCAAAGTATCGGCGTCATCAGCTCGCCCGTTTTTGGCAAGATGCTCGTGCTCGACGGAGACACTCAGAGTTCCCAGCACGACGAAAAAATCTATCACGAATCGCTGGTGCATCCGGCGATGGCGGGTGCCGCGGATCGCAGCGATGTCCTGATCCTCGGCGGCGGCGAAGGTGCGACGCTGCGTGAAGTGTTGCGGCACCCTGCCGTCAGCCGCTGCACGATGGTCGACATCGACGGTCAAGTCGTCGAACTCTCGAAAAAATATCTGGCGGAATGGTCAGCCGGCGCGTTCGACGACCCGCGTGCGCGCGTCATCATTGGTGACGCGCTCAAATTTTTGGCGGAGGACAAAGACCGCTACGGCGTTATCATCTCGGATCTGACCGAACCGCTCGAGGACTCGCCGAGCAATCCACTTTTTTGTGACGAAGTTTTTCGCAACATCAAGGCAAGGCTCTCCGAAGGCGGCATCTACGCGCTGCAAGCTAGTACCGCCGGCTTTCACAATATGTCGCTGCACGCGAAGATGGCGCGAACGCTACGCGGATACTACAAGCACGTCGCTTCGTTTTACACGCATGTCCCGGCATTCGACAACGATTGGGCATTCATCGCGTGCAGCGACAGCGTCGATCTCTCGGAGCTCGATGTGCTCGTTGTCGATGAATACTGCAATCAGCTTCGAGGTGAAAACTTCTTTTACGACGGAGTAACACACAGGCGTATTTTCTCCCTTCCGCTTTACCTGCGTCGAGAACTCGCCAAACAGGGAGACACATTTTGAGCACCATGCGCTACGCCGGCAAGACGGTTTGGGTTACCGGAGGCGGTTCCGGCCTCGGACGTTCGATGGCTACTGCTTTTGCAAAAGAAGGCGCGAACGTCTGCGTTATCGGGCGGCGGCAGGAAGCGCTCGACGAAACCGTTTCGCTTATGGGATCCGGCTTCGGTTTATCGTGCGACGTGCGCGATCCGCAGCGCGTCGAAGAAGTTGTAAAAGAGATCGTCGATCGCACGGGGCGTTTGGACGTGCTTGTAAACAACGCTGCCGGAAATTTCATCGCACCGTCGGAGCAGCTCACCCCGAACGGCTTCAAGGCCGTTGTCGACATCGTACTCAACGGGACATTTTACTGCACGCGCTTTGCATTCGAAGAGCTGCGAAAAACGCGCGGAAGCATTCTCAACATCATTGCGACCTATGCGTGGGGCGGCGAGCCTGGCGCGGTGCATTCAGCCAGCGCAAAGGCCGGGGTACTGGCCATGACGAGAACGCTCGCGGCGGAATGGGGACGGTTCGGCATTCGCGCGAACGCGATAGCGCCCGGTCCGATTCACACCGAGGGCACGGACAAGAACCTCTGGAGCGTGGCCGACATCGAAAAGCACGTCGTTTCGCAGGTGCCGCTGGGGCGGTTGGGCGAGCCGGACGACGTCTCCCGAGCCGCGCTCTGGCTCTGCTCGCAGGAAGCGGACTGGGTCAGCGGCGCGGCGCTTCCAGTTGACGGCGCGCACTGGCTGCATGGCGGCAGCCTGGACTTCCGCGCGGCCTATGACCGCCTTGCGGGCGGGCAAGCGTCCCCAACACAAAAGCAATAGACGAAGGTTCCGGCCTTCGTTAGAGTGGGAGAGCCCATGTCTATAGACCAAGAGCATGCGCGGCGGCAGTGGGACAAGGAAAAGTCGCACTTTGTCGAGCTGCTCGATTTGAAGCTGGAAAGTGTCGGCAATGGCCGCGCCGTCATGCGGATGCCTTACCGCTCCCAGATCTCGAACGGTACAGGCGCGGTGCACGGCGGTGCGATCGTGAGCCTTTGCGACACGTGTTTTTACGTGGCGCTTGCGTCCGTTTACGGGCGCGATCAGGACACGACGACGGTGGCGCTGCAGTGCAATTTTCTCGCGCCCGCGCTCGCACCGAACGATCTCGTCGCTGAAGCGACCGTGCTCAAGGCTGGGCGCCGTATTGTGTACGGGGAAGTGCACGTGCGCAGCGGCGAGAAGCTTGTCGCGCACGCTACCCTCAATTTCTTGAACACCTATCCCGAAGAGAAACCGCAAAAAAAGACATGACCACGCAAGAGACTGCTGCCAAGCGGACTGCCTTGTACGACGAACACGTGCGTCTAGGCGCGCGTATGATTCCGTTCGGCGGATTCGACATGCCCGTGCAATACACGAGCATCCTGAAAGAGCACGAAGCGGTCCGCCACCGTGCCGGCCTTTTCGATCTCTCGCACATGGGCCAGTTCATTCTCGAAGGCGAGAACGTGGCGGCGTGGGCTGACGAGCTTACTGTCAACGCGGTTTCGACGATGAAACCGGGACAAGCGCGCTACAACATTTTTACCAACGAACGCGGCGGCGCGCACGACGACGTCATCTTTTACAAGTTGCCGGATCGTTGGCTTTTGGTTGTCAATGCCGGCAACGCGGACAAGATGTGGGCGCATTTGAACGCGAATCTCGGCGACTCCGGTGTCAAACTTACCAGTTTGCACGGCCGTAACGCGCTGATCGCAATTCAAGGGCCGAAATCGGTAGAGATGCTCAAACCGCATACCGATGTCGACGTGGACGACCTCAAGTATTATTTTGCAACCGAAGGCAAGGTGTACGGAAGAACGGCTGTCATCGCACGCACCGGCTACACCGGCGAGGATGGATTCGAGCTCTTCGTCGACGGCGCCGACGCGTCGTTGATTTGGAACAATCTGCTGCGCGATAACGCCGCGGGCGGACTGGTGCCGACGGGACTTGGCGCGCGCGACGTGCTGCGTCTGGAAGCCGGAATGCCGCTCTACGGCCACGAGCTCACCGAAGAGATCACGCCGCTTGCCGCGGGACTAAACTGGGCGGTCAAACTCAGTAAACCGAACTTCATCGGCAAAGCGGCGCTGGAAGCCCAGAAGAATGCCGATGACTATCAGCGTATCGTCGGCATCGTCATGGATGGGCGGGCCCCCGCGCGCGAAGGCTACCACGTATTCTTGGGCGATCGCCGCGTGGGCGAAATCCGCAGCGGCTCGATTGCACCCTCTGTGGAGAACAAGAACATCGGGACCGCCCTGGTCGAGAAAGAAGCTGCAGCTCCCGGCACGCCGGTGGTTGTTCATATACGAGGCACCGCGTACGGAGCAACAGTCGTTCCGTTACCGTTTTATAAGAGGAGTCAATAAGTTGGCGCAGCCGGCAGACATGCTGTATAGCAAAGAGCACGAATGGGTGAAAGTCGACGGTGACACCGCGACTATCGGGATCACCGATTACGCGCAGAATTCGCTCGGTGACATCGTTTACGTCGAACTTCCCCGCATCGGCGCGCAAATCGCGCAGTTCGGCAACGTCGGTGTGGTCGAATCCGTGAAAGCAGTTTCCGATTTGTTCACGCCGGTCGGTGGGGAAGTTATCGAGATCAACAGCGAACTCGAAAACGATCCGGCACTGGTTAACCGCGAGCCGTTCGACGGCGGATGGATGTTCAAACTCAAACTTGCCGACGGCGCGCAAACCTCCGGTCTGCTCTCGCCCGAAGATTACGACAAACTGGTCACAGAGTAATGCGGCGCCCACGGGGAGCGATCATGTTAGTAGAAACAATTAGGCGCCACGAGGCATTGGGGGCCCCAACTTGTTGGGGGGCGCGCAGGCTAGGCCGGAGCGCCTTTTAAATATGTATACTCCTCACACCGATAAAGACATTCGCGAGATGCTCGAAGCGATCGGCGTGCCGTCGCTCGAGGAGCTTCTCGAAGTGCCCGACGCGGTCAAGCTGCGCGAGCGGCTCGACGTCGTGCCGGCGCTCTCGGAATCGGATATCGTCAGACGATTCGACCATTTCGCCAAAAAGAATACCGGCGCGTCGTCCGTGTCCTTTTTGGGCGCAGGCGCATACCGGCATTACGCGCCTCCCGCGATCGCGGCGCTTGCAATGCGCGGCGAATTTCTCACCGCCTATACGCCATATCAAGCCGAAGTCTCGCAAGGGTATCTTCAGGCGATCTACGAGTGGCAGACGTACATCTGTCTGCTCACCGGTCTCGATATCGCAAATGCGTCCGTATACGATGGTGCAACGGCACTTGCCGAAGCGGCGATCATGGCGCTCAACGCCAATGGCCGTAAGAAAGTCCTGGTTTCGCGCGCGATTCACCCGAATTACCGCGCGGTTCTGAAGACATACTGCGACGGACTCGAAGTGGAGATCGACGAGCTTGCGGTCGGCAAGGACGGTACGACCGATTTAAGCGACATTGCGCAGCGCGTTGCAACCAAAGAATATGCGTGCGTCGCGATCCAGTCGCCCAACTTCTTCGGTAACGTCGATACCGTGGACCCTTCGACAGGCTCAGGGCAGGCTGCGCAAGCGGCGATTCAAACCAGCGGAACGGTACTCATCGGTGTCGTTGCGGAAGCGCTCGCGCTCGCCGCGCTGCAAACGCCGGCGTCGTGGGGCGCCGAAATCGTCGCAGGCGAAGCGCAAAGCTTCGGCGTCGCGCTTGCGTACGGCGGTCCGTACGTCGGGTTCATCGCTTCGAACAAAGATCACATGCGCCGGATTCCGGGCCGTTTGGTCGGTAAGACCCTCGACGTGCACGGAAACGAAGCGTTCGTGCTGACGCTGCAGGCGCGCGAACAGCACATCCGCCGCGAACGCGCGACGTCGAACATCTGCACGAACCAGGCGCATTGCGCGCTCATTGCGACGATCTATCTCGCGCTGATGGGCAAGACGGGGCTGCGCGACGTCGCATCGCTGAATCTCAAGCGCTCGCGACAGCTCGCAACGCGCGTGAGTTCGCTGCCGGGCTGCACCTTGCAGTTCGACGCGCCGTTCTTCAACGAGATTGTCGTCAACGTTCATCGGCCGGCGCACGAAGTGCTCGCGAAGCTGAAAGAACGTGGCATTCTTGGGGGCGTCGATCTCGGACGTTACTACCCCGAATACTCCGATTGCATTTTGATGGCCGCGACCGAACTCACGTCGACGGCGGACATCGAAGCGCTGTGTTCCGCTCTTGAAGAGGTCGCCAATGTCCCGCCCTACGCCGAGGCTTCCAGATGACGCGTTTAGCATCTGATCACACCGCGTCGCCGCTCATTTTCGAACTCGGCCAAGAGGGTCGCGCGAACCGCTACGTCGACAAGGGCGAACCGCTGACGGACTTCTTGCCCAAAGACGTGCTGCGTGACGAGCTGCCGCTTCCGGATAACACCGAGCTCGACGTGGTGCGTCATTTTACGCGCCTCTCGCAACG
>CAZRQS010000188.1:0-5407 GCA_964602255.1 uncultured bacterium | reverse complement strand
TGACGCCGGCATTCGAATTCGTACCGGTATTCGTGCGCGGCACGTTGACCGGCGGGGCATTCACCGGCGGGGCATTCACCGGCGGGGCATTCACCGGCGGGGCATTCACCGGCGGTGCATTCACCGGCGGGGCGTTCACAGGAGGGGCGCTTACCGGCGGCACGTTGACCGGCGGCGCCGCGATTTGCGCACCACCGGTTACTTGCGCACCTGCACCGATGTTGATCGATTGCGCCAGCGCGCTCGTGCCGGCTAAAACCATCGATCCGACCAGAGCGAGGGCGGTTCGGGTGAATTTCATGTATCGTGTTCTCTCCTCTCGAACAACTGGTTGTTCTGCTAGAGAGCAAACGGAGAACGACAATGACCCGTTTCTTGGGAGCGCCCGCCTGGTGAAGAACTACTGAGGCGCCCGGCTCCTTTTATCGACCACCCGCTTGACCACCGCCATCGCATTGAGCGCCTTGGGGAAACCGATGTACGGAATCAAGGTCATCACGCACTCCACGATTTCACTCTCCGTGAGCCCAACGTTGAACGCGCCGTGCACGTGCGTTTCGAGCTGCGCGTCGGCGCCGCCCATTGTCGCGAGCGACGCAATGGCAACGATCTCGCGATGCTTGAGGTCGCCATCGCGCGCGTAGATCTCGCCGAACGCGAACTCTACAAGATACCGCGTGAAATCCGGCGCGAGGTTCTCGTACGCCGCGATGAGGTTGTCCGCTACTTTATCGCCATCGATTTTGCGCAGCAACTTCTCGCCGCGCTCGTACCGATCGCTCACGTGTAAACTGCTTACTCCGTGAGTGCTTCTTTGAGCAGGCGCTCTTGCTCGACCGCGTGGGCGCCCGGATACCCTTCCGAAGGCGATGCACGGTACGGACGGCCGACATAATCGATTTCGAGCGAATCGCGCATACGTTCGATGAGCCGCCGGCGCACATACGCGCGCGCACCCATGTTCTTGGGCTCTTCTTGCACCCACACCAGCTTCTTGAGATTCGGGTAGGTTGCGATGACGTCGTTGATCTCGGTGTACGGAAGCGGCGAGAGCAGCTCGATACGGACGATTGCCGTCTTGTGCAGGCTGCTGTATTGCTCGTGCGCGATCAGATCGTGATAGATCTTGCCCGTGCACAGAATGAGCCGCTCGATGGCGTTCTTGTCGCGCACATTCGAATCGTCGATGACCGGATGGAATTTGCCGTTTGCCATCTCGTCGATGTTCGCGCCCGCGGCTTCTTGGCGAAGCAGCGATTTGGGCGTCATGATGACGAGAGGCACAGGCTGCGGCATCGTGGCTTGCTGGCGCAGAAGATGGTAGTAATTCGACGCGCTGCTCAGATTGGCTACGCGAAGATTTCCCTCGGCCGCGAGCTGCAAGAAACGCTCCAAACGCGCGCTGGAGTGTTCCGGACCCATGCCTTCGTAGCCATGGGGCAGAAGCAGCGTCAAACGCGCGGTTTGACCCCATTTTGCTTGGCCCGCCGCGATGAACTGATCGATGATGATCTGCGCGCCGTTGTTGAAGTCGCCGAACTGCGCTTCCCAAAGCACCAGCGCGTTCGGCACCGATGCACTGTAGCCGTACTCGAAGCCCAAACACGCGTATTCCGAGAGCGGGCTGTTGTGAATTTCAAACGACGCCTTCGCGCTGTGCAAGTGTTGCAGCGGCGTGTAGTCGGCACCGGTTTGCGGGTCGTGCATCACTGCGTGGCGATGGCTGAACGTACCGCGCTCCGTATCTTGTCCGGTCAATCGCACCGGAACGCCTTCGGAGAGCAGCGAGGCAAACGAAAGCGCTTCCGCCATGCCCCAATCCATCGTGCCGCGCTCGTGAATGACCGCCTTGCGCCGGTCGAACTGATTTTGCAACTTCTTGTTGACGTTGAAGCTGCCGGGAACGGTGATGAGTTCATCGCTCCACGCAAGCAATTGTTCTTTGGAAACCTTGGCAAGCGGCGCAGGGTGGGCGCCGTCGTGCGTGAGTTTCGCAAGCATGCCCGCGATATCGTGCTTGCCCTTGACCGAGCGGTGCGCTTCCTGAAGACGCGCCGTCGCTTCGCTGACGAGCTCGTCGGCCTGCTCTTTGCTGAGCACGCCTTGCGCGATGAGCTTGTTCGCGAAGAGCTCGCGCGCGCTGGGATGCGATTTGATGCGATCGTACATCTCGGGCTGCGTGTACGCGGGCTCGTCCTGTTCGTTGTGGCCGAAGCGCCGGTACCCGATGAGTTCGAGCACGACGTCGCGCTGGAAGCGTTTGCGGAATTCGAACGCGAGATGTGCCGCCCAAATACACGCATCGACGTCATCGGCGTTGACGTGAATGATCGGCACGTCGAAGCCTTTGGCAAGATCGGACGCGTACCGCGTGGAGCGGCTGTCGCGCGGATCGGTGGTGAAACCGACTTGATTGTTGGCAATGACGTGCACGGTACCGCCGGTTTGATAACCGGGCAGCGACTGCAAATTGAAGACTTCGGCAACGATGCCTTGGCCCATGAACGCCGAGTCGCCGTGAATGAGAAGCGGAGCGGCCTTCTTGATATCTTGCGCCGGCACATTGTGAGTGTGATCGGTCTGCAGCGCACGCGCCGTACCTTCGACAACGGGATCGACCGCTTCCAGATGGCTCGGATTGTTCGCAAGCGTTACGCGGATGCTGCTGCCGTCCGTACCGCGATAGGTTCCGGTGGCACCGTGGTGATATTTCACGTCGCCGGTGACGTCGTCGTCGCCTTGCACCTCACCGCGTTCGTGCGCCGCTTCGAACTCCGAAAGAATCTCTTCGTACGGCATGTTCACAGCGTGCGCAATCGTCGCGAGCCGTCCGCGATGCGCCATGCCGAGCACCGCGTTCGACGTGCCGTCGCGTGCAAGCAACTCGAGCATCTCCTCGAGCATCGGTATCATGACGTCGAGGCCTTCACCCGAAAACGTCTTTTGACCGAGGAACGTTTTGCGCAAATACCGCTCGAACGCTTCGACGCGCGTGAGGCGGCGCAGCAACTCGATCTGCCGATCGTTGGTGAGCAAAACCTTGTGCTTACCGGATTCGATGACGTCGCGCAGCCATTCGCGCTGCTCGGTGTTTGAAATGTGCTCGACTTCGTACGCAATCGTCGAGCTGTACGTTTCACGCAGACGCGGCAGCACTTCCGCAAGCGTATTGCCGGGAACTTTCACGCGCAGCACTGATGCGGGAATCGCCGACTGCAATGCAGGCGTGAGACCCCAGTTCGCCGGTTCGAGCGACGGATCGCCGATCGGCGGCGTGCCGAGCGGATCGAGGTTTGCCGCGAGATGTCCGTGCGTGCGATACGCTGCAACGATCGCCATACCGGCAGCGACCGCGCGCAGCATTTCGTCCGAAGGCGCCGCAGCCGGCTGCGCTTGCGCCGCCGTTGTAGCAACGATCGACGGCATCGCACTGGTCTGCACTTGCGGCGCGGGACCCGCGCTCAAACCGAGCGAGGCGAACAGCGTTTCGTAGAAGCCGTCTTTGCCTTGCAGCAACTCGTCGACGCGTTTGAGATATTCGCCCGATTGCGCGCCTTGAATCACACGATGATCGTACGTCGAGGTCATCTGCATGATCTTGCTCACGCCCAACGATTTGAGCGCCGACTCGTTCGCGCTCGCGAATCCTGGAGGATAACCGATCGCGCCGGCCGCGATAATCGCTCCTTGTCCCGCCATAAGACGCGGAACGGAAGCAGCAGTACCGATGCCGCCGGGGTTGGTGAGCGTGAACGATGCGCCTTGCAGTTCGTCTGCGGAGAGCTTGTTGTCACGCGCTTTGGCAACGAGCTCTTCGTACTTCACGCGGAACTGCGCAAAATCTAAAGTGCCGGCGGATTTGATGACCGGCACGATGAGAAAGCGCGTTCCGTCTTTGCGCTCTGCATCGACCGCAAGACCCAAATGCACACCGGCTTCGACGCGCAGCGGTTTGCCCTCGTCGCGCCGGAACGAATACGTGATAAACGGCAGTTCGTGCGCAGCACGCACCAACGCGTACGCAATAACGTGCGTGAACGAAATTTTCTCGGAGCGGCCCGCAGATTTTACCGCCGCGTTCAACTCTTTGCGGCGTGCATCGAGCACGTCGACGGTCAGCGTGCGGAAACTCGTCGCCGTCGGAATCGTGAGACTTTGCTCCATGTAGCCCGTGAGCGCGGCCGCGGGGCCTTTGAGCTGCGTAACCTTCGCCTCCGCCGGAACGGGCGGCAGCTGCACTTGCGCCGCAGCAGGCGCACCGGCGGCTTTCGGCAGCGACGGTCCTTGCTGGGCAACGTCGTCGCGCATCACCAAACCTTGCGGACCGCTGCCTTTGACACGCGCGACATCGATATCGAGTTTGCGCGCGAGACGGCGCGCTTGCGGCGTTGCAACGGTGGGGCCGGTTCTCGTTTCAGTTTGCTCGCTCGGAGCTGCGCTACGCGCCGGCGCTGAGACGGCTTGCGCCGGAGCTTGCTTCACGCCGTTCGTTTTGGTCGACGCAGCAGGTGCAGCATTTGCGTCGATCTCTGCAAGCGGCGCACCGACAGCAATGGTCGTGCCTTCCGCTGCAACAATCTTCGTGATTACACCGCTCGCGGTTGCCGGAACTTCGACGTCGACCTTATCGGTGGTGACGTTGACGATCGGATCGCCTTCGTTGACGAAATCGCCCGCGTGCTTTTGCCACTCGAGAATCGAGCCTTCGGTGACCGACTCGCCCATTTCCGGAAGCGTAACCGTAACGATCTTCGGTTCGCGTGTCGCGGTTTGCGCAGCGCTCGCCGCCTCAGGGACACTCATCGTCGCGCCGTTGCCTGCGGTAGCCGACGTGTCGATCTCAGCCAAAACCGCGCCCACGTTTATCGTGTCGCCCTCAGCGGCGAGAATCTGCCTGATCACACCCGACGCAGTCGCAGGAACCTCGACGTCGACTTTGTCGGTCGTCACCTCGACAAGGGGATCGCCCTCGGCCACGTATTCGCCGACCTTCTTGCGCCACTCAACGATGGAGCCTTCCGTGACGGACTCGCCCATCTCGGGCAGGGTAACCTGGACCATCGTATCGGGCACTGCGCGCGCTACTCCCTAAATAAAGAAAAGACAACCCGGAACGGGGCTGCTTTTACAGCAGTCCCGTAGTCTCATTTTAGCCCTTGCCGACGTGCCCTCCAATGATGGTTAGCAGAAAGATTTATGTCGTCAAGGTTATAATCAAAGAATCGGTGCGTCGTAACGCACCGATTCGATACCGCCCACGCACCCAAAGGGGGCCCCACACCGTGGGGGGCGCGGAGGCTCGGCCGAAGCGCCTTTTCAAACCAAAGACTGGCTGCGTCGTAACGCAGCCAGTCGATACCGCCCACGCACCCAAAGGGGGCCCCACACCGTGGGGGGCGCGGAGGCT
>CAZRQS010000187.1:0-5608 GCA_964602255.1 uncultured bacterium | reverse complement strand
CTAGAGAAATCGGCATACCTTGCCGCGTGAACGCATCGACGACCGGCTGCGGCTTTGCATATTTACCGAAGACATCGAAGAGTAGAAACAGCACGACGAGGGTTCCGAGGACGCGAGCGATCCAGAGACTGGCTTTGGTTGCGGGTTTAATTGCGAGTGCGGATGCCATGGTGGGCTCCTTTCGGCTGCGTTCAAATGCTGCGTTATGGGCCGATTTTAGCATGTGCACTTGCTAAATGCAAGTGTAGTTGTACTTCCGAATAGTAGCCTTCGTGTGACGTTAGGCCCAGCCTGCTTGTTCTCTACGTGACATGGACCGTACGGTTTGCATCATCTACGATTCACGTGGAGGGTGCAACATGGCGTATCGTTTGCTGCGATTTTTATGTATCGTTGGAGCCGCGATTATAGCTGCGTGTTCCGGCGGAGGCAGCCCGCCCGTGCCTACTGCACCGCTTCCGCCGAATGCGGGCAACAATGCACCGACGCTTCAAGTTGGACCCTATACCGCTAGTTTCAAAGAATATGCATTGCCGGCCGGACAAAGCAGCGCAGGCGATATCACGGTGGGTCCCGACGGCGCAGTGTGGTTCACGGTAAACGACGGGATCGATCGAATTGAAAGCAGCGGAATTATAACGGCGTTTCCGGCTCCATCCGGCGTGTCCGTGGTTTTTCCCGGCATCGCTTCAGCGAGCGGCGCACTTTGGTACGGCGTTAGCGGCATTTTTCCGAGCGATCCGGAGCCGCAGCAACCTCTTGTGAGGCAAGCGACAAGCGGCACACCGTCGCTGGGTCCGGTGATGCCTCCGGATACAACGTTGCTACATATAAGAACAGGCCCCGACGGCGTTCATCTGTGGGTTCCGCTCAGTATTCTGAACCTTATTGGAAGTGTTGAAAGCTTCACGTCCAGCGGCTTTGCCGCACGCGCGGATCTGCCCGCAAATTTTCCGCAGGTACTGGATGTCGCGTTCGGTGCAGACGGCAATGTGTATGCGACGGCTATGGGACTGAGCTCGCCGAATTCCGTCGTGTTTAAGATATCGAGTTCAGGCACTATTTTGAATCAATTCAACTTACCGGACGGCACAAACCCGATGGGAATTACCGCCGGGCCCGACGGCGCGCTATGGATTGCGCTCTCCGGCAGCAATAGTATTGGGCGTTTGACAGCAACAGGCACCCTTACTCAATACGTGTTGCCGACGCCCAATGCGCTTCCATTCGAAATAATAAAAGGAAGCGATGGCGCGCTGTGGTTTACCGAGCAACACGGCAATAAGCTGGGGCGCATTACGACTGCCGGTTCAATTACCGAATACACTATTCCAACACCAAATGCGCAGCCGTACGGCCTTACGACTTGCCCACAACAATGCGAAAACGCGCATGGTCGTATTTGGTTCACGGAAAGCGGCGCCGGCAAAGTCGCAAAGTTCGAATTTTAGGGCTGAAGCGCGAGGTTGCTACCGTTCGAGAAATGACGTAAGCGCCGACATCGTCTGCGCCGGCTGTTCCTCCATGATCCAATGCCCGCTGTTCTTCACGATGACGACCGTAACGTCTGACGCAACGAGCTTTGCCTGCTGACTTAATGGTACGCCGCTGGCTTTATCGCCGCCGATCGATAGCACCGGCATGGTAAGCTTCGTGCGCGAGAGTTTTTCGAAATCGCCCGCGGTCTTCGGAAACGACGCAAAGTACGCAAAGCCCGCCGCCATTCGGCCGGGCCGCGCGTACGCTTGCGTGTATTGTTCGCGGTTTATTTCCGGAATCGAATGATTCTTGTCGGCGGCGAAGTCGTTCCAGAAATGCTCGAAATAGGTTCGTTCGCGTCCTTTTACAAGCGCAACCGGCGTCGGGCCATAGAAACGGAAATGCCAATAGCCGGGAGCGTTGTAAATAGGCAGCCACCCCGGTACGCCCGGTAGGAACGCGTCCATCAGCGCGAGCCGATCGGTTTCCTTCGGATACTGCGCCGCATACGCGTACGCGACCATGAGGCCGATGTCGTGGCCGACCATTCGCACCTTTTTATAACCGAGCGCGTGAACCGCGTCGTGAATGCGTTTGGCGGAGGTGGTCATGTCGAGGCCCGATGATGGAATCGAGGAGTTGCCGAATCCCGGAAGGTCCGGCGCGATCACAGTGAAGCGCGATGCGAGTTTCTGCGCGAGCGGCTTCCACATGCGCGAGTCTTCAGCGTAGCCATGCAGCAGCACAACGGGCGGCCCGTGCCCGCCGACTTCCGCGCTGACGATAGCGCCGTCAACGTTTACCGCATGCGTTGTAAAACCGGGACCGAAATCAACGGGATAGGCTTGCGCCGCGCCAGTCGCTGCAAACGCAACGCACAATGCGAGAAATAGCACCTGTTTCATGCGCGGAGCGTAGCAACGGACTTTACGGATTTTCGTGAAGATGCAAGCCGGCGAGTGCACGCTGAACCAGTGCATCGGTATCCGCGGCATGGTCGTACGCAGCGTCTTCACTGTAGATGAACATCAGTTCTTTGCGTTTGTTGTCCATTAAATGTACGAAACGCACGGACGTCATGCGTGAAGGCAGCCTGTAACCGTTCGTGCGTAACAGCGCGAAGATGTGCTCGTCGTCGGAGGCTTTATTCGCGTTCGCGGGCATGGCGTAGCCTTTTGCGCGCAGCGCGGACGCTAACTCAGAAAGATTTGGACGCTCGGTCCATTGCGCGAATACTTTTCCGACCACGTGTCGACGTAGAAATCCATGCCGCCGATTGATGCGTGCCGCGGCGAGTTGTACGTGTGCTGCAGCTTTGGCATCGACGGAACGTAGCCCTCGAATTGAATCCAATACAACTGCCGCACGTGTTTGTGCGCGTCGGCCTGCACGAATGCAAACAGCTGACAATTCGCAATACCGTAAAGCACCCACGCGTCGGTGCCGACGTAGCGCACACTTTTCGGGAGAACGATTTGGACCCGCGGATCGCGCGTGGAGGTTACGGTGTTTGCGTGCGCGGTGCGCGCAGGCAGATCCGCGGTCGCAGCAACGGTGAGTCCCGCCGCTGCTAATAGTGCGGCGATCACCACTCGCCCTTCGACTCGCATTCGACATCGTCGAATGCTGCGCTCAGGGGTGGTTCGACAGGCTCACCATGACGAATGGTTACTCCCCTGATGGAACGTCGAAGGGGAGGTCTTGGTCTGGGACGGGCGATCTGTCGCGATGCATAGGTCGATTATAGACGCCACCGCCCTTCATTAAACTAGGCATAGTGGGGCATCACCCATGGCGTGATGGTATCATGTGAAATGCGACCGATGCCTGAAACGCTCTACGACCAGACCGAAATCGAGTACCTCGACGGACAGCCTCATCAAAAGGTGAGTCCGAAGACGAGCCATGCGCTCGTGCAGGCAGCATTGCTCAGGCTCATATCGGAATGCGCAGGGGATCGCGGCGAGGTCTTGCCCGAGCTGCGATTGGACCCAGGCGAAATCGACGGCTCGAAAACGGAGTTTGTGCCGGATGTCGCATTTATCAGCGAAGTCCGCCTACAGAAATTGGACGACGAGCAATGGGAGAAACCACCGTTTTCGCCCGACATCGCCGTTGAAGTGCGATCGCCGTCCGACGATTTGAACTACCTCGCACGGAAGATCGCCCGCTACTTAGCTACCGGGTCGGTGTTGGTGTTGGACGTCGATCCCAAGACGCGTCGGATCGTTGCGCACACGTCCGACGGCGCACGTACGTACGAGGCGCATGAGGAATTCGCACATCCCGTGATGCCTTGGCTGCGCTTTCCGTGCAGCGCCGTTTTTAAAGGTCTTCGTCCTATCGTCTGATTCCTGACCGGCGGCTTTTCACAAACCATACAGCTCGTAGGCTTGCGTCGGGAATCATACCACCGTTTATAATGGGCTGATGTTGCCGACGTTTTTTACGCCGTCGACGCAGTTAGTTTTGGTTAGGGGACAACTTCGTGAGTTCGCTGGACGACGTGTGGGCGCGGATGAAACAAAAAGCTTCGGAATATGCAGGCGGCGGCGTTATTCCGGAATACGCGGAGGCGAAGAGCGTCGTTACATCGCTGCTATACGCGGCGCGTCTCGATCCCCGGCCGAATGCTGAAGTCATCGACTTTTACGCGCGCGAATTGATCGCGCTCACGCGTGACGAGATCGACAAAGACTTAGTCTAGCGACGATCTATTCAACGAGACGCCGCACTTCCGAGAGAATTTCGCTGCCGGCGTAGCCGCGTGCGAGCAGCGACGACACGACACGGTCGAGTGATTCGCGCAACACATTTGCGCGAACGCGTTTGTCCGTGGTCGGAATGCGATCCGCAATGCGCGTACCCCGCCGCCCTTCGCTAACGATCCAGCCGCTCTCCGCCAGATTCGCATAGGCGCGCGCTACGGTGTTCGGCGCAACGTTTAAGTCATCGGCGAGCTGTCGAACTGTCGGGAGCACCGCACCCGGAGGAAGATCACCGCGCTGAACCGCAGCACGAATCTGCTCCTCAATTTGCTGGTACGGCGGTATCTCGAGCGACGAATCGACGGCGATAACCTGTCCGTTCATGCCGCAGACAACGTGGCGGGCTTATAGAAGCCGCGCAGCCGCCAGAACATCACGAAAATAAACAGGATTAAAGTCAGTATGCTTGCCGCGGACTCGATGCCGTTGCTTTGCGGTATCTGCGACATCAAGGCAAACGGCTGCACCACTGCGAGAATCAACGGTCCGCCGCTGCGGTGCGCGCGCAAACGGTTGTCGATGAAGACTTCAGCCGGAAGATCTTGGCCTTGCAACAATGCGGGTAACTGCGTAAGGCGCCACGCGACGGCAAGCGTTGCTAAGGTCGAGCAGCAGATGATGATGGCGCCAACGGCATATGCGGGTTGCGTTACATACACGAGCGGCGCGAGCGCGCTTAGGACAACACCGGCCACGATCCACCACGGGATAACGGCAGACGGCGTGCGCGGCGAAAGCACTGCAACACGCTTGGGTTGCGCATTTCGCAATTGAATGAACGTCAGCGCGATAATCGCCGAAATCCACAGGCAAAACACGGCGTACATCAGTACAGGCGGTACAGGCGTGAAGGCGCTTATCGCCGCGAGTACCAGCGAGCCCACCCCGCCGATGTATCCGGGAATCGCCGAAACGTGCTCTGCGTGCGTGCGCCGCTCGAGCGCTTGGGCTACGCGTTGCTGCTCATCGTTGCCGGTGAAGCGCAACAGTTTCGCGCCGGCATCGAATGCTAAGAACTTCGGCTTCCACAACAGCAGCAATCCGAACGCTGTGATGAATGCGGTCCAGGCCCAACTTGTGTGCGTATGCATTGTATTAGGAGGTTAACACAAACCAGCACTTTGTGTCAACCTCCTGATACAATATTACCGCTTCGTTTTTTTCGTTGATTTGGACGACGTGTTCAGCGTCACGGCCTCGCGAATAAGCGCCTTCAACGCCTTCTCGTCGATCTTTTCGCCCTCGTGAAAATCGATGGCGCGCCTGAGGTTGCCCTCGAGGCTGGAGTTGAAGAGACGGGACGGGTCCTTAAGAAAGGCACCCTTGGCAAACGTGAGTTTCACGACGTTCTTGTAGGTTTC
>CAZRQS010000186.1:0-5660 GCA_964602255.1 uncultured bacterium | reverse complement strand
GGATTTACTAGCCGGTTGAGTGGGTGCCACTGTTGTTGCTTACGCGCGTGCGATTTGAATGTGCCGTCGTAGAGATAAACGCCGCCGCTTTGCGAACTCACGGTTACGACCGGCCCACCACCGCTGACAATCGCTTGCGTGTCGGTCGTGTTGCCGCGCACGTCGGCGCCTCGCTGGAAGTCGGAATAAATACGCCCGTTCGAACTGTGCGCGCCAATCTGCACGCCGCCGCCCGCGATGCCGAGCGCGACGTTTCCGGTGAGCGTCTCAAAACGCGCGAGGCCCGGCACGAACGTGCCGTTGTCATACGCGATGCTGCCGTTCACGCTGCTCACTTCGATTTGGCGGGCGTTGCAATTCTGGAACAGGATGTTTCCGAGCGCCGTGCGCGCACGAATTCTGTTGAAGGCTGAATCCTGCACGACGATTGGTCCGCGTGCCACTTCAATGTAGCCGTCGCCTGCGACGTTGTGCAGTTCCATGAATCCATTGTGTACGCGAGCGACGAATGCGCCGGTGCGGTAGTCTATCAAATGCAGCTGCCCGTGCCCGACAACCGCACCGACGAATGCGGTGGAGGCCGGCACGGTAATCGTTATCGTCGCGTTGTTGTCGCCGCCGAAAACGACGATTCCGTCATGCGGTTCGTTGGCCAGCGACGCGACTTGGAATTCTTCCGGCGGCAAGGTTACGACGCCGTCCGAGGTCCGCACGGACGTCGCAAAAATCGGAACGTCGCCTCCGCGCAGCTGCCGCGCTACCGCTTCGGCGCTGAAGTGCCGCGCAATAACCGGATCGCTCGAAGTGATCTGGATCTCCGGGCGGTCCCACGTGCGAATCGTCAAATCACCTGAACGCATTTGAATGCGCACCACTGGAGGGTTCTCAACCGAAAAGCTGAGGTTTGTACCGCTTTCCGCACGCGCAGGCACAAAAGCGAAAATCGCCGCGAACAGCGCGGCTGCCACGGCGAGCCATTTTACGATAGAGCGGTGCACGCTACCATTGTAGAGGCGGTGGACACCCCATCCATGAGAATTCAATGAATACGTGGCAGCCGAACGCGGAAGATCGTGCCCCCGCCCTCCGGGCGTTCGGCTTCGACGCGGCCACCGTGCACGCGTGCTATGGATCGCACGATAGCAAGTCCCAGCCCAGTTCCCGCTACTGCGCGGCTACGCGACTTGTCGGTTCTATAAAAGCGATCGAAGATGAGCGGCAGCTCGTCAGGGTCGATACCCGGGCCGGTGTCTTGCACCTCGGCTATCGCCTCTCCATCATTCGCGCGCACGCGAACAGCCACGCCGCCGGTTTCGGTAAATTTGATCGCGTTGTCGATGAGATTCGTGACCATCTGCCGGATAAGCGCTGCATCGCCCTCGACGATCGGCGATGGTGACGGCGCGTCCAATTCGAGCGAGAGACCTTTCTCGCTCGCGCGCTGCGTCGTCGCGTTCACCGCCTCGCGTACGACCGACGCAAGCGCGAGCGGTTCTTTGGGAACACCGTCGCCCGAATCCGCTTTCGCCAGCGTGAGCATTCCGTTCACCATTTCAGCAAGCGACGCACTTTCGGCAACGATCGTTTCCAAGCTCTCCTTGCGGATTTGATCGTCTCGATCGCCCCATCGAGCGAGCATCTGCGCGTTTGCGTTGATCGACGTGAGCGGCGTTTTCAGCTCGTGCGACGCATCGGAAATAAATTGCCGTTCGCGCGCAAACGCTTCTTCCAATCGTGCCAGCAGATCGTCGAATGCTTGGGCGAGTGCGCCCACTTCGTCTTGCCGGCCTCTCCACCGGAGCCGCCGGCTCAGACCTTCCGAACCGATCTCGCGCATCGCTTGCGCGAGCTGGTTGATGGGTGAAGTGATCTCGGCGGCAATGATATACGAGAGCACCGCTACGGCGATAACCGCAATCAGCAAGATGATCGTGATCGACGTTTCGGTTTGACGGAACGCCCTGTAGAGTTGGTCGAGCGGTTCGCCCAACTGGACTATCACGCCCGTATTTCCGCTCACGAGCAGCGCGGAGCCAACCAAAAATACCCGGCCGCCAATGTGCACTTCGCGCAGAGTGAATTGCTTGCTCAGCGTTACACCCGACTGGCCGAACGTCGGAATTGCACCCATGTTGAAGCTTTTCGCGAGCGGGTATCCCCGAACGTCGTCGACTTCGATGAACGTCGTCGTCGAAGCCCACTTCTCGAGGTTGTCCGGATTCTCGAGCGCCAGCAACGGATCGCCTTCCGTCATGCCGAAGGTGCCCGGACCGGGCGCCGTCGCGCGAGCGATGTCTTGCAGCGTGGCGACAACATGCTCTTGGGCTTGCGCGCGAAGAATGTGCTCGAAGCGCAGCGTTATCGCCACACCCAGGGAAACGATAACGACCACGAGCAGCAGCGCATACCATATCGCAATGCGCCACCGGAGAGACTGCATAGTTCCTTAGTCTTTGATCGTGTAGCCGACGCCGCGAACCGTGCTGATTAGTTTGTCGTCAAAGCCTTCGTCGATCTTGCCGCGCAAATAGCGGATGTAGACGTCGATAAGATTCGAATCGCCGAGAAAATCGCTGCCCCACACGCCGTTGAAAAGTTCGTCGCGCGAGTGAACTTTGTTGCGGTGCAGCAGCAGGTATTCCAGAAGCGCGTACTCTTTTGCCGTCAGATTCACCAGTTGACCGGCGCGGGTGACCTCGTGCCGGTCG
Organism: uncultured bacterium; assembly: GCA_964602255.1. Classification (GTDB taxonomy): domain Bacteria; phylum Vulcanimicrobiota; class Vulcanimicrobiia; order Vulcanimicrobiales; family Vulcanimicrobiaceae; genus CAZRQS01. The sequence continues at coordinate 2,952 of CAZRQS010000186.1, read as the reverse complement.
CGGTCCATGACCAGATCGCGATATACGATGACGCTCTTTGCCGGTTCTTTTTCGCGCAAGCGTGCGCGTACGCGCGCGAGCAGTTCTTCGGTCGAAAACGGCTTGGTGAGGTAGTCGTCCGCGCCCATATCCAAACCGGCGACGCGTTCGGGAACGCGATCCTTTGCGGTCAGCATGATGATTGGAACACGGCTCTTGGCGCGCACGCGTTTGCACACTTCCATGCCGTCCATACGCGGAAGCATCAAATCCAAAATGATGAGGTCGGGCTCTTTGAGCGCTCGCTCTAAGCCCGAAAGTCCGTCTCGCGCGACCTCGACCGTATACCCTTCGTGTTCGAGTTCGAGTTGAAGAACGCGGCTGATAGCGGCGTCGTCTTCAATGACGAGAATGCGGTGTGATCGCGCGGCTGTCTCCATGCCGTAGTTATCGACGGTTTGCTCGCAAAGCCCCCGGCGAGACGGTTAAATTCAACTGAGAAATCCATAAAGCGGCGCAGCCGCCCAGCGCCGTCCAAACCAGCGTCTGCGGCTGTAAGAAGAACGCGAGGCCTTGATTGATGTACGCGGAGACCGTCTCAACCGTCGGCGCGGCAGCTCCGCGCGCGACGAGCAGAAGCACCCATGTAAGGACCGCGCAAAGAGCGCCGAGCGCCCATACCTCCCAAGGCTTGACCGGAACCGGCGCACGGTAAATCGTCGCAGCGAGAATGGACGCGCGCAGATCTGCGGGCGGCTCCTCGAGGTCGAGCGCAAAAAGGGCTCGTTCCAGTTCCTCGTCGTTATCGTACGGTTTCATTCGGTCACCCCCGCGGCGCTTTCCGTTAATATACGCCGCAATTGTTCTTTTGCGCGGAACAGATGCGTCTTCACCGTTCCCATTGGAATACCCAGCACTTGCGCGATCTCATCGTACTGGCGGCCTTGCAGATGGTAAAGCGTGACCACCGTCCGATACTTCTCGGGCAGCGCGTCGATGGCGGCGCGCAGCCGGCGCGCCTCGTCGCTTGCAACAGCTTGCGACTCCGGACCGGCAGCCGTATCAGCGCGCTCGGGAAGCTCTTCATTCGAATACCGTTTTCGCCTTGCCAAACGATCGCAACAGGCGTGGTAGGTAATCGCGAAAATCCAGGTCGAGAATTTCGCGCCCGGTTTGAACGTGCGCAGGCTCCGGTACGCTTTGAAAAAGGCTTCCTGCGCTACGTCGCGCGCCTCTTCCTGATCGTGAAGAGTGCGGTAAGCAAGATGGTAGACCGCGCGATCGTACCGCTCGACCAATGTGGCGAATGCGTCCGGCCGTCCGCTCAGAGCGGTAGCAACCAGAGCCGAATCGTCCACTTGAGTCGCCGGGTCTATCGGGGGAGCCTCCATCAATGCGGCAGCCACGTTTGAGGTACGTCCGGCTGCGGCAGCTTGTTTCGGTCTCGGTCGCGCCGCGCCATTTGCGGCCGTGAAACACTTGAGGGCGCCTGCCGTATATGGGGCATGCGATACTCACGCAGCGGCATCATCGCCATACTGGTGGCGGTCGAAGTCTTTCTCGCCGGAGCGATTGTCTGGTCGGTAAGCGGCCACGGGTTCACCGTGCACGCTGCCGGCCTACACCGCAGCGACATCGGCGGTAAGAGTTTCGCAGCCATTGATGCCGGTTCCACGCCACACGTTACCATCGACGATGCAATCTCCGGCGTGACGGTCACACCGTCCTCAGACGGTAAGGTGCACGTAAGCGACAGGAGTTTCGCTCGCGGATTGATATGGGGCACCACGCCGCGGCCGCCACTGCAGGTCGCGCGTACAGCGGACGGTGTCCGCGTCGAGCGGATCGGCGAGCGGCACGGATTGCACATCGCGATTTTCGGCATCGATCGAGAGCAGATCGAAGTCGCGGTTCCGCAAGCGAGTTTATTAGAGATTCGGCGCTGTTCCGGCGCGGACGTCAGTGGCCTTTCGGGCCGCGTGAGCATTCATTCCGTTGACGGTCATATTGAAGCGGCGAATCTTCGGGTGAGCGAACTCGCGCTGACCAGCGAGAACGGCAGCATTCGTTTGAACGACGTCGCGGCGCCGGCAATCGGTGCTTGGACGAAAGACGGATCGATTCGCGCGAGCGCTTTGCAAGTCGGCGGCGGAAACGTGCACACCGAAGACGGCTCGGTAACGCTCGATTTACGTGACGCAAATCTCACCGTGCACGCCCACACGGCCGATGGGAGTGTGCGATTCAATGGCCGCCGTGCCGCATCGTCCAGTGATGAGAGCAGCGGTGATCTTCAACTCGGAATGGGCGGCGGCTCGCTCCAAGTCTCAACCCAAGACGGAAGCATTCACATAGCCTCGAACGGAGCCCAATAGTCATGAACGAAGCAACCGGTGGAGAATTTGTCGGCGTCGTCGCCATCTTGGTGATTTTCGGAATGCCGATCGCGTATCTCATCGCGCACCGCTACTATTCGCATCAAGAACGCATGGCAATGATCCAGCGCGGTATCACTCCGCCGGCCGATGCGCGGTGGCAGAGACGCGCGGCCAAAGGCGCCTGGTGTGACCCCTCGATGTTCGAACAGCAGGCTTCGGGTTACGACGCCTACGGCTACGCGGAGTGGCAGGCGAACCGCTCGCTGCGCAAGGGCATCACGCTGGCGATGATTGGGTTCGCGCTGCTCGTCGGACTGGGCATGAGCCTGGGCCCCACAGGTCCGTGGCTGCTCGGAGGCCTGATCCCGCTGTTCGTCGGTATCGCCCAAATCATCATCGCCTTGATGTCGGGAGCGCGCTTCGGTCCGTTCAGCTTCGGTCCGCTGCCGCCCAACCAGGGCCTCGGCCAGCAGCCGGGCGGTCAGCAGCAGTACCAACAGCCCCCGCCGTTCACCGGCAGCCACGACGTCCCACCAGGTCCGTATGCTTGGCGCCCGGGCCCGACTACGGAACTAGAGAAGCCACCTGCGCCCCC
>CAZRQS010000185.1:2383-5663 GCA_964602255.1 uncultured bacterium | reverse complement strand
GTACGCTCTGACGTTGCGAATCGCGCAAATGGAGTGCCTCGCGCTTGGCGCGTTCCAAGAGGTTGAGGCGTTCCTCCGGAGCGCCTTTGAGCAGCTCCATGATTTGCAATCCTTCGAACGCATCTTTTGCGTAGAAAAGACCCGGCTCGAAGAAGCGTTCGCCTTCGTCCAGCAGTGAAATACGCCGGCCGAAATCGCGGTTGATAGCCGCGCCGCCGACGAGCACCGGGAACTGCAGTCCGCGCGAATCCTGCTCTTTGACGCAGATCGGCATCTGTTTGCTGGTGGAAACGAGCAGCGCGGAAAGGCCGATGGCATCGGCTTGAACTTCCACGGCTTTCTCGAGAATCGTATTCATCGGCACTTGTTTGCCGAGGTCGAACACCGTATAGCCGTTATTCGACAAAATGGTGTGCACCAAGTTCTTGCCGATGTCGTGCACGTCGCCAAACACAGTGGCCAGCACGACTTTGCCTTTGCTCGCGCCTTCTTTCTTCTCGAGGAACTGCTCGAGATGCGCGACGGCCTTCTTCATGACTTCGGCCGATTGCAGCACGAACGGCAGAATCAATTCGCCCGCACCGAACTTATCGCCCACTTCTTTCATTGCGGGAAGCAGGACGTCGTTGAGCACGCCGACCGCATCGCGCGTCTTCAGCGCTTCATCCAGCTTTGCTTCGATGCCGTCCTTGCGGCGGCGCAAGATGGCGTTGTGAATGCGCACTTCCGGCGGTGCTTCCGCGTCGTCGTCTTTCTTGCTTTCACCCTGCGTCTGAACCGTGTCCGGTGACTCGTAGTGTTCGATCAGGCGTTGCAATGCATCCGGGCGGCGGTTGAAGACGAGATCGTCGCAGAGCTCGCGCTGCTGCGCATCGATTTCCGCGTACGGTGTAATTTCTTTCGGATGGACGAGCGCCATGTCGAGGCCGGCCTGTACGCAGTGATGCAGGAAGACCGAGTTGAGCGCTGCGCGGGCGTGCGGCTTCAGACCGAACGAAACGTTGCTGACACCCAGCGAAGTCAGCACGCCGGGCAACGCGGCTTTGATCGCGCGAATGCCTTCAATCGTTTCGACCGCTGAGTTAACGTACTCCGCATCGCCGGTGGCGAGTGTGAACGTGAGATCGTCGAAGATCAGTGCGCCCGCCGGCAGGCCGTATTCGTTCACGACCATTTCGTGAATTTGCTTGGCAACCTCGAGCTTGCGCTGCGCGGTTTTCGCCATGCCGGCCTCGTCGATCGTCAGCGCGATTACTGCAGCGCCGTGCTCTTTGGCAAGCGGTACCACCGCATCGACCTTCGCACGCCCGCTTTCCAGATGCACGGAGTTGATAATCGCGCGGCCCGGATAGTTTTCGAGCGCAGCTTGCAGCACGCGCGGTTCCGTCGAGTCGATGACGAGCGGCACTTCAACCGACTGCGCGAGCTTGCGCACAACCAGACGCATCTGCTCGTCTTCGTCAGTGCGTTCGGTCAGCGCGCAGCAGATGTCGAGCGTGTGCGCGCCGACTTCGACTTGTTCGCGCGCTACGAGCGCGATATCGTCGTAGCGCTCTTCGAGCAACATCTTCTTGATTTTGCGCGAGCCCTGCGCATTGATGCGTTCCCCGACCAGCAACGGGCGGGGCTCCTGTTCGAGCGATATCGCCGTCATTGCCGAGGCGACGTATTGTTTCGGCTTTGGCGACGGCTTGCGGCCACGCAGACCCTGCAGGCTTGAGCGTAATGCGGTAATGTGCGCGGGGGTCGTGCCGCAGCATCCGCCGACGGCGTTCACGCCGAATTCGCGTACGAACTCCGAAAGCTCAGCAGCGAGTTCCTCAGGCGATTCCGGATAAATCGTCTCACCCTTGGGACCCATGATCGGTAGACCCGCGTTCGGAATCACGCTGATGTATTTATCCGACATCTCGGCCAAATAGCGAACCGAATCGCGCATTTGAGCGGGGCCCGTCGAACAATTCAGGCCGATCACGTCGACCGGCAATGCACCCAGCGTTGCGCAGATCGCGCGGATGTCCGTCCCGAGCAGCATGCGCCCCTCGGTAATGAGCGTGGGCTGCGCCTGAATCGGAACGCGACGCATACCTTTTGCGAACTCGCGCGTGATGCCGGCGATCGCCGCTTTGAGCTCGAGCAGATCTTGCATGGTCTCGAGCAGCAGCAGATCGACGCCGCCTTCGACTAAGTAGCGCGCCTGTTCACCGTAGATATCGGCAAGTTCTTGAAAAGTAATCTTGGAGAGCGACGGATCGGAAGACGAGATGAGCATTCCCGTCGGGCCCATCGACCCGGCGACGAATCGCGGCCGTTCCGGCGTGCTGTACTTGTCACACGCTTCGCGCGCTAAGATCGCAGCATTGCGATTGACGTCGGCAACGCGGTCGCCGAGGCCGTATTCGTCCAGTTTTAAACGCGACGCGGTGAACGTGTCGGTTTCGACGACGTCGGCGCCCGCTTCCAAATACGATTCGTGAATGCTACGGACGAGTTCCGGACGCGTAAGGACCAGGGCTTCATTACAGCCTTGGTAGCGTTCACCGCCGAAATCCTCGGCGGTGAGTTCCAGTGCCATGAGCTGCGTGCCCATGGCTCCGTCATAGACGAGAACGCGCTCGTCCAGTTGGCGCAGGTACTCGGACAATTCTTACCTCGCTGTTGAGATGGCGACGGTATTTGCGGCACGGACTTCACCCACAGGCCGTCCAGCACGATTATACACGATCGGCCGTTCGAGGTCGGCCAATTTGGTCAGAGCGGCTTCACCCAGCAGCCCAAGCCGGCGCATGGCTGTTAAAACGGCGGGACCGCGACCACGTGAGGAGCCGTCGATGACTTTGATCACCAAACCGACGCCCTGATCGATGGCCGAGGTAGCGTGAACCCCTTCGGCACCGCCTTTACATACAATCGCACCGTTTCCGGTTTGCATGAGCCGAGTATCGAATTCGCACGTGCCCGACACGTATTCCGGATGGGCGACCATCGCGTCGCGCACGATCTTCAATGCATGCGCATCCGCAGGCTCGAGTCCCGTCAGCGTTGCAAACCGCATGAACGAGAGCGCGGCATTACGCAGCGGCGTCGCGTACACCGGAATGCCGCAACCGTCGACGCCCAGCGTAAAATCTTCGATCGCAGCATCGGAGACACGCGCGCACAGCGCAAGGATGCGCTGCTCCGCCGGATTTTCAATGTCCATGTATGTCTCGGGATCGGTGCCGATCAATTCGCAGAGCGCAAGAATACCCGCGTGTTTGCCGGAGCAATTGTTGTGCAC
>CAZRQS010000185.1:0-2283 GCA_964602255.1 uncultured bacterium | reverse complement strand
GGCGGCGATAAACGGCTTTGCCGACGATCGCAGATACACCGGCGCGTCGACGTCACCCAGCGAGAAGACGACGTTGCCGCCGGCATCGATCGCACACGCGGCGATATGGTGCACCGACTCCACAATATCGCCGCGTGTGACTTCTATAAATGGTTCGCCCTTGAGCTGATGTGCTTGGTGATTACACGAGGGCCGGTTCGACAATATTGGCTTCCTGTTCGGCGAAGACGGGGTTGGAAAGGTACCGTTCTCCAGTATCGGCACCAATCGTCACGATCAACTTGCCTTTCGACTCAGGACGTGCGGCGACTTGCATCGCGGCCCAAATGTTTGCACCCGACGAGATGCCCACGAGCATGCCTTCTTCGCGAGCAGCGCGACGCGCCGTCGCTATCGCATCGGCGTCCGTCACGCGAATGACTTCGTCGTAGATGCTCGTGTTGAGCACCTTGGGCACAAAGCCGGTGCCCGTGCCTTGAATCTTATGCGGTCCAGGCTGTCCACCGGAGAGTACCGGCGATGCATCAGGTTCGGCGGCAATAATTTTCACCGCAGGTTTACGCTCTTTGAGCACCTCGCCGACGCCGGTGATCGTGCCGCCCGTACCGACCATGGCGACGACGATGTCGACCGTACCGTCCGTATCACGCCAGATCTCTTCAGCAGTCGTGCGGCGGTGAATTTCGGGATTCGCCGGATTTTCGAATTGCTGCGGAATGAAGTATTTCGCAGGATTGGTTTGCGCGATCTCATTCGCCTTCGCGATCGCACCTTTCATGCCGTCGGCACCCGGCGTGAGAACCACTTGAGCGCCATACGCTTTGAGCAAGTTGCGACGCTCGATGGTCATCGTGTCGGGCATCACGAGAATAACCGGATAGCCTTTCGCAGCGGCGACGAATGCCAACGCGATGCCGGTGTTACCGCTGGTCGGTTCGAGAATAACGGTGTTGGGGCGCAAGCGTCCCTCACGCTCGGCGGCTTCGATCATCGAAACCCCGATACGGTCCTTGACCGAACCGGCCGGATTGAACGACTCCATCTTCACGAGGACGGTCGCGGGCAGCCCCTTGGCCATGCGGTTGAGTTTGACAAGCGGCGTGTTTCCGAAGGTGTCTGCTAGGTTCTCATAAATGCGTGCCATTCAGTTGTCCTTATTCGGCGACGTGCGTAGGGCTTATAACCACAATTCGCCCCTAAGAGCTGCGGCCTCTAAAGGCCGGCGGAGGGCGCCCCCGAACAGATTTTCGACTGTGTTTTCCCTGGCTGAGAACTCGCTGTACGTTGAGGCGATCGATTTGTGGATCGATTCAATGCGCTCGCGCGAACGCTGCTACGTTTCGCACGGCCATTCCGATCATGCCCGCGAACACGCGCGAATTCTCGCCACGCCGAACACGGCAAAGATTTGCCGGGCCCGCTTTGCGCGGCGCCGGCCCGAACCCGTCCAAACCTCGCTGCTCGAGGTCGTGAAATCTCCTCGCCCGCCGGCGGTCTTCGAAGAACACGAATTCAACGAGCCGTGGCTCGACGGCGAGCATCGCATCACGTTGTTTCCGGCCGGCCACGTTCTGGGCAGCTCGCAAATCCTGATCGAAGGTGAAGCCGGACGCTTCGTCTACACCGGCGATTTCAAGCTGGCTGATTCGCTCACCGCGGAGCCACCGGAAGTCAAACCGTGCGACGTCGTTTTGATGGAGTGCACGTACGGGCGTCCGCACTATGCATTTCCGCCACGCGACGAAGTTGCGGGCGAAATGATCGCGTTTGCCCGCGACACGCTGGAGGCGGACGCGGTGCCGGTGTTTTTCGCGTATTCGCTGGGCAAAGCGCAAGAAGCCGTTGCCATTCTCGGCAATGCCGGCTTACCCGTTACCGTGCACGGAGCGGTTCACTCGCTTTGTGACGTGTACCGCGAGTGCGGTATTCCACTGCCGCCGTATCGCAAATACGAAATGCATTTCCCCGGGGATTCGGTGCTGGTGTGGCCGCCGTCAGGCCGCACGTTGCCGAAAGCGCTGCGCGGTAAGCAGGTGCGCACGGCGATTCTTACGGGCTGGACGCTGGACCGCAGTGCGCAGTTTCGTTACGGTGTCGATCGCGGTTTTGCACTTTCCGATCACGCCGACTATCCGTCATTACTGCGGTACATCGAATTGGCGCAGCCGCAGAAAGTTTTGCTCAATCACGGTTGGCGCGATTTTGCGTACCGGTTGCGCCGTTTAGGAATCAACGCCGAATACATGGAGCAGCACGCGCAGCTCTCACTCTTCTAAAGTTACG
>CAZRQS010000184.1:0-5669 GCA_964602255.1 uncultured bacterium | reverse complement strand
CGTTCGCTCGACGGATTTACTTGCACGGTCCCGCTCGAAAACGTCGCATAAATACTTGGGCGCGTGTTGTTGACCGTCGTGCCGTTGTCGGGAGCAAAATCCACGATCCCTGGAGGCTCAGTTGCAATGGAAACCGTCGCTTCCGACTCTGCCTGCGGCGCATCGCTGCCATGTACGTTCAAATGCCCGAAGATCGGGGCATCTGCAAAATTGACACCGCGACGAATCACATACGTGCCCGTGTAGTTGCCGGGCGACGACTCCTGAAGCGCGAGATTGCGAATATAGGGGCCGATGTCGTATCCCGCCAAACCGCCTGGCGTTCCATGAAGCGTTACTGCCAGCGTGTCGCCTTGGCGCAGGGGATGCGAAGGCGAAAGCGTGATCCCGGTGATTGCCACGCTGGTCGCGGGCGGCGGCGATCCGGATGACTTGCGCGTAGCGATTATCTCGCGCGGTTCCGAACTGTCGATATTGTAGCGGACCATCAACGCATCGCCGACCGCGATTTGGTCGATCGTCGCGTTCGAACCGTTGAGCGTGATCGTCGTCGAACGGCTCGGGGTGATGACATGACCGTCGTCCAGCACGAGCTGCCCCGCGGCGACGGCGGCAACGGTTCCCGTACGTGAACCATAGGCGTCGATAATTTGTTTGATCTGCCGGTTCTTGTCTAGGCGAATTTGCGCGAAATCGCCTACGTGCACGGCCTCCAGGTCACCCGCGTTGCTGGTTCCGGTGTTCACGTCTTGCACGATGACGGAAGCGTCGGGACGAATCGGCAACGTTCGCGCCGAGGAGTTATACGTGAGCGTAAGTGTCGGCGGATTCGAGTCCAGATCGAGAGCCGTGACCGTTCCCATCTCTTGAACGCCGCCGTCCACGTTGGTAATACCGGTGCCGGTGCGTCCTAAGAGCGTCGAGATGATTTCGACGCTATTGGTTTGCCGGTTGAAAACCGCTTGTGCGCTCAGGGCAGCGGTGAAAAAGCGCAGTGGAGCATACAGGACATTCTTGATCTCCACCGGCGCAGCGTCGAGTTCGACGGTCTGGCTGTCGACCTGCGCGTTCTTGCTGCCAACGACGAGCGTAATCGTCTTCGCGCCGGCATACGTTCGAACCGTATTGCCCTCTTTGTCGAAGGCGAGGCCAAGCGCACTCAAGATGCGCCGCACCGGAACGAGCAAATGGTACTTGTAAAACACGGGAGGCGGATTTACTGCGAGTTTCGAGCCGTTCAGCACGAGCGCAATGGGCAGCACTTGCTTGCCTACGTGTTTTGCGGACGTCGCACCCATCACCAGTGCGGCGCAAACCAATAACGCCGCCACCCGTTTCATCACCGCGATTGCTCCTCCAACACTTCCCTATAGACTTGCGCGGTTTCGCGCGCGCAGCGGTCCCACGTGAATGGGCGCGCCTTTTCCTGCGCTTGATTGACGAGCGCCTCCCGAAGCCCTTCGTTTCGCAGCACGGTTTCCAGCGCATTGCGGGCCGCCTTCACGTCCCGTGCGGGGAACGTCAGGGCCGCGTCGCGCAGCACGGCGGGAATCGCATCTTCGCACGCAACCACCGGGCAACCGACCACCATTGCCTCGAGCATCGGTAATCCGAAACCTTCACACAGCGCCGGATGGACGAGTGCGCGCGCACCTGCGTAATAAGAAGCGAGCTGCATCTCGCTTACGTTGCCGACCGCAATGATGCGGCCTTCGGTCCGGCAATATTGGAGATGCAAGTCGCCGAAATCATCTACGCCGGTAACATACAAATCCAACGCGATATCTGTCGGAATTCCGGCCCACGCTTCAAAGAGCGTCGGCAGATCCTTGTGCGGCCGATGGTTTCCCGCGTAGATGATGTAAGGGCGCGGCGGCCGGAATGGCTCGATGTCGCCGAAGAAAAGGTCGTCCGCACCAAGCGCGATGACGCGAACGCGCGACGGATCCACGCCGAGAAATCCATGTAAGTCGCTTATCGTTCGTTCGTCGTCCGTAATGACGCGCGCCGCGCGCTTCACCGCGAAACGGACGGCAGTTTGATAGTATGGCCCGACCTTCGTTTTGAAATACTCCGGAAACCGCAGGTGAATGAGGTCGTGGATCGTGATGAGGTTCGGCCGCGGCCCAAACAGCGGAGTATACTGCGATAGAAAATGAGCGAGATCGGGTTTAGCCGCACGCATTGCGAGCGGCAAAACGACTTGCTCCTCCACGCTGAAGTTCGAACCGTCGCGAAAAATCTCGAACTCCATATCGCCGGCGACGCGCGGCAAACGCGCGGAGAGCTCTCGCGCATACGACTTCATTCCAACGGACATTTGCTTGGTCAGCCGCGCATCGATCGCAACTTTGGGTTTGGTCATCGCTTCAGTGCTTTCCACATCACGACGGCCGGGTATCGCGCCGACCACCACGCAACGAGCAGGCCCGACCACCCGTCGAGCGCAGCACCGCGCACGAGCGCGAACCAAAGAAACCGGAGTGGGGTTTTCGCGAGCTGGGCAATCCACTGTCCGCGCGTAGCCTTCACACCGGCAGCTTCTATCGTTGTGTAGCGTTCGAATTTCTCTCGATAGGCCGCATGATTGGGATAGGAATAGTGAACGAGCGTGCCGTCGAGCATCCCGGCGGCGCCATCGCAAACCCATCGTTCGTGCAGCTGCGCAGCGCCACCGGCCGCAGGGGCGGCTTCCAAATGTACGCGATCGGTTCGAAAAAGCCGAAGAAGGCGTTCGCCGCTCCACATGCGCATCGCACGAGCGCAGTAGTAAGTGGTTCGCGAGACATAGTAGCCGTCGAAATCCTGGGGAGCTGCGCCGATCGCCTCGCGCAGACGCGAATCCAACACTTCGTCGGCATCAACCATCAGCGTCCAGGGCGTACGCACTTGCGCAAGCGCGAAACGGCGCGCGTTTACGAAGCCTTCGAACGGCCGTATGATGACCGAGGCGCCGTAGGTGCGGGCAATTGCAGCGGTGGCGTCGTGCGATTCGTGATCGATCACGATTGCAGGCATACCCGCGGGCAACGATTCGAGCGCACGCGGCAGATTGCGCTCTTCGTTGCGCGCGAGGATGACGGCGGTTATGTCGTGCGGATTAATTGGCGCCTTGGGGCGCGTACTGCAGCTCTTCGCGAACGCGATCTTCACGGTTCAGTGCGGCACCGACGAAGTCTCGATACAGCGGCGAGGGCCGGTTCGGGCGGGATTTGAACTCCGGATGCGCTTGCGTACCGACGAACCACGGATGCATCTCGGCCGGAAGTTCGATCAGCTCCACGAGTGTCGTTTTATCGACGAGGTGATGACCCGAGAACCGCATCCCATGCTCTTCGAAGAGCGGCCGGTAGCGGTTGTTGAACTCGTAGCGGTGCCGGTGGCGCTCGCTGATCGTCAGTTCGCCGTAAGCCCGCGCCGCATGCGTATCCGGTTCGAGTTCGCACGCATAGGATCCGAGGCGCATCGTGCCGCCGTACACTTCGAGATTGCGCTGGTCCGGCATGAAGTCGATGATAGGATCGATCGTCGTCTCGTCGACTTCGCGCGTCATAGACTCCGGCAGGCCGCAGACGTTGCGCGCAAACTCGACGCACGCCAACTGCATACCGTAACAGATGCCCAGGAACGGCACTTTGTTTTCACGCGCGTACCGTATTGCTTTGAGCTTGCCTTTGATTCCGCGCGCACCGAAGCCGGGCGCTACCAAAATACCATGCGCGCCGCGCAAGATACCGACGCCTTCGTTCTCAACCGACTCGGAGTCGATGCGTTGAATCTCGACTGCCGCCGAGTGATGGATGCCCGCGTGGTAAAGCGCTTCGTTAATTGAAATGTATGCGTCTTTGAGCTCGACGTATTTGCCGACGAGCGCAATGGTCAGGCGCCGTTCCGGATGCAGTATCCGTTCCACGATATTCGCCCAGTCTTCGAGCTGCGGATTAGCGGGCGCCAAGCGCAGCTTACGCACCGCCGCATCGGCCAAGCCTTCGGCTTCCAAATTCAACGGCACCTGATAAATCGTCGGCGCGTCGGCGTTCTGCACGACGGCGTTCACGGGCACATCGCAGAACAGCGCGATCTTTTCTTTCAACTCAACCGGCATCGGTGTCGACGTGCCGGTGCGGCAAATGATCGCATCGGGCGTGATGCCGATTCCGCGCAGTTCGCGCACGGAATGCTGCGTGGGCTTGGTTTTCAGCTCGTCGGCCGCGCCCAAATGCGGCATCAGCGTGAGGTGGCAGAACATGACGTTCTCATCGCCCACGTCGTAACGAATTTGGCGGATGGCCTCGAGGAAAGGCAGTGACTCGATGTCACCGACCGTGCCGCCGACTTCGACGATGCAGACTTCGGCGTGGCTCTCTTCCGCAACGCGCTTGATGTGCGCCTTGATCTCGTTGGTGATATGCGGAATGACTTGAACCGTCGCGCCTAAATAGTCGCCTCGACGTTCCTTGTCGATAACGGAGTTGTAGACTTGTCCGGTGGTAACGTTGTTCGCTCGTGAAAGATTCTCGTCGATGAACCGCTCGTAATGCCCCAGGTCGAGGTCTGTCTCGGCACCATCTTCGGTGACGAAGACCTCGCCATGCTGGTACGGGTTCATCGTGCCGGCGTCGACGTTGATATACGGATCGAGTTTCTGAATCGAAACGCTGATCCCGCGCGCCTTGAGCAATCGTCCGAGCGACGCTGCTGTGATCCCTTTACCGAGTGAACTTACGACACCGCCGGTAAAGAAAATATACTTCGCCATCTCGGGATGATGTTGTTCGCTCATGTCTGGTCACGCGCCTGTCGAGCGCCTACTTTTTTCCGGCCTTAACGTAAATGTAGCGTTCCTGCCCCGCATAATCGTGTCGCAATTCCGTCACTGCCTGCGGGAGAACGGCCTGCGTCAAGGACTGCAAAGCCCTAATGGTGGGCGGAGCGGCCTCCATGAGCAGCACGGCGCCCGGCCGCAGCATCCTCGAAACGGCTGCCAATAATTTTCGGTAGGCATTGAGCCCATCCGGCCCACCGTCGAGCGCCAAGCGAGGTTCGAAACCAACGGCATCCGGTTTTTCGGGAACCTCGGCGCTTGGGATGTACGGCAGATTTGCTACGACGAGGTCGTACGCTTTTTCGCCGCCCGATTTGACCACATCGGCATAATAAAACTTGCAACGCGCGTGAACGTTGAATCTGCGCGCATTATGCTCGGCCACTTTGAGCGCAGGCAAACTCACGTCGGTGCCTTCGACAATCGCGTTCGGAAGCTCCGCCGCGATGGTGCACGCAATTGCACCGCTGCCCACGCCCGCTTCAAACACTGTAAAAAGCTTCTTCATGGAAGCATCGGGATCGATCTTCGCGCGCAGATGCGCGATCGCGTCTTCAACCAAATGTTCCGTCTCGGGCCGCGGAATGAGCACGTGTTCGTTCACAACGAACTCGCGACCGTAAAAGCCCGCAAAACCGGTGATATACGCCACGGGCATACCGGCGGCGCGCTTCTCGCAGAGCTCCAGGTACTTGCCGGATTGGGCTCGGGTAAGAAAGCTCTCGCTGTGACTAATAAGCCATTCGCGATTGCGTCCGAGCGTGTGCGCCAGCAGTATTTGCGCATCCGCGCGCGGAGTTGCACTACCTTTGGCCAGGGCGAGCATGCCGCGAGCGAGCGTGGC
>CAZRQS010000183.1:0-5760 GCA_964602255.1 uncultured bacterium | reverse complement strand
CCATTGTCGTTCCCGACACACCGAAGAGTGGCGACATCAGGAACGGGCCTAGCCTTGTACCGCGTTTAGTCAAGATCGTCACGTAGATGTGATCGAACGGTAAGAAGCTGCCTGTGATGTTGACGTTGATGATATCCTGCGCAGGTGAAGTGGCGCTCTCCACGATCGCGCGCGGATCTCCGGCAAACTCCTCCAGAATGTCCAGCCCCTCACGGTACTGCCACGACATCCACCTGCGCAAAACGTCGGCATGCCGCAGCAAGCTGCCGTAGCGGGTGAGGACCTCGTCACGATTGCTGACAAACGTCGCGAAGTTATTGCCAAGCGTCAACGGCTCGGCGGGAGGTAGGAATCGAACGATTTCCAACGGCACGAACGCGACCAACGTCACGCCGTCCACCGCGGTACCCACGTCGAAATGCCGCAGCACTTCCCAGAACTGCATGGTGAGCGCGTGCGCGCGATTGTTGTTGGTAACGACCTTCGTCGTTACGCTTTCCGTATCGGTCGCGGAAGCGAGCCGAACGCTCGTGCGCTGCTGGCGGCGGCGCGCCGAAGCCTGGCGCTCCACCGATGAATGCATTTGCTCGGCGGCGCGCGATGCGTAGCTCTTCGCGCCGTCCATCCAGCTGTACGTATTGCCGTTATTGTTCGACGAGCTGCCGCCGCCCGAAATACCGAAACCGCCAAGCAATCCGCCGATGAGGCCGTTCGAAGCGGAGACCCCGAAGCTGGAGGAATCGGCATGCGTTGCAAACCAGCTTCCGCCGCGCTGCGACTCGTTGAACGCTGAATCAAACGTCGACTGCGTCGTCGCATCGTTGAGTTGTTCGAAGCGCATCTGCTCTTCGTCGGTCAGCGTCTCGAATTCGGTCGTTGCCATCGTCTGGCGTTGCTCGAACACCGCAACGCGCTGCTGCTCGCCCGGTGCGAGGGGCAACGAATAGACGAGATCGCCGAGTGAAAGCCCGGAAGGCGTCCATTTTTGCGCAAAGCGCACGACGTACCCGAGCCCGAGCGTGCCGGCCATCGGTACCGTTTCTTCGTCGGTGATCGTGCCTTGCTCCACGCCGACAATACGGTCGCGGAAACCATCAACGGAGATCGGCTGATCGATCGGGACACGGTCGGCAAAGCTGTGAACGGCTTGCGGGAAGAGTTTGAGCCATTCGTTGTTCCATGCCGGAATCGCGAAGACGCGGTCGCCGCGGAACTCAAAAGTGTCGGTTACAATGCTGGTTCGCGGCTCAACCAGGCGGAACAGCACCGAATACGGGAAACGCTCGTCGCTCAAATTGTAGTCAAAGGTAATCGAACAATCATCGGTTCCAAGTTTTATTTGCGGAACCGGCGCCGGTGTGCCGGCCGGCGTAGGGTTTGGCGTCGGCTTCACCTGCAGCATCGCGAGGAGCTGATCCAAGACGCTTTGCTGCAGCGGCTCGATCACTTGTGGGAGCGCAATCTTTCCGATCACCCCGAGCGGCTGTAAATTCGCAACCGTAAACGCTCGATCGACTGAAGCGTTGGAACCGCGGAACGTTAACGTGATGCTATCGCCCTGCCCTACCGTAATATTCGCCGGTATTGCGAGAACGAAGTCACCAGCGTCATTCGTAACGGCCGTCGGATCGGGCCACGGCGGCACACCGTTAGGACGGGGTAAATGTGCCGTTGCCGCAACGCGCGGCGCCGGCGTCCCATCCGGTTGCAACAATGTGCCTGCAATTTGCGTCGGCAGAACCGTCGTGACGTTCCCGAGGACATCACCCAAATGCACCGCGAGATGATTCAACGCTTGGTAAAAGTGCGCTACCGCAAGCGTCTTTGATTGAAGCAGTTGCTGAGCATCGGCCGCTGCCGGAACCGTCGCGATCCAGTCCGTGGTCGGCAAAATCCGGCGCACATCAACGGTCGCCGCCCGTGAAGGCGCGTGACCGTTTGGACGGGTAGCCGCGTCTGCGGCTGTAACGGCGCTAGCGGGATCGGGGTGAGTACGAGGATTCCGACGTGTGGCCATAACGCACCGCCTCGTAAAGAGAAAACGATCATGCGCCAGCGGCATCCCCGTAGCAACAGGCAACCTCTGTATTGCCCGCGTGCAGACCGCTCAAGCGCCGATCGTGGCTGCCTCCTCGATAGTCAGCGTACGCGCATCGGCATCGAGCGTTGCGCGCGCACCGATGGGAAGCGTCCATTGTTCGTCGATATGACCTATCAACGTTTCGCTCAGAATTGGCACTCCCAGATCGCCTAACCGGTCCTTCAACAGTTCATCCGTTACGCCACAATTTGTCCAGCCGCCCGCGATAATGCCGCCAGCGCGCGAGAGTGCGCCACTCATGCGCAGTTGCGTAAGCATGCGATCGATGCGGTACGGCGACTCATCGACATCTTCCAAAACCAGCAGCGCACCGGTCGTGTCGATCTCGAACGCCGTTCCGACGAGCGCCGATATTAGCGAAAGATTGCCGCCCATGATACGCCCGGTTGCAGAACCGCCTGTCAGCGTCTGGGATTCGGGTGCCTGCAGCGCGCCAATCGGCTTTGCATCCATGATCGCCGCACGCAGCGACTGCATCTCCAGATCCGTGAACTGCGATAGCGCGGCGACCGGCCCGTGAAATGTCACCAGACCTGTACGCTGCGTGATTGCGTTCAGAAGTGCCGTCAGGTCCGAATACCCCAGGACGATCTTCGGATCTCGGGCGATTGCGTCGTAGTCAATTTGCTCGAGAATGCGCATCGTACCGTAGCCGCCACGCAGAGCAAAGATCGCGCGAATGTCCGGATCGCGTGCGGCTTCATTGAAATCCGAGGCTCGCTGTTCATCGGTTCCCGCCAGATATCCGAGCGCCGAGGCCTTCGCGTACGTTCCGACGCGCGGCACGAGCCCCAGCGCGCGTACGATCTCATGCGCGCGCTCGAACTCTTCTTCGCTTTTGAGCGGCCCGGCGGGCGCGATGAGCGCAACCGTGTCGCCTTCGCGCAATGCGGGTGCGAGCAGCGGGTTCAGCGCCGCAGCTCCGCGCGGTCGGGATAAATCGGCCGGTTGATGATGCGCTCCAGCGCGCCGGCACTTGCGGTGAGAATAAGTTCGCAAAAGCGCGAGAAGTCTTCGCGCGCAGCTTCGCCTTCCGCGAACCGCTCGTTCTTCGTCAAATCCACTTTGCCGTCCACGGGAATGAAACGCATGAAGCGCCCGTCGTCGTCGATTCCTGTTTCGACCAAGCCCTCATCCTCGAAGATCCGTACGGCAGTGCTGACAGTTCGTTCGTTGGCTTTATCCAACTCCAGCGTACGCGCGATATCCACGAACGTCATGCGCAAAATACCATCCGCCGCTATTCCACGCATGCCGCGGTAGAGCGCTCGCAAAACGTTGAGTGTCGGAGCTTCCTGATCGATGATGAACTCGTTGATGCGGCGGTCGGCATCGCCGAACAACAGATGAATCTGCGCCGGTTTTCCATCGCGGCCCGCGCGACCGGCTTGCTGGTTGAATTCGGTAAAATCGAAATTCAGATGATAAAGCACGACGTTGCGCACATCCGGGAGGTCGATACCCTCCCCGAATGCCGAGGTCGCGACGATGACGCGCAGATCGCCTGAACGAAACCGGTTTTCCACCTCGGCGCGCTCGGGTGAGGGCATGCCCGCGTGGTAAAACATCACCTCGTTTTTGAATCGCTTGCGTAGCGCTTCAGCAGTCTTGGTTGTTTCACTGCGCGAGTTGCAATAGACGATGCCTTTCCCGCCGTCTTCAAAGACGCCGGTAAGATACTTGAGTTTGTCCTTTGTGCCGCGCCCATCGACGACGTGCAGGTTGTCGCGCACGGTCGGATCGATAACCCAGGCGTCGATGTTCAAGTCTTTGACGACCTGCTTGAACGCATCGTCGCCGGCCGTCGCAGTCAGCGCGATGACTTGCGGATTGCCCATCGATGCGATGGTTGCGCCGATCCTGCCGTAGGCGGGGCGGTGTTTGGACTCGTAGATATGATGCGCTTCATCCACAACGACAAGTGAAGGTTTGCTGCGCCCGGTAAACGCCTCGCGATGGAATTGCAAAAACTCGGGCGTCGCCATGACGATGTCCCATGTCCCGTTCGCAAGCGCTTCCATCAGCGCCGTGCGCTCGTCGGCCGAGATGGCGCCGTTCGCGCGAAATATACGCAATCCAAACCCATCCAACCGGCGCTGCAACGCATCGAACTGATCGTTCGCGAGTGCGCGCAGCGGATAGATGACGAGCGTCTTTTGCTCCGATTCCAACGCCCGGTATGCCGCCGGATATTGAAAGCAGAATGATTTTCCGCGTCCGGTTCCCAGCACCGCCAGTGTATTCTTGCCCGCATCGACGCGCATGAGCACGGCCTGCTGCGCATCGTGCGGTTGTGCGTCGCCGATGAGCGCTTTGCGCACAGTCGTGTGATCGGCCTGGGCCCGCAATTGTACGGCGAAGGCGTCTGCACGGCTTCGGAACTCGCGTTCGACGCGAATATTTACGCCGAAATTTTTTCCGTCACGGCCGCCGGTGACATGCTCGATACGTGCATGATACCGCGCGCCGCCGTCGATGAGCGGTGCCAGATGCTTGGCGATCTGTTTGCGCAGAAAACCGATTTGTAACGCACCGTAGTGAACAGCGATGGCGTTGGCGTCGTGGGGGTTATCGGGTTGGCGCTGCAGTTCGAGTTCGAGGCCGGGAACCAGACCCGCGACGAGATCTTGACGGCCTTCGAACGAAACGCCCATCACTTTCGTGGGAAATGAGTCGCGTTCGCCGATTCCCGCAAAGTCGTCGCGGTCGAGAAACTTGCGCGCCTGCGAGAAGAGGCGGTCGACGAAGTCGTCGATTGACTCTTCTTTGTCATGCTGAGCTTGTCGAAGGGTGACACGGGAGTCACTCATGCTTGGCGTGATCTCGGGGTCACCCTTCGACAGGCTCAGGGTGACATCGGGACGTGATGTCGTTTGGGATTCGAACTCGCGTAGAACGCGTTCGAAAGCCGCCTCCGATGGTGTCGGAGGCGGCAGAGGTTTAACGGTTGTGCGGCTGCTCCGGCTCATCGGTTGGCGGCAGCGGCTGCTCGGGTTCGAACTCGTCCAGATTCAGATTGATCTCTTCGTGACCTTGATCGTATGCCTGGTCATGAAGTCCCGCCGCTTGCGCGTCGAGCGGATCGATCTCTTCCATCGGTTCGTGCGTCTCATCAACCACGGTGGCCGTCGTGCCCGATTGAGCGTCACGTTGTTGCTTACGCTTGTAGCGCGCAGGCGTCGTTTCCGCCGGGCGCGTTGCCTTGGCTTTTTGACGGCGTGCCTTGCGCGCCGCAACGATGTCTTCCCGCGCGACACCGCCATGCGCACCGAGCGCTTTGCTTTCGGAGACACTGCGCGCGGAACGCGTCGTCTGCGTTGCAAGACCGGCAGCGCGTTTGCGCGCTGCGGCTTCGAGCTGCCGTTTGCGGAACACGAGCACCAGCGGAGCCGAATAGAAGATCGAGTGGTAGCCGCCGGAACAGATACCGACGAGCAGTGCGAATGCGAAGTTCTTCAGCGAATCGCCGCCCAGTGCGAGAAGCGCGACAAGCGTGATGACGACCGTCGCCAGCGTGTTGAACGAGCGCGTCATCGTCTGCAAGATCGACGTATTGACGATCTTTTCGTACGCTTGTCCTGCCATGAGCTTGGTGTTCTCGCGAATACGATCGAGAATGACGATCGTGTCCATGACCGAGTAGCCGATAACGGTTAGCA
>CAZRQS010000182.1:2762-5807 GCA_964602255.1 uncultured bacterium | reverse complement strand
CCGCCGCGTTCTTTGTAGAGCGCCTGATCGTGATACAAGCGCACGCGCTGCACGCCCATGAGCTGCGCGGCAATCGATGCTAGACGTTTCCCGAATACGAACTCGTGCGCGACGTCATTCGTGCGCCATAAGTTCGTGATCTGCAAAAACGCTTTTTTGTACGTGTCGCGTTCACTCAGAGGCGCCGTGTTCGTGTTGCGGCGCACGACTTCGCTCGACAAGTGCTCGCGATAATACGCGAGCGTATCCGCGTCAAAAACGTTTCTGATTTTGACGAAACCGTCGCGTTCGTACGCGTCGCGATCGCGCGGATCGATCGTTATGGGCCGGTCGATGGCCTCCCGACGGGCGCTTGCGGCGCGATGATCGTCTTGGAAACCTGGCCCTTCGCCGGTGAGGCCGGCGTCACGCTCGCGCTCAAGATCTTCTTGCCGCTTTGCGTCTGAATCGCCATCGTGCCCGAGCCGTTCTTTTGCGTACGCGTCCATTGAATCACCAGTACGTTTGCATGGCCGCGCATCCCCGGCGTGATATCCAAAGCTTTACTCGCCCAGCTGATCGTCCCCATGGGTCGTCCATTTCGTCCACACCGCGGACGTCACGCCTTTCACAGCGCCGCTATCGCCACAAAACCAAGCGGGCGGGAAAAGGCCGTTGCATGCATGCTTGGCTCATTCCACCGCCCGTCAGGCGTTCAACTCGTGGGCCCGGTAGGATTCGAACCTACGCGCAACCAGTTATGAGCCGGCCGCTCTACCGCTGAGCTACGGGCCCGCAGGGTCAGGCTCGTGCGATACAAGGTTTTCGGGGCCAATGCCTTCTTTCGCCGCGGTACAAGTCACGAACACCATCTACGCCGCACGTGGAGAGTATAATAGAAACGTTCATCGGACGCACCCTGTTGCATTTGAGCCTTTTCGCCTATAGCGAAAGGAGACGACGATCATGAGTGTGGAGGGTTTATTCAGCTCCGAAATGCGGCGCCAGATCAAGCAGTTTCCGGTCTGGCGTCCGGGCGATCCCGTGGAACCGGCAGATATCGGCACGTTGAGCGACGGAGTTTTTAGAAAACAAACCACGCTAAGCAAAGTGTTCCCCGAGTTGAGATTCAAGATCACCAATGCAAAGCTGGAAAATCCGTACCTGTTTGTGTCAAGCAGTGCAAAAAAAGGCGCCGTACAGGCATCCGCTCCGAATCCAAGCGGCATTCCGGTAAAGGCCAGTATGAAGATCGAGTTCGGCGGCAAAGGCGCTGTCGTATTTGCTGCTACCGATATAAACCGCAAGTCCATTGAAGATATCTATCAACTTCGACAATACATCAAAAAGAACAAGTCAGAGTGGCCAAAAGGCATGGTGCTTGCGGCAGTCGTTGAGACTGCGGGAGCGTTTCGCGTCTTGGTCTCCGAGTCGAAAAATGGTTCGGTTTCACTGTCGGGCGATGCAAAGGCGCTGGGCGCGATCAATATTGCCGATGCGAGTGTAGGAATTTCACTGGAGAATGCGGGCGGCTACGATTCACAGCGTGCGCGCGGTCCAATTGCCGTGACCGCGTATGGCTTCAACTGGTGGGACGCGCTGCGCGGAAGAATTCAATTGCTCGAGCACGACGATGAAGCGGTCACAGTGGAGGATGACGACTTTGCCGAGCTTTCCGCGGACGACTATCCGGACGATGAGGAAGACGAATGAATGAACGAACAGTTCACGCTTGAATCGACCCTCCCCGAGTCACGCTCGATTATCAACGCCTTCGATCCCTCATCGGGGGCACCTCGTATTGACTTGAACGGTCCTTTCTGGAAAGCCGTTGACCGTGCTCATGAGCTCGGTTTTCGGGGCGACGGCAACAAGGTTGCCATTGTCGACACGGCTTGCGATCTCAACATTCCGTTTCTCCAAAGGCGTGTCGATTATGTTTGGCCGGATTCGAAAGTACCGGCCGGTGAGACACGAGCTACGGATCACGGAACGGCCGTCGCATTGTTGATCACGTACATTGCTCCCGAAGCGCGGCTGCAGACGTACCCCGTTTGGGCGCAACAACCGCCGCCAGGTAAACGCGTAAGAGAGGCCGTTGAAGCCGCAACGAATTCGGATGCATCGGTCATCAATCTTAGTTTAGGCATTGAGCGCGAATTCCAACGGCACGAAAACATCGAAAACAATCCAGGGCTCGATGCATTGATGAACGATCCACATCACTGGCTGGACATCGTTTCGCCCGACGTCGACCCGTGCAAGATCTGCGCTACGGCCAGCGTGGCTGCCCAGCAAAAGCTCGTGTTCGCGGCCGCCGGAAACGACCCGGCTACGATCACGTGCCCGGCGCGTGCAAGCGGTGTCGTTGCAATCGGCTTTCAGCGATCGGTGCGCACGGTTATAACGCATGCCGACGGACATCCTATGGAAAACGCAACCGCTACCGGGACCGGAGAACAATCACCGGCATGGGATATCGCACTGGATGAATTCAACGGAATCCTCGGCACAAGCTTCGCGAGCCCGTTATACGCCGGAGTGGGCGCTCTGGGAATCGCGAGCAGCGACCTGAAGTCGTATCTCACCAGCCTCCGGTGGGGCGCTCTCGCACAAATATTTCACGGCCTTCTTCGTGCAGGTCAACGGAGCGACCAAATGGTCAGTGACACTCGCGATCTGTATCTTCGCTCGCTTCAATCCTTGCCGCACGTGCATTGCAGTGTAAATGCTGCGCTTCGGCCCGATCTGGAATATACGGATCCGAAAACGTGCTGGAGTTGCGGTGTCTTCGCGCAAGACAAATTCACGAACGCGGGTCTCTTCTTCGCCGAAATGCAAGAGACTGACGGCGCCGCGAGCTTGCTGGTTGCCGCTACGGAATTCGCGCCTTGGAGCTACGATGCTTTCGCAAATCTTGGAGCGACGTATCGCAAGGAAAAACATTTTGACGAAGCCGCAAGTTGCTACGAGCGCGCTCTGGAACTACGGCCTGGCTGCGCAACGTATATCGAAGCGCTGGATGGTGTTCAGCGAGAACTCAACGCACATCGATAACCGCTACGT
>CAZRQS010000182.1:0-2662 GCA_964602255.1 uncultured bacterium | reverse complement strand
CGAAGCGCTGGATGGTGTTCAGCGAGAACTCAACGCACATCGATAACCGCTACGTCCCCTTTGGGGCGCCGATGTAGCGGATCCATTTCAGGAATAACGCGTGCGCCGTCTCCAGGCGGCTCGGGTCCCCGTAAACGACGTAAAATTCGTTGCGCAGTGCGAGAAAGTGAAACGCCGCGGTGAAGTTCGTCGCGTTGATTGACTGGGTTCCTACCGTAGGCACGAAGCCGTATCCGGCCGGAGCAAAGATGCCGGCGATGCGCCGTGCGCCGATATCGAGCGAAGCCTCGTGGCTGATCTGCCAATCCAGTCCGGCGCGCTCCAGCAGCTGGTTGGTGCCGATCTCATTCCAATTCGTACCTTGACCGTAGACGGCATCGGGTATGTAATGCGTGCCATCCGCCTCCAGCGAAAGAATCACGCGCTTTGCAACGCGCAATCCCGTTCCGCGATACCAACTCTGTAGAGAGCCGTGATAGTAGCGGCCATGGCTGTATGAAACGTATGACCCCGTCGCGGTGTTGCTGCGATAGCTGAGCGAAATAGTGTTTTGCGTGAACGGCACGACCTCGCCGTCGGCGACCATCAGATATGATGAACCGCTTCCCATGCCTAGGCCCAGTTGGTTGCGCGTGTGCAGAGAGGTCCACACCGATTGATCGCTTTGGTTTAATCGTCCCGCGCCATCGTGAAACCGGTCGAACGTACCCTGCACGTAAAGACTTTGAACAAACGAGGTTGTCGAGTAATTCAGCGTCTTGCTGACGGTGCCGGATAACCCGGCAATGCCGGGATGGCTCGTGTACCCATCGACGGGTTGAAATTGGGGACCAACGCGTTGAAAATCAAGCAAAGCAAACGACGTTTGGTTCATCATGCCGAATCCGTACTCACTGTAATTGCCTTGAGCCGGGTCGGTGACGAACGTTCCGCGATCCGTGCCGGCATTGGCATATACAAAAGCATGGTTGTGCGCAAAGCCGTAGCCTGTGGCCAGCGTCGTCGCGACGTCGTGAAACTGCGGCGTGTCGGCGGTGACACGCTGCACATTCAGCGCCGTCTGGTGTTCGCGTGAAGTCCATGAGAAGTTGGCCGTTTGCGCGGCGTCGGTGCGCTGTGTCCCGATTGCATCGAACGCAGCAAACGTAGCGGGTCCTTGGGTTCCCTCAACCGCATATCCGGAGCTGAACGTTGGAATGCTCGGCGTATAGAGAGTCGTCGGACAACTCCAGCAGCTATAATGAAAATTGAATTGCGAGCCGATCTGCGTGAAGAACGGGCGTACCTCTTGGAAGTATCGCGCGAACTCTTGCGGTGCGACCGATTGCTGATCGGTTTCGACGTTGGAATAATCCGGATGTAACGTCGCGACGAAAGAAGCCGTCGGCGTAACAGGAATTGATAGGTCCGCGCCCACGCGGGACGTGCTGCCACCCATCGACTGCGCGGCAAATTCTCCAAGCGTATAGAGTTGGACGCGCGCAGGCGGGCGCGACGCGTTCCCCGCTTCAATGCCGTTCAAGGTGCCGACGTAATTGACGTCGATGTCCGACTGCATCGCCGCATCGTGCGCCCAAATATCCCTTGCCCCGTTGCCCATGGTGATGCGCACGAACTGTGCGCGCCACGAATGCGATCCGCCCGAACGGATGACGTTGTACGGAATGCGCATCGTTATAACGTAGCCGTCGCGCGTCCGCCGGCCGTGAGAGTCCCACTGCGGCGCATAAGCGCTATTCTCGCTGGACGTCTGGTCGCGCGCGCCAGCGTAGTTCGAGCGGAAGATATACATAAATCCTTGCGTTCCCTGTGGGTAGAACGCGATGGCTACGTGGTCGTCGTTGAAAACGCCGCCGCCGTTGGTGTTTTGACTGATCGTCAGCGGCTCGCGCTGATGCACCTCGAACGCGATGTACAGCGCTTTGTCATATTGTGCGAGGTATACCGTGGCCGGCTCTTCCGCCGGCCGGCGGTACACGTAATCCCAGCTCAATGGAACCTGCGCGGCGCCCCTCCACGAAGCGTCGATCTCGCCTGAAAGACTCGGAGCAGCCGTCAGTTCAGGGACCGCGACCGCCGCATCGGACGTCGAGCTTGCGGCGTGGGCTGAGCCGCACCCAAGGAGTATGGCAAAAGCCAGCATCGCCACCCGGTATACGAAGCGCTTCATTGGCGCGACTTACGGCGTAGCTGTTTACTTGTCCTATAAGCTTTGCTTAACTCTAGGTAACGCTACACTCGCGAGGCAACACAACGATGGCGAAAACCGATGTTGACACCGTGGATGCATACATTGCCCGGCAGCCGCAGGACGTGCAGCGCGTACTAAAGCGCGTGCGAAGCATCATTCGCAAAGCCGTGCCGGGAGGCGAAGAAGTTATCTCTTACGCGATTCCGGCGTACAAATTGCGCGGCAACACCGTACTTTTCTTCGCTGGATGGAAAGAACACTATTCGCTTTACCCCGCGGGCGAGGAACTCGATGCGGAATTCAAGGGCGAGCTCGCCCGGTACAAGCGCAGCAAAGGCACGGTGCGTTTCCCACTTTCCGAACCGATCCCAGCGAAGCTTATCGAGCGTATTGCGAAGTTCCGCGCGAAGCGAATTGCAGAGAGCGAGAAGGCGAAAGCGCCGAAGAAGCGTTCCACGACGCGAGCGTGAT
>CAZRQS010000181.1:0-5866 GCA_964602255.1 uncultured bacterium | reverse complement strand
TTCCGGATAACACCGAGCTCGACGTGGTGCGTCATTTTACGCGCCTCTCGCAACGCACGTTCGGCATCGACGTCGGTTTCTATCCGCTCGGGTCGTGCACGATGAAGTACAATCCGCGCGTAAACGACGCGATGGCGAATCTGGCAGCCATGCGCGACTTGCATCCGTACACGCCGGACGATCTCTCACAAGGCGCGTTGCAGGTGATGTACGAGCTCGAGCGCACCTTGTGTTCGCTGTTCGGCATGGCGGCTTTCTCGCTCAACCCGTCTGCCGGCGCGCACGCCGAACTTGCCGCGCTCCTCATCGCCAAAGCGTATTTCAAGCATCGCGGCGAGACGAAGCGCGACAAGGTTATCGTGCCCGATACCGCGCACGGCACCAATCCCGCATCGGCAGCGATGTGCGGTTTCAAAGTCATCTCGCTCAAGAGCGACGAGCGCGGACGCGTGAGCGTCGAGGAACTCAAGAAAGTCATTGGCCCCGACACCGCGGTGTGCATGATGACCAATCCCAACACGCTCGGTCTTTTCGAAGATCACATTCACGAGATCACCAAGGCCGTGCACGACGCGGGCGGGCTCATGTATTACGACGGAGCCAACGCCAACGCGCTCATGGGCAACGCGCGTCCGGGAGATATGGGATTCGACCTCATGCACCTCAACACGCACAAAACGTTTACGATTCCGCATGGCGGCGGCGGCGCCGGACACGGCCCCGTCGGTGTTGCAGCGCATTTGGTCGACTTCTTGCCGACGCCGTACGTCCGTGCCCGAAAGAAGACCACGGGCACGCAAGAGAACGGCGCGCCCAGCGATCAGATGGAGTTTTTCCTGGACTTCGATATGCCCAAATCGATCGGGCCGATGCGGTCGTTCTGGTCGAACTTCGCGCACGCGGTTCGCGCGCTCGCGTACATCTACGCGAACGGCGCCGAAGGTTTGACCAAAGTCTCGCAGCTCGCCGTACTGAACGCAAACTACATCCGCGTGAAAGTGCGCGAGTTCTTGGAAACCCCGTATGACGAGGTTTGCCGCCACGAATTCGTCGCCTCGGCGCAAGAACTCAAAAAAGAAACGGGCGTTCGCGCTCTCGACATCGCCAAAGCGTTGCTCGACCGCGGCTTCATGGCGCCGACGATGTACTTCCCGCTGATCGTGCCCGAGTGCTTGATGATCGAGCCGACGGAAACCGAATCGAAGGAAACGTTGGACGCGTTTATCGGCGCGCTGCGCGATATCGTGCAAACCGCGAAGAGCGATCCCGACGCGATTCTCGCGGCGCCGCAGTACACTGTGGTCGGACGCCTGGACGAAACGCGTGCCGCGCGCCAGCCCGATCTGCGCTGGTACGCTCCGGGGCAAGCGCCACAACCGGGATAATCGGGGCACTGACCGTGCTGTGCGGCAGCGCGGTTTCACGCTCATTGAAACGCTGATAGTTGCGGCCATCGTCATGACGATGGCCGCACTCGTTGTTGTCGCGTACAAAGGCTCTCGTCCGTTCGGCATGCGCTCCGCGGTCAATCAATTCGACGCAGCCGTTGCGTACGCACGTGCGGTTGCCTCGACGAGCGGAAACGGCGCGACGATCGTGTTTATTGCGCGAAAAGATGCGCAAGGCGCAGCATTGCCCGGCTTTGACGCGCAGCTGTATTCGGGCCGTCCCAACTCGCTCGGGCCCATCGTCAAGGTGCCGGTGGCAACATTCAGCTCGACGGGCGACATCGCTGAAGCATCGTTAGGAAGGCCGCCGTTCAGCATATTCGTGAACAGCGCCGGACACGCGAGCGGCATGCGCGCAGCGGTAACGCCGAACAGCACCGTCGGAGCCGAGCCGGCCTGTCCAAGCCCACCGCAACTGAAGTTTACGTTCGGCGCGACCCCCGCAACTGATACTCGGACGTTGCCTTGTGCCCAGCCCGTAGCGGGGCCGGCGGCACCGCCGCCGGCGCTCTAGTTCCAATGCCGAAATCACGGCACCCGTACCTAAAGGCGGACTCCTTCTTAGTCCCTCCAACCTGCCGCCCGGCGTCCTCTGTCCCTAAAAAAGGAGACGCCTTTTGGCAGGCGCTTCTTGGACCTGTCCGCTATAATTGAGGTAATCATGAGGCGACCCGATTGGGGCGCCTTTCCAGTCCTTAGGGGCTTTTGCAATGCGAATCAAATACGAGGTATCGGCTGGTGGGCTTGTACTGCGCCGGCGTGAGTCGACGTACGATGCGCTGCTCATCGGACGCGGCACGCCGCGTATTTGGACGTTGCCCAAAGGCCATGTCGAGCCGAAAGAATCTCACGAGCAGGCGGCCCTGCGTGAAGTGCGTGAGGAAACCGGTTGCTGGGCCGAGATCATCACGAAGCTCAACGACATCTCGTACTGGTTCTACCTGAACCGCGCCAAGCACAAGAAGTCCGTGACGTTTTACCTTATGCGTTACCTCTCGGGCGACACCGCGAACCATGACCACGAAGTGGACGAGGCACGCTGGTTCGACGTGATGGCGGCGAAAAAAGCGCTCAAATACGTGAACGAGAAGCGTCTCATCGATCTCGGACTGGATTACCTTTTGGCGAATCCCACCGCATTCGGCGACGTACCCATCGTCGCGAGGACGGCAGAACAGAGAACGTCTTGATCGACTCCACGGAAGGCCGCGTTCCGAGCGCGGCTGCCGAAGAAGATCCCAGCAAGCTCCGCGTTAGTTTCGAGGTCTTTGACGGGCCTCTGGACTTGTTGCTCAGCCTGGTGAAGGAACGGCAGCTCGACATTGCAACCATACCGCTCGCAACCGTTGCAGAGCAGTATTTGGCGTACATCTCGATGATGGAAGCACTCGACGTCGAGGTTGCTGCCGAGTATCTCGTAATCGCCGCGACGCTGGTATTTTTGAAATCCAAAGCGCTGCTGCCGCCGATTCCGAGCGAGTTCCAGGACGAGGAAGCCGAAACGCCCGAGCAGGTTGAGGAACGCTTGCGCCAGCGCCTCATCGCGTATTCGAAGTACCGCGAGGTCGGCGAAGAACTGCGCGCGCGTGCCCTCGAGGCATCCTCGTATTACTATCGCGATTCCGGCGATCCGGTCAGCGAACTGCGCCAGCGTTACCGCGTAGACCCCGAGAAACTCACGCGCGCGTTCATCGCGATGCTGCGCAGCGCCCGTCCAGAGAAACGCACGATTGCTCGCGAACGCCTCTCGCTCATGGCGACGATGGATTACGTCATGCGCAAACTGCGTGAAGAAGGTGAAGTGCTCTTCTCGGCGTTATGCAAGGAGATGGGCATGGCGCGGGAGTCCATCATTGTTTCGTTCCTTGCAATTCTCGAACTCATTCGTCGCCATCGCGTCGATTACGAACAACCGGAGCTGTTCGACGACATTCGAATCTTCCCAATTGCTACAGCGGCTAAAGAATAACACGTGAATACCACCGAAGAAATCACCACGCAGGACCAGAACGACGAACTGGACGCGAACGTCGACTTGCTGTGCCCTCCCATCGAGGCACTGCTGTTCGTTGCAAGCGAAGCGCTGACGATCAAACAGATCGCCAAGCTCACGCATGCAACCGAAGCGGAAGTCGCGATGGCGCTGCAGCGCATCGAAGCCGACTACGCGGATCGCGGCATCGTCGTGCGCGAAGTCGCAGGAGGATATCGCTTTGCAAGCGCACCGGCCGCGCGAGAGGTCGTCGAGGCGTACCTGATGCCGCCCAAGAGCAGCCTCTCAACGCCTGCCCTTGAAACACTTGCGATCGTTGCATATTTGCAACCCGTAACGAGAAGCGAGATCGAAGCAATTCGCGGCGTTGCGTCGGACAGCGTCGTTTCAACGCTGCTCGATCGGAATTTGATCGCCGAAGCGGGCCGCAAAGACGTTGTCGGCCGGCCAATGCTTTACAAGACGACGCCCGAATTCTTGGAGTCGTTCGGACTGCGTTCGGTTGACGACCTTCCGCCGATGGAACTCGAGCAAGGACAGCCGCTGGAGCTCGATCTGCTTACGGCCAATATCACCGCAAACGTTCCTGCGCAGCAAACGGAGCAAGAACCGCAGGAGGCTGTCCCGGCGGAGCAATTGCCGGAATGACGGCCGATCCTTGGACTCCGCTTGCGGACGAGTATGCGGCGCATCGCACCGGCTATTCGAACGAGCTGTACGACACCATCGCAAACTTCGGACTGAGGCGCGGCGCCACGATTTTAGACGTCGGCTGCGGAACAGGTATTGCGAGTGAACCGTTCGCTGCGAACGGCTTTCCTATTACGGGAATCGATCCGTCGCGCGCGATGCTGGCGAAAGCCAACGAGCGTTTACCGAATGCGGATTTGGTTGAAGGCGTGGTTGAAGCGCTGCCGTTTCCCGACGAGCGATTCGACGTTGCCATCAGCGCCGGCGTGTTTCACTGGGTCGATCGCGCTCGTGCGCTTCCCGAAGTAGAACGCGTTCTGCGCCCCGGCGGCGTGCTCGCTATTTGGTGGAAGAATTTCATGGCCGAAGATCCGGTGCAGCGCTTGCGCGATCAGACGTTCCGCGAGCTCGGTAAAGCGGCGCCGGTAACGGGACTTGCCGGCGGTTTCAAAGAGTTTTACGCATCGCAGCGGCTCATCGATCAAACGCTGCGCGTTCTACCGTGGCGTACGTCGATGACGCTGGACGACTTCATGGGATACGAGAGGTCGCGTTTGCGTACGCGGCAACTTTTGGGAGACCAGGCACCGCAGTACTTCGAGAAGCTGCAGCAACGCTTGCGCGAGCAGACCGGCAACGGTAATCCGGTGCTCCCAATCGCGTATATTCAATACTTGTACCTAGCGAAAAAGCGATAATGCGCATAGGAGTTCATGTCCGCGTCGGTGCGGGATACGCAGCGGCGCTCGAGTATGCCAAGCGCGTGAAATGCACAGCCGTGCAGATCTTCTCGAGTAACCCGCGTAGCTATCGTACTAGTCCCGTCAATCGTCCCGCACTCGAATCGTTCAAAGCCGCGCGCCGCGAGGCGGGCATCGATCCGTGCGTCATTCATACGCCGTATCTGATCAATCTGGCAAGCGACGATCCGAAAATCGCGACCGGGTCACTCGGCTTGCTCAAGAACGACCTTGCCGTTGCCGCGGTTGGCGGCATCAAATACGTCAATACGCATCTTGGTTCGTACGGTAAGCGCGATCGCAAAGAGGGTTTCGTCGCGGCCTGTCAGCTGCTCGAGAAAGCGCTCGAGGATATTGCGCCCGACGTGTTCCTCGTCATGGAAAATTCTGCCGGTGCAGGTTCGCTCTGCGGCGGAACGATCGAAGAACTGGGCCACTTCATAAAAACGCTCGACCATCCGCAACTCGGCGTGTGTCTGGATACCGCGCACGCCTGGGCCGCCGGCTACGAAATCAATTCACAACGCGGCGTCGACGCCTTCATCTACGAAGCTGCCGAACACATCGGCTGGGACCGCGTGCACATGTTCCACTTCAACGACACGGAAGTGCCTCTCGGCGGCGCCCGCGATCGCCATCATCACATCGGCGAAGGACAGATCGGGTTTGCCGGCTTTCGCGCTTTGGCCGTCCGTCCTGAATTGAAGGATAAGACCGCGATTCTCGAGACGCCTGGTGAGGAATCGGATGACTTGCGAAATGTGGAGGCAATACGCGCTATTTTTGCGGGCGCCGGCCATCGGCTCGACTAGCCCCTTTTGTCACCCCGGGCCTGTCGAGGGGCGACTTCGAGATCACGGTAAGCGTGGGTGGCGGGGTCATGCTTCGACAAGCTCAGCATGACAACACGTGGCTCAGCATGACAGGGAGCAAACCGATGGCCTCGTACCTGTTTTATACGTGTTGTGATCGCGCATTTTGATGTTGATGCGTTC
>CAZRQS010000180.1:3674-5924 GCA_964602255.1 uncultured bacterium | reverse complement strand
TGCAACGCAATGGCTTGTTCGATGCGCCCTTCGATGACCAACGGCACGATCAGCGCGGACTCCGCTTCGACGCTGCGCAAAAACGCGTCGCGCGGATTATCCGTCGTGACCATTTCGCGACTGACGATCGAACCGGCAAATGCGCGCTCCAACCAGGTATCGGAGCATCGTACGAGCGTCGGAACCGGAACTTTCGCGTCGGCGGATTCCGCAAGCGCAAGGACCCGGACAAAGTCGGGCGATGTCTGATCTCGACCGAAAATGACGCAGCGCATCGCGCCGAAAGAGTGGCGCACGTCCTCGACCACCGACTCTAAGATACTTTGCCGGTCAAGCGATTTGCGCGCGCGCTCGTTGATTGTGGCGAGCAACGCGCTCTGCTTTGCTTCACGTTCGGCGGCGGAGACTTGCCGTTCGTGAGCGATCATCCACGCCGCGATATCCGCAAACGTTCGCAGCTCGCGCAGCTGCGATTCGCTCGGACGTTCGGAAACGTCGAAAACCAATGCACCGACTTGGCCGTCGATGGTTTCCATTGGAACGAACAGTAAATCGGAATCCGGTTCGTACGCGGAAACGCCGGCGATCGCGCGGCGGGACTCTTGCGGCACGAAATATCCGCCGGGCACGGCAAACTTGGCAATCGCCGCAAACAAGAGGCGCCGCAGGCCGCGGGTATCCTCACGTAAGGTGAAGCCCGCTTCCTGTGGCGCCGTTGCATACTCACAATGGTCGCCGGCAAAGACGACCGCCGTCACGCGCGCGCACTTGACGGTAGCTGCTGCAGCATCAGCGAGCGCGCGACTTTTTTCTTCCAGCGAAGAGAGCGCCGGCAGCTGCGTCAGTAACGCAAACCGGTCCAACGCAGCGTGCGGTGAGTAGCCCTCTACGGGGATAGTCCGACCCCCGTTGCGGAGCCGTTCGGCAGCGTGATCGCACTTGTCGGCGTTACCGTCCCGTACGTTCCGGCTGGGAAGATCAAGAGTTTACTATTTGCGTTCGGTCCTGAGCCCGCGTCGACGACATAGACATTTCCGGCGGTGTCGACTTTGACGTCCGTCGGGTTCACGAACGCCGGGTTCTGGCTGACGATCGTGTGCGAGGGCGTGAGGTTCAGCAACCCGGCCGCAAACGGCCCGTTGAAGATCAGGATCTTCGGCGCGACACCAGAACCGCCGGCGTCGGCGACGTACAAGTTACCGTTGCTGTCGAGCGCAATTCCGAGCGGGGCGGCAAGGCCGGTGCTGCCTCCGGCGATCGTTGTCGTCGGCGAGATGTTGTTCGAAATCGGCGTCGGCGTTGGTGAAGGCGAGCCGCTCGGCGACGCGCTCGGAGTCGGCGTCGGCGAGGGCGTTGGCGACGGTGAAGTCGACGGGGTGGGCGTCGGTGACGGAATAGCGTAAATCGTCACTGACGGCGCGCCGTTGTTCGAAACGTAGACGTTGCTCTTGCTGTCCACAGCGACACCGGTGGGAACATTCAAACCGGTATTGCTACCGCCGATGGTATTTTGCAGTCCGAGTGTGCTGTATACGAGTACGAGATTCGGCAGAAAACCGCCGGGCTGCGTAGCGGCAACAACATATCCGCCGCTGTTCGGAAGCGTCGCGATACCACGTGGACGCACCGTCGAGCTGAGCGGTACGCCCGCCAGCGGCAGAACGTTGCCGGTCGCATACGTTTGAAACTCGAGAATCGACGACGTCTGTGCGGCCTGATTGTAGTTCGTTACGAACAGATGCTTTTGTGAGTCGAAGGCCAGATATTCTGGGCCGTTCATCGACGTGTTCGATCCGCCGATGGCATACTGCGGCGTTGCGCTCGGACCAGGCGCCGGCGTGTAGATCTCGATGACCTGCGCCGTGGTGTTCGTTACGTAGACCGTATTGGTCACGAAGTTCGGCCCAATTCCCGGGACCCCGCCGCTTGAAGGAGTGGCAGTGGTCGAGCTGCACGCTGCGGCCACGGCCGCGCAGGCAAGCAAAAAGAATCCGAGGGTCAGGCGACGCAGCATGGGTTCTCCTTGGGGGTGCCCGACGGGCGAAGCACCCGGGGCTTGATACTCGGTTGGCAGGATACACGCACGGTTATCTACTTTCCTGGGGCGGGTGCATGCGCCAGATGGATCCAGGCCTCAAATCCGCCGAGGAGGACGATGGCCACCACCAACACGATAAGCACCGTCGTTAAAACGACCCGGCGCACATACCGCGGACGGCTCGATTCCGTATCGATAATTTGTCTGGGCAT
>CAZRQS010000180.1:0-3574 GCA_964602255.1 uncultured bacterium | reverse complement strand
AAACGCTATGCTTCGCCGGATGGTTCAATTCCGCTGGCTTTACTTGGGCCAGCAATTCGCCCACGGTCACGAACTGGTAGCCCGCGGCGCGGAAGCGCGCCACCACTTCGGGCAGCATTTGAATCGTCGCGAGCTTGCCGCTGTGCAGCAACACGATCTCCGGAGCCGTGGCGTGCTGCTCGAGGTGCGCGGCCAGAGTCTCCGGGGTCACCGTGCGCCAATCTCCGCCATCGTCGGTCCACAACACCGTCTTATATCCCAAGGACTGAGCGACCTGAACGGTTTGCACAGTGTACCGGCCATGCGGCGGCCTGAAGAGGTCGAGGACCGCCGGGTCGTGGACGAGCCCATACAATACCGAACGGCCCTGCATGATTTCGGTACGGACTTGGTCGGGCGGTTCCTGATCGAGATTGGGATGCGTGTAGGTGTGATCCGCCACCTCGTTACCCGATTGCTCGATGCGCTGCGCCAGCTCGGGCCATTGCTGAGCATCGCGGCCGATCAAAAAGAACGTCGCATGAACGTTGAGACGCGCCAGTTCATCCAGGAGTAACGGCGTGAAAATCGGATATGGCCCATCGTCGAAGGTCAGGGCGATCAGCTTCGGGCGCTTTGAGCGATCGCCGTACGTAACTTTCTCGTTGAACAGCCGCTTGATGTGGCCGCCGATAGACGGCGATATCGCTTGCTGGGCGTCCATCTTCGGCGTCACGAGCACCGCCTGTACGTGGCTCTCGTGCAGGAATGCGCGATACACGAAATATACCAAAAGCGCGCAGACGATGCCCGCAGCGATCAGCCGTGCGTTGCGATTCACGGTTGTGCGGTCGACGCTTCGGCGGTGAGCGAACCTGCCAAGTCTTGTCCGACGATTACCGTCACGTCGCTCGGCACGGTTGTCGGCGCCGGCACAGGCGTTTGGTAATCGGCGATTACGCGGACCGTTTGCGCCGCTTTCCCGAGGGCGCGGCGCACTTTTTCGCCGGCATACGTAATCTTCGAATGTTCGTGCAGCTCCGTCGTAGACAGATCGGTTTGTGCGTTGCCAATCTGACCGATGGTAAAGCCTTGCTTACGCAGCTTATCCGCAACGCGGCGGGCGACTCCGGGAATGCCCGAACCGTTTTCTACATCGACGCGCAGCGTTCGCGGAAGTATGGCCGCGATGGCGCGCGCGTCGGGCGAAGGCGAGGGCACGGGCGGGTCGATAAGCATGTTCTGCACGAGCTGCGCCTTCTTCGGTTCGTTCGGAATCAGCACGTCGCCGCCGTCCGCAACGATCTTATCATCGATATACGGCACCTGATCGGTGTGCAGCGCGTTTTTGGACATACCTGCAAATGCCGTTGCTAAACTCAGCTGCTCTGCACGCGTGAGATTCGTTTGAACATCTCTATTGAAGACGTTGACGAGTTCGCCGATGTGCATGATCGTGTTGAACTTGTCGCTCTTGAGCTTGTTGAGCGCCGCTTGCATCACCTGATCTTGACGCATGATACGGCACGGATCGCTGCACCAATCGTGGCGGAAACGCGCATAACTCACGGCCTGCTCGCCGTTCATGTGCTGCACGCCCGGCTTGAAGTGAATGTGCAGATGTCCCCAGTTGTCGTCGTAATCGATGGGGCCGTTCGGACCTTGGTGCCTCAAGGCGTCGGAGTTTTTTGCGTCGATGTCGACGCCGCCGATCGCATTGATCAAATCTTTGGTGGTGTTGATGCGCAGGAGAATGTAGCGATCGAATCCCGGAACGCCCAGCCACTTCGCAATGACCGCTTGCGCTTCATGAACGCCGCCGTCGGCCTGCGCTTCATTGATCTTGGTTTCGTGCCCGTTCGGAAGTACGGCGTCCATGTCTCGCGGCACGCCCAAGACGTAGATATTGTTCGTGCGGAAGTCCAGGTCGATCGCTTTGATTACGTCGCTGCGCGACTGCGAAGAAAACTCTTCATCCTTGTTGTTGTAATCGTAATCCAAGCCTTCAGCGAGCACGAGGATGTGATCTTTATGGAAGAGTTCCTGCGGCGAAGGCGTCAGTTCGCCCATGATCACGGAGATCGGCGAGCGGTGAAACGCGACCGAGAAGCCGCCAACGACGGCGATAATCCCGACGATGAGAATCGCCGCGACGATCAGCAGAATGGGGCGAACGTCGAAGCGACGCTTTGGGTCCTGCTCGCGAGTAGTCTGCCTATCCAATGATTGCCAAGTCCCCTGTGTTCACGCGGCCGAAGAAATCGAACGGCCCGTTACCCTCGAGCGTGACGTCCAAAAACTCGCCGGGGGTTGCGTCCCCTTTGACATAGATTCCACCATCCACACCCGGTGCCTCGCCCATCGAGCGACCAAACCAAGCGTGCGGCGCGCCAATCGCCGCGCGAAGCGGATCGGTTTTTCGCAGCGTACGGCGTTCTTCCACGAGCACGCGCGTCATCTGACCGATGCGGCGCGCCCTTGCCTGTTCGGAGGCTTTGCGCTGCGCTTCGCGCAGGCGCACGAGCCGCCGGCGCTTTTCCGCCGACGAGACTTGTCCGTCGAGCTGCGCGCTAGGCGTGCCCTCCTCGCGGCTGTACTCGAAGAAGCCTACGCGGTCGAGCTGAGCCCTGCCGATCCACTCTTCTAAATAAGCAACGTGTTCCTCAGTTTCGCCTGGGAATCCGACGATGAACGTGGAGCGCATCGTTATGCCCGGGACCCGGTCGCGGAAATCGTTGATGATCTCGAGATAGCGCTCACCGTTGCTTGGCCGCAGCATACCGCGCAATACCTCGGCATGCGCGTGCTGAAGCGGCATGTCCATGTACTTGCACACCTTGGGAAGGCGCGCCATAGCGTCGATGAGTTCCTTATCGACCGTCGCGGGATACAGATACAGCAAGCGGATCCACTCGATACCGTCGACTTCGTGCAGCTGCTCGAGCAAATACGCAAGACCGCCGCGCCGGAAGCCGCGATCGCGGCCCCACATCGACGTATCCTGCGCAATGAGGATGAGTTCTTTCGTCCCCGCTTGCGCCAGAGCGCGCGCTTCTTTGAGGATAGACTCCTCGCTACGGCTGCGGAACTTCCCTCGCAGTTGCGGAATGATACAAAACGTGCACGGATGATCGCAGCCTTCGGCGATCTTTAAGTATGCAGTTGCTTGCGGCGTCGTGACGAGCCGCGGCAGAAAATCGTGTTCGGGTTCTTGATCGAATTGCAAACGCACGGGATGATGACCGGCACGCGCATCCTCGAGCAGCTCTACGATTCCGCCGTATGCACCAGTCCCAACGACGCCGTCGATTTCGGGTACGAGCGATTGCAACTGCTCGCCGTATCGCTGCGCCAGACAACCTGCGACGATGAGCTGCTGGCCTGAACGTTTACGCTGAGCTTGCTCCATAATCGCATCGGTTGATTCGGCCTTTGCGGGATCGATAAACGCGCACGTATTGACAACGACGGTGTCGGCATCTGAGGGATCGCCGGTGAGTTCCCAACCCGCCGCACCCAATTTCGCAATCATGACTTCGGTGTCGACCAAGTTCTTGGCGCACCCTAATGACACAAACGAAACCCGTTTATTCAT
>CAZRQS010000179.1:0-5954 GCA_964602255.1 uncultured bacterium | reverse complement strand
CCCGGCAAAAGCGTATTGGTAGTTACCGAGGCTGAATTGCCGCGACGATCACAGCTAGCGCGACGAGCGCGGCCGCGGAAAACAACAGGTGCCGAATGGAGTCGAGCATGTCTAAATATGAACATACCCCTGCTCAAGCGCGGCCGCTATGACTCTTTCAGGCTATCCAAGCGAGGCCCAAAATCGCTAGAGCATTGCAGCGCAAGAACGAACAACGACATCGAGATCGGGAGGTACGCACTGGACCGCTAAGCAGCAAGCACCGTGTTTACTTTGTATCGCAAAGCCACCCGCGTTGCAGGCTGGCGGAACAGCGTTGTCCACCTTTGAATGTTGCGTGAGTGATTCGCATCGGCGTGAGCTGGCACGGCGGAGACGTGGAATACGACGCTTACGAGAGCGCCTTTAAACGACGTGCGGAAGCGCTTGGTATTCCGGTTTCGATAATATGGCTAGCCGGCAAGCACAATCCGACGCCGGCGGATTTGCCACATCTCGACGGCATCTGCTTCACGGGCGGAGAGGACGTCGAACCGCACCGCTACGGCCGCAGCGACGCATCGGCGCTATGCGCGACCAATCCCGAGCGTGATGCGATCGAGTTGGCGCTCCTGGAGCAGGCGGAGCGACGCGCGTTGCCTCTGCTCGCAATCTGCCGGGGAGCGCAGCTCCTCAACGTGTTTCATGGTGGCACACTCATCCCGGACCTCGACGCTCGAAACGACGCACACCGCGCGCCACCGGAAAAAGAGCACGAGGTCGAGATTGTGCCAGGCACCGTCCTCGGGTCACTTGCAGGCCTTGGCGGCACAACCAACAGCTCGCATCACCAGGCAGTCGATAACCTGGCTCAAGCCTTTCGTCTTAGCGCTATGGCAGGCGACGGGACGATCGAAGCATTTGAGACCCCGACGGCCTGGCAAAGATTCGTAGTTGCGGTTCAGTGGCATCCCGAGACCATGCCTGCGGGCGCACCCTTGGCCGATCCGATCCTGGATGGCCTCTTACAGGCTGCGGCCGCCAAGGCAAAAGCCTAGTCATCGAGCGGCAAGATGTTCCCCGTTGAACAACGTTCCCCGGGAAACATATGGGCAATTTACATGCACAGGGGGCGTTTTTCCGGGACGCCGGTTCGTCGCGGGAAACGCTGCGGCGTAGGTGCCACCTTGCGCAGCAGAAGAATCCGCTTGTCGCCATCAAGGCTAATCTCTTCGGCTAGTTCCCCGCCGAGCATTGGCGCCGCATCCGTTACGGCGTTCCGTTCACGTTGGTCGAGTCTGCCGCGCTGAAGCACGACCGTGCCCCCGACGCGGACGAAGGGCAACGTGAGTTCGAGCACCGTCGAGGCGCCTGAAACGGCGCGCGCCGTTGCGCACGCGAATTTCTCACGAAGGTCGTCGTGCCGGGCAGCAATCTCCGCCCGCTCTGGGACGACGCTCCCTACGAGACCCAATTGCGCGAGCACAGCCTCCAGGAACGCGGCCTTTTTCGTCGTCGACTCCACCATCGTCACGGCCACTCCAGTAAGGATCGCAACGGGGATCGCCGGTAGGCCGCCGCCCGAGCCAACGTCGACCAGCGGCGATTGCACGTACCCCGCGACCGACAAACTGTCGACGATGTGAGGCGCTAACTCTTCGGGCGTGTCCGCACCGCTGACGTTGAACCGGCGGTTCGTCTCGAGTAAGAGTTCGCCGTAGTGCGCGAGGCGCTCGATATGGCTTGCGTCCACACCGGCAGCCGCAAGAAGATCGGTCAGATGCGCGCGTTCGTTCATGCCGGCTGGCGTTGAACGTACAGGCCGAGAATAGCGACGTCCGATGGGGTCACGCCCGGAATGCGGCCGGCGGCGCCCAGCGTTCGCGGTTTTTGTTTGCTGAGCTTCTCCCGCGCCTCGCGAGAGAGCGCAGCGATGCGGTCGTATACAAAATCTTCGGGAATCGCGACATTGTGACTCTTCGCCGCCTTTTCGATCGCCAGTTCTTCGCGGCGCACGTATCCTTCGAACTTCACCTCGATGGCAACCCGCTCGCCGGTCTCGGCGGAAACCTGCGGCACCGCGTGCGCGACATCGGCAAATTGCAGATCGGGACGCCGCAGCGCATCGGCAACGGTCGCGCCACCGTCGAAATTCTGGCCACTCAATTCGCGAACGCCTATGCGCGTGGACTTGACCGCATCGATACCGGCGCGCAAACCGGCCTGACGCGCCTCGAATGCGGCCCAATCTGCGTCGCTAACCAAACCCATTTCGCGGCCGAGCGGCGTCAGTCGCGTATCCGCGTTGTCGTGGCGCAGAATTACGCGATGCTCGGCGCGCGAAGTCAGCATCCGGTACGGTTCATCGACCCCCTTCGTGACGAGGTCGTCGATCATCACGCCGATATAGGCCTGGCTGCGCTCCAAACGCAGCGGCGATTTTCCGAGCGCCGCTCGCGCGGCGTTTATGCCTGCAATCAAACCTTGCGCCGCAGCTTCTTCGTAGCCGGACGTTCCGTTGAGCTGACCGCAATGATACAGCCCGCGAATGCGCTGCGTTTCGAGCGTATCGCGCAGCTCCGTCGGCGGCACCATGTCGTACTCGACGGCATATCCCGCGCGCAGCATAACAACGTCTTCAAGTCCCGGCAACGTATGCAGCATGTCGATCTGCACTTCCGCCGGCAATGACGTTGAGAATCCGCCGACATACCATGTCGGCTCATCCCAGCCTTCCGGTTCAATGAAGATCTGATGCGTCGGATTATGCGCAAATTTAATGACTTTATCTTCGATCGACGGACAATAACGCGGGCCGATTCCTTCGATCAAATCTAGGCCGTAAAGTGGCGATTTATGCAGGTTTTCGCGTACCAGCGCATGCGTGCGTTCGTTGGTTTCCGTGAGATAACACGGCAGCTGCGGACCTGCAAAACGCGCTTCGCCGGTGTACGAAAACGGCAACGGCATATCGCTGGGCGCTTGCAGTTGCATTGCGTCGATGTGCACTGTTGTGCGATCGATGCGCGGCGGCGTTCCGGTTTTCAAACGTTTTGTCGGAAAACCAAGTTCGCGCAGCGCGTGCGAAAGACCAATCGCCGGAGCTTCACCAAAGCGTCCTTCGCGCTGCACGACGTCACCACGAAATGTTTTGCCACCGAGAAACGTCCCGGTCGCAAGAACGACGCGATGCGCGTAATACCGCGCACCATCGGCACAGACAACGCCCCGCGCTTCGCCGGCAGAAACGATCAGCGATTCCACCAGTCCGCGCACGATCTGCAGATTCGGCTGAGCCCGCAGCGTTTCAATCGCGATGCGCGCATACGCCGGTTTATCCGCCTGCGCGCGCAGGGCGCGTACCGCCGGGCCTTTGGACTCGTTCAAAAACCGCGAGTGAACCGAACACCGGTCGATGATGCGGGCCATCGCTCCGCCCAGGGCATCGACCTCACGCACCAGCTGCCCCTTCGCGCTGCCCCCGATCGACGGGTTACACGGCAGGGTGCAAATGCGGTCGGGGTCGCCCGTGACCAGCATGGTGGGCACGCCAAGGCGCGCCGAAGCCAAGGCGGCTTCGACGCCCGCGTGTCCGCCGCCGACGATAATGACGCCGGCATCATCCGGGTGTAAGGGCTGGTTCACAACGACCTATTCTAACAGCTCCACCAAGCTGCCCGGGTTGCAGCCCGCGCGCTAGATGCTACGCCGTAACGGCCGTAGCGTTCGCCTCGAGCGTCACCTCGATACCACCCGTGAACCCGGCTACGAAATTATAAAGAAACGCCGTTATGATGCCGCCGATGAAGCCCATGATGCCGTAGCCAATAGGAAACACGAAAATCGCGGCGATGCCGAGTCCAAATCCAAACGCGTGCGCACCCGCGCTTTGGCCGACGGCGCCGGCCAACGTCGAGAACGGCAGCCAGAGAACCGCAAAGATTAGCCCGAGGATTGCATACAATACGCCGGAGACTGCAGCGAACTGAATCGGCGCAACGTTCTTGAGACGTGTAACCATGGGCAAGCCCTCCGAAAAAGCAAAGCGCAACGGCCGCTTGAGCCGCCTTCTCCTCACTATAGCATGGTTGCTTGCTTTGCCCATCCTGCCGGCTTCTGCGCAGTCAGCGGACCTCGCGAACTGGACGTACACGTATGCGTACTCCGGTAACCTCGAAGCAGACGCACTGTACCGCGACGACCAGCGCTTATACTACACGCAGATTGGCATCGACAAATATTCGCACGACGCAACGACGCCGCCAATCAGCTCGTCGATTCCACTCGACAACATCAGAGACGTTACGCTACACGAAATTGGACATGAAATCGACGTGCAAGTGTGGGGCATTCGAAACTTGTCCGTACTGGTGTTGCATTTCAATGTCGATCAACGCGCAATGGCTGAACGCATTATGCAAACCGTCCAAAACCTCCAATACGGCGGCTATTTACCGATGCAAAACCGCGCAAAAATCGCAGTCAACAACTCTTCAGTCGCAGTATCGCCGGTAAGATGACCGAGCGAAGCAAACGCGCTCTGCAACTCCCCAACAATGAAATCACTCGGATCGCGACGCTCAAGCGTTTCTTGCGCGCGCCCAATTGCATCAAGCGCCCGCGCAACCGCATCTAACTCACTCAGCGAAGCGAGATGCGGCCTTTCCAGATCCGGATCCTCACCACCCCACGCAATGCGCGCAATCGCATCACGTAGTCGCTCGAGCGCCGCACGATCGCCAACACTTCCAACGACATGCGCGACCCCGTCAAGCTGCCGCGCCCCGGCATCCCCTAAATCCGCCTTATTGGCAAACACGACGCGCGCCCGCCCATCCGTCCGCGCCAAAATCGCATGCTCCTCATCACCGAGCGCCTGCGATCCGTCGAGCACAACCAGCGCCACGCGCGCACTCTCAAGCGCCCGCCGCGTCCGCTCAATCCCCGCCGCTTCCAACCGATCCGCATGCTCACGAATCCCAGCCGTATCAATGAGCCGCACCTGAACGCCATGCACGGTAATGGCTTCCTCAATCGTATCGCGAGTGGTGCCGGCGATCTCCGACACGATCGCCCGCTCTTCCCCAAGCAACGCATTAAGGAGCGAAGACTTCCCGGCATTCGGCGGTCCCACAATAGCAACAGGCACGCCTTCACGAACAATGCGCCCAATCTCCGCATCCCGCTGCAAACGTCTCAGCTCTGCAGCAACGAGACCGAGCCGCTCACGCAAAACACCCGGATCCGGCTCCGCAACCTCATCCGGAAAATCCACGGCCGCCGCAAGCTCTTCAAGAATCTCCGAGAGCCGCCCACGCAACGCGCGCACTTCGTGCGCCAGCCCGCCGCCAAGATTCGCAAGCGCCGCGCGCGCCGCGCTACGCGTCTCCGCATCAATCAGATCCGCAACGGCCGACGCAGCATGCAAATCGAGCTTCCCATTCAAAAACGCCCGCCGCGTAAACTCACCGGCACTCGCATATCGCGC
This sequence comes from uncultured bacterium, assembly GCA_964602255.1. Taxonomy (GTDB): domain Bacteria; phylum Vulcanimicrobiota; class Vulcanimicrobiia; order Vulcanimicrobiales; family Vulcanimicrobiaceae; genus CAZRQS01. Next base: position 487 of record CAZRQS010000179.1, on the reverse strand, counting down.
ACCACACGCAATCAACGCCCGCACAACCTCACGCGCAACAACGGGCGATCCATGCACATGCAATTCAAGCGTATCTTCACCAGTATAGCTCTGCGGAGCAGCCGAAAAGATCGCGAGCCCCCGATCGATAGCAGCGCCCTGCTCATCAACGATCGTCCCATAAGTTGCAACACGAACCTGCAACTCATGGCGCGATCGAAAAAGGCGCAGACCCAACGCCCGCGCCTCATTTCCAGACACACGCACAATCGCAATCGCGCCCTTCCCCGGCGGCGTAGCAATCGCACAGATCGTATCACTCTGATCCATGTAGTTCTTGTTGTTCTTCTTGTTTTCGACCCGTGTCATGCTGATTGCACCCGTGTCATGCTGAGCTTGTCGAAGCGTGACTTCGTTCCTCACGCCGAGCGCGACCTCGAAGTCACCCTTCAACAGGCTCAGGGTGACACCGGGCTACTTCGGAAACACTACGACGCGGCGCTCAGGC
>CAZRQS010000178.1:0-5982 GCA_964602255.1 uncultured bacterium | reverse complement strand
ACCTTGTCACACTCAGCTTGTCGAAGTGTGGAGTTACCGACACGCTGATGATCGCGGGCTCACCCTTCGGTCTGCTCAAGCGCATCCTGCGCTCGCAGACACTAGCGCCATCCTGGCGCGTCGCAAGCTCAGGGTGACAACAACTATTGCGGTGTGAATTGGTTAGCGTTCGAAACGCCCGGCGTGTCGACTTCGACGCGAGCGGTCATCTTGTCGAACTTCACACGCACGCCGAATGCGCGCTCGACAGCATGTAAGCCCACCATCACGCGGCCACGCACACGGAACGGTGCAGTATGAAGCGTCATGGGCATGCCGTTGAGTTTTGCGTGCGTCGACCCGACTTTCAAGTGCAGAACCTGATCGCCGCGCGTCACGACAACATCGCCCGACTTGCGCTCGTATTTGGTTTCGGCGCCGAGCGCGTCGCCGATGGGGCGCAGCGGGATGAACACGCCATCTTTTACCGACGAAACCGGAGGTACATCGCTAATGACGGGTTGTCCGTCCACGCGTACTTCAACCGGTTTGGAAAATGCAAACATCAGCGAGGCCACGAGTGCTATACTCGCGGTCGCGATGACGGTCACTTTAGACGGCGTTTGATATCTCATGCGCATACGCGGGATATTTTTCCGCGATAACCTTCTCGATCTCGAGGCGTAGGGCCCCTAACAGCTGCTCTTCCGGGAACGTCCCGACCAGTTCACCTGCGCGGTAAATGGCGCCCTTACCCTTGCCGCCTGCGACGCCGACGTCCGCCATCTTGGACTCGCCAGGTCCATTCACTACGCAGCCCATAACCGCAACCTTGACCGGCGCGCTGTACTCTTTGGCGATGGCTTCGACGCTGCGCCCGAGCTCGAGCACGCTAATCTCCGCGCGTCCGCACGATGGGCAAGCGGTGATTTCAAAGCCCTTCTCACGCAGGCCCAGCGCTTTCAGCATGCTCCAGCACACAGGCACTTCTTCAATGGGATCGGCTGCCAGCGAGACGCGAATCGTGTCGCCGATGCCCTCGAACAGCAAAATGCCAAGCCCGATGGACGATTTAATCGTACCGTCGCGCAATAAACCCGCCTCGGTGATGCCCAAGTGCAGCGCGTACGGCGTGTTGCGCTCGCGCAGACGCGTGTCCATCAACCGGTAGGCGTGCACGGTGGTAAGCACGTCGTGCGCCTTGAGCGAGATGACGATATCCGTGTGATTGAGGCTCTCGAGGATCTCGACGTGGCGCATCGCCGATTCGACCATCGCCTCAGGCGTATGCCCGAGCGTTTTCTCGAGATCGGGCGCGAGCGACCCCATGTTCACGCCGATACGGATCGGAATGCCTTTCGCTTTTGCCGCTTCGACGACTTCAGCAGTCTTTTTCGGATCGCGAATATTACCGGGATTCAAACGCAGCTTTGCAACGCCCGCCTCGATAGCCGCGAGCGCCATTTTGTGATCGAAGTGAATGTCGGCGACAATCGGCACCGGCGAACGATAGACGATCGCGGGCATCGCCGCTGCGTCCGGCGGATCCTTGACCGTGACGCGCACGACTTCGGCGCCTTCCATGGCCAGGCCGTAGATCTGTTCTAGCGTTGCTTCCGCATCTGCCGTATCGGTGGTGGTCATCGTCTGCACGGCAATCGGGTGATCGCCCCCGATCCACACGCTCTTCGCGTCGGCTTTACCGGTCTTGTTTTGCAGAAAGACGGGCTTACTTTGCCTGCGCAAACGAATCGCCACTTAGAACGGTCCTTTCCCTTCGACGATCTGAACGACGTTGTAGAAATTAATCACCAGCATCAGCGCAATGAGCACCGCAAAGCCGGTGATGTGCACCCAGGCTTCTTTCTCCGGATCGACCGGTTTTCCGCGTATCAGTTCGCCGATGATGAATGCGCCGCGGCCGCCGTCAAGCGCCGGAAGCGGAAGCAGATTGAATACGCCCAGCGCAAACGAGATGAGCGCCGCAAAGAACAGGTAGGGACCCCAGCCAAAGTCTTGGATGGTTCCGGCCGCCTGCGCCATGCCGACAACGCCGGAAACCTGGCTGCCGTATTTGGCGGGATGGCTCGCGAGGAGCGCCAGACTGCCGAACGTCTGCGCGCCGATGAAGCCGAACTCTTGGAATGTCGCGCGGACGGCTTCACCCAAGCCGACACGTTCGTACGTCGCAACCGGCGAGAAGCCGATACAGCCCATCTTCTGCTGCGGCGGCGGACAGTTGGTCGGCGTTACCGTGAGCGCAGCAGTGGTCCCGTCGTGCAAGTACTTGAGTTTGAGCGGCTTGTGGAGCGAGCGGTGAATGATCCCGACGAGTTGATTGCCGCTATGAATATCCTGGCCGTTGACGCTCAGGATCTTATCGCCGGCGTGCAATCCCGCGCGCTGTGCCGGCATGCCGGGCGAGAGCGGACCGACGCGCGGCTGCACGTTGTCGCTCTGCACGCCGAATGCGAGCGCACTCACAAACAGAATCACCAGTGTCAAAATAAAATTCGCAACCGGACCGGCGAACACGATCGCCAAACGCTGCCACGGCGATTTGGCTTGGAAGTTGTCGTCGTCGTACTCGCGTCCGTTTACGGTGACGGTCTGACGGAATTCGCGCTGCTTTTCCGCCTCCGAGGTTTTGTTGTCCTCACCGTGCATCGCGCAGTAACCGCCGATCGGAAACGCACGAAGCGAATACAGCGTACCGCTGCGCTTGCTGCGATATCCGTAGATCAGCGGGCCCATGCCGACGGCAAACTCGAGCACGCGCACTTTGTTCAATCGGGCAAGTAGAAAATGACCGTACTCGTGCAATACGACGAGGATCGAAAGCACGACTAAGAACAGAACGATTTTGAGGATGCTTGCGAGTGTGATGGCCGCCAGAACTATTGTCACTTATACCTCGATACCTTGACGCAGCGCCACGACCGCTGCTCGCGCGTTTTCGCGAGCGAGAGCGTCGGCGTGCCGCACGCCGTCCAAACTGTGTTCTTCCGGCCCAGCCGAAGCCATTGCCGATTCGATGACCTCGGGTATTTGCCCGAAGCGAATCTTTCCGCCCACAAACGCCGCGACTGCGATCTCGTTTGCTGCCGAAAGAACGGCCGGCATCGTGCCCCCCGCCGCAAGCGCCTCGTATGCCAGGCGAACGCACGGGAACCGCACGGGGTCGGGCCGCTCAAAATCATAACGCACCGCGGCGGCGTCGGGATGCGCGGCTCCGGCGGCAACGAGGGGGTCGCCTGGCCCCTGAGAGCCCGACGGCGCCTGCGCCAACCGATCCGGATATGCCAAAGCGTACCCGATGGGGATTCGCATGTCAGGAGCCGCGGCTTGAATCTTTACGCTGCCGTCGGTAAAGAGGACCATGCCGTGGGCGATGGACTGCGGGTGGACCAAAACCTGCACCCGCTCGCCGGGCATGCCGAATAGGCGGCTGGCTTCGATAACTTCTAACCCTTTGTTCATCATCGTCGCGGAGTCGACGGTGTTTTTCACGCCCATGCGCCACGTGGGGTGCGCGAGTGCCGCTTCGAGCGTCGCGTTCTCGGTTTCGTCTTTGCTCTTGCGCCAAAACGGACCGCCCGACGCCGTAACGATGATCGAGCGCACGCGTATCGGATCTTCGCCGGCCAGACATTGAAAGATCGCCGAATGCTCCGAATCGACGGGAAGCAGTTTCGAACCGCTGCGAGCTGCGGCGGCGATAAGCAGCTCCCCCGCGGCGACGATCAGCTCTTTGTTGGCGACGGCGATATCGATACCACGCTCGACCGCAGCAAAAACGGCATCGAAGGAAACGAATCCATCAGTTGCAGCCAGCACGATGTCGGGATTCGACTCCACGGCGACGCGGTGCAAACCGGCGGCCCCATCCGCTGCACTCGCCACAATATCGGCGCCAAACTGCGCGGCTTGTTCGTGCAGCTTCTCGACTTGCTTTCCGGCCGCAAGCGCGACGACGTCGAAGCGATCGCCATTGTTGGCGATCACGTCCAGTGCCTGGGTTCCAATCGATCCCGTACTGCCAAGAATGGCAACCCGCTTTTTGCCGCTAGCCAAAATTCAATAACCCCAACACGTGCAGGGCGCCAAAGAACGCCATGCCGCCGAACAGATAAGAATCAAAACGATCGAGCGCACCGCCGTGGCCCTGAATGACGGTGCCGGTGTCCTTTACGCCGGCGTCGCGCTTGAGCGCCGACTCGACGAGATCGCCTGCCTGCGCCGCGGCGCACGTTGCCGCTGCAAGTGCTGCGCCCTGCCACCAGAACATATGTAAGAACGGCACATTCGCAAAGACCGCGCCCAGCGCGGTCACGATGACGAGCGCTCCCGCCGAACCTTCGACGGTTTTCTTCGGCGAAATGCGCGTAAGCGGATGTTTGCCGATGAGGAAGCCGACGAGCATCGCGCTGATGTCCGTCATCGCGATAATCACGATGACGAAAATCGTCCAATACAATCCGAGCTGCGGCACTTCACGTATAAAGACCCAGTACGACAACAGCTTTCCGATATAGAGCACCGCGAGCAGGGTATACGCGGTGCGCGCGAAGTACCGTTCGCGATCGCCGTACATGCCGAGCCAAAACGTCGCGAAGATGATGAACGCAAGAAGGACGCCTTCCCATTTCGACATCAAATGGAAGATCGCCAGAAGCACGTACGCGAGTACGCCGATGATTGCGACTTGAAATTCGAGCGGCTGCCCTTTGATATCGCACAAACGCGAAAGTTCGTAGAGCATGATCGCGCCAAGCACGATCAGCAGCGCATAAAAGGCGGGGGCCCAGAAAACGCACCCGATGCCCAATGCGGCAAGAGCAAAACCGACGACGACGCGGCGGGTGGTAAGCGGGCGCGCCGGCGCGCTGGCGGAGGCCGGCGCGGAGGCGGTCATGCTCCTCCGAATCGTCGCTGGCGTTTTTGAAACTCGATCAGCGCCCGTACAAATTCTTCCTTGCCGAAATCGGGCCAATACACGTCGGTCATGACGAGCTCCGTGTACGCCACTTGGTATAGCAGGAAGTTAGACAAGCGGTGCTCGCCGCCTGGTCGGATGAGGATGTCAGGGTCCGGCAAGTCCGCTGTGTAGAGGTACGAACTGATGGCCTGCTCGTCGATTGCGCCAGGTGCCAGACGCCCGTCCGCGACGTCATGGGCAATCGCCGTAATCGCGCGCTGCAGCTCCTCGCGCGCGCTGTAGTTGACGGCGAGGTTCAGCAGCAGACCGGTATTGTCCGCGGTCCGCTCCATGAGCTGCTCGAGCGCCCGGCGCGACGGACCCGGCAGAGCGCGATACGCACCCAAGACGTTTACGCGCACGTTGTTGCGGCACAGCTCGTTCAGCTCGTTCTGCGCGAAATAGACGCACAAGTCGAGCAATAGTGAAATCTCGGTGGAGTCGCGGCGCCAGTTTTCGGTGGAGAAGCCGTAGACGGTCAGCGTGGGAATGCCAAGGTCGCTTGCGGCGCGCGTGACATGACGAAGGGCGACCATCCCGCGGCGGTGGCCCTCAACGACGGGCAAGCCGCGGTGCTTTGCCCAGCGGCGGTTGCCGTCCATGATAATCGCAATGTGCTTAGGTAAGCGTGCGAGATCGAGCTGTTCCGTTAACTCCGGAATAACGCCGGCGATGGTCATAGGCGATCGTATGCCTCATACCCGCAAACCAGTTCGATGCGCGGCCCGGAGCTGGTCGAAGCGTTCGGCTTCACGCGCAGAACGCGAAGAACGCCGCGTCCGGCATAGACGCCGACAGGAGCGAGGACCGAGAACGAAATGGGCTCCGCGGCTAGGACGCGACGCGCCTCCACTTCAGGCATGAGGACGAGATCTTCGAGCGACACGGAAGGCGCTAGACCTCCATGATCTCTTTTTCTTTGCTCACGACGAGCTGATCGATCTCTTTGATGAACTTGTCGGTGATTTTCTGCAGCTGATCTTGCATGCGTTTGCTCTCGTCTTCAGTGATCTTGTGATCTTTCA
>CAZRQS010000177.1:0-5985 GCA_964602255.1 uncultured bacterium | reverse complement strand
CGGGCGGTAAGTCGCCGAAGGAAAAGTCGCCCTATGAAACTGTGTTCTGAAACACGGTGAGTGCCGGCTCCGTACAGGAGGTATGATGCGCTTTCGTTCTACTCTTATGTTTGCCGCAGCCTTTGCTTTGCTGCCGGCCTGTTCGTTCAACGAGGTTCACGAAACGGTTCACCGCAGCGTCCCTGCGGCCGCAACAGTACATGTCGACAACTCCGTCGGGGCCGTTACCGTACGGGTCTGGGACAAGCCCACGGTCGACATCGTGGCGGTCAAGGACGCTCGCAGCGCCGACGATTTGAAAAATATCGCCATCAACGTCGAATCGCGCGGTTCCGACGTTTTCATCAAGACCGTTAACCGTACCAGCGGCGCTTTCTGGCAGAGTGGCGGCGTGGGTTACACGATCGTGCTTCCTGCGGACACATCACTCGATATTACGAACGGCACGGGCGGCATACGGATCTCCGGCGTTCGTGGAAATGTCGTCGCTCGAACGACAACAGGAGGCATGGACGCAGATCTCGGTAGGGTTGACGGCAAACGCACGATCGACATGAAGGTCACCACCGGCGGCATCGACGTTACGATTGCGCGGGACAGCAGCGCTACAGTCGAGATGCATGCGACGGTCGGCGGCGTGAAGAGCGAATTCGGCGGCGACCGTATCGGATCAGGCAGCGGAAGAATTCGCCTGGAAACGACAACGGGCGGAGTCGCGCTGCACTCATCGTAGTCCGTAAGAAAGGGGCGCGAAAAGGATTACGTGCGCGTTAGCGGGCTGAGGCCTTTCGTTCCGAAAAACGAAGAAGAGCCCTCGTAAAATTGCTTTCACAAGGGCTCTCCGTTTTGGTTGCGGGGGCAAGATTTGAACTTGCGACCTTCGGGTTATGAGCCCGACGAGCTACCGGACTGCTCCACCCCGCGTCACACTAGCACCAACCTGGTGCGTCGCGAACGGTGTTATACGTGATGATGACTGATGGTTTCCTGCGCGATATTCCCAAAATACAGCTTCACTGCCATCTCGAGGGAACGCTCCGCGCATCCACGTTCCTAGACCTGGCGCGCCGGCACGAGGTTGCACTCACCTATCGCCCTAAGGGCGGTGAGGAGGTCCTTCCCGCTGCGGACCTAGATGCGGTGAACCCCGACGACCTCTATCGCTTCGCGGACTTTCGGGACTTCCTGATGACCTTTGCGGCAGTGAGCCGCTCGCTCGGCGAGCCGGCAGACTACGGGCGATTGGCGGCCGAATACGTCGAGGACGCGATAGCGCAAAACGTGGCCTATGCCGAGGTCTTCATCTCGCCCTCGGTCTGGCAGTTTTTCCACCCGTCAATCGATGTGCGCGCTTGTGTGCGCGAGATGCGTGATGCATTTGACGCGACGCGCGATCGTTTGGAAGTCGCGCTGATTGCCGACGTGACCCGGAACTTTGGTGCTGAAAGCGCAATGCAGACGGCGCTGCTTGCGATCGATCTGCGCGACTTGGGTGTAATCGGCATTGGTTTGGGCGGCGATGAAGCGCGCTTTCCTGCGGAACTGTTTGAAGACGTGTTTGCGTTTGCGCGCGCGCAGGGATTGCACGTCGTTGCACATGCGGGCGAAGCCGCCGGAGCGCAAAGCGTGCGTGCCGCGGTCGAAGTGCTGGGCGCCGAGCGCATCGGACACGGTATTCGCGCGCTGGAAGATCCGCAAGTCGTTTCGCTGCTCGCGCAGCGGCGCATTGCGCTTGAAGTTTGCCCGACGTCGAATTTGCTGACCGGCGTTGCAACACGGGAGCAGCCGCATCCGCTCGTGGCCTTGGATGCGGCAGGCTGCGTCATAACAATCGATGCCGACGATCCGGCGTTGTTTCGCACCAGCATCACGGACGAATACGCTTACGTCGAGCAGTTGATCGGCCGAGTCGCGGTCGTTCGGTTCGTGCGCAACGCCATCGATGCGAGCTTCGCCGATGCCGAGCGGAAGGCCGCACTCCACTCGCGGCTCGAACCTTACCTTGAGAATGCCGGGACATAGCCACTTCGCGGAATCGACCGAGGAATATTTGGAAGCCGTCTACCGCCTCGAGCGGGAAGGGCCGGGGGTCAGCACCTCTGGGCTGGCTTCGGAACTCGGCGTAGCGCCCGCATCGGTCTCCGGAATGCTGAAGAAACTTGCCGCCGAGGGATACCTCGAGCATGTCGCGCGCGGCGAAGTCACGCTTACCCGTAAAGGCCTCGAAGTCGCGGTGCGCATCGTGCGGCGCCATCGTTTGGCGGAACGTCTGCTCACCGACGTGCTCGGCATGCCATGGGATCAAGTCCAGCAGGAAGCATGCATGCTCGAACACGCGATTTCGGAAAACGTCGAGCAGCGGCTGGTCGCAATCTTAGGCGATCCGCAAGAATGCCCGCACGGCTTACCGATTCCACCAAAAGATTTGAGCGAACCACAGCGCAGCGGCGTCCCGCTCGCGCAGATCGACATCGGCAGCGACGCGGTCGTGCGCGGCGTGACGCAAGAGGTTCCGGAAATGCTGCGCTATTTGGGCGAAGTGGGACTACGCCCGGGCGCAAACGTTCGCGTTCACGCAAAAGCGCCGCTCGGCGGTCCCATGACCATTGAAGTGGAGCAGCGCAAGCACGCAATTTCCCTCGAACTCGCGCGCATGGTTTTGGTTTCCGCTTGATCACTCGCGCGCTCATCGTTATCAACATCATCGCCTTTCTCTGGGAGATGCGCGTTGGCGGACCGGGCGTCTTCAGCGGCGGCTTCACTGCCGGCACACCGATCGACAACGGCCTGCTCTCACCGAACGATGTACTCGTCAATCACCAGTATTACCGCATCCTGACCAGTGCGTTTCTGCACGGAAATATCGCGCATATCGGTCTGAACATGCTCTCGCTGTACTGGCTGGGCCGGTTCATCGAAGTCGCGCTCGGATCGTGGCGCATGCTCTTCGTCTATATGGTTGCGCTCGTGGCGTCGGGCTTTAGCGTGGTGTTGTTCTCGCCGCCCAATGCTGAAACGCTGGGTGCCAGCGGCGCGATTTTCGGATTGTTCGGCGCGCTCTTCGCGATCGGTCTCAAGCTCGGGCGAAACGGCAGCGAACTCGTGCGCGCCAACATCGGCATTTTGGTTCTGAACCTCATTTGGAGTTTTGCGGTTCCGGGCATTTCGTGGCAAGCGCACGTCGGCGGCCTCATTTCCGGCTTTATCGTGACGTATCTCATCTTCTGGCCGCCCAAGCCCGTGTATGCTCATGTTTACGATCCCCAAAGCGGGGCGCAATACGAATCGCAGCTCGAGATGCCCGATGAAGATCGCCATTGACGACGTCTTTGCACCCGGCGGCCCAATAGAGCAAGCCCTCCCGGGGTTTGAAGCGCGTCCCGGCCAGGTGCAGATGGCGCAGCTCATCGAGCGAGGTTTTCTCGAGGGCATGCACACCATCGTCGAGGCCGGAACGGGCGTCGGAAAATCGCTTGCGTATTTGGTTCCGGCGCTGCGCAGCGGCAAAAAGGTCGTGCTTTCGACCGGAACGATCGCGCTCCAGGAACAGCTCTTCCAGAAAGATATCCCGCTGGTCACGCGCGCGCTTGACATTCCCGCGCGCATCACGCTGCTCAAAGGGCGCAATCATTATCTGTGCAGGCAGAAACTCGAGCGCATGCGTTCGGAACGGCTTCTCGCCTCTTCGCGCACCATGCAGCAATTGTGGGAGTGGGGCTCGCGCACGCAAACCGGCGATCGTGCGGAGCTGCCCTTTGTTCCGCCAGGCGACGAGTGGGAGCAACTCGATGCCGACGCGGACGACTGCGTCGGCGAATTCTGCGAACATTTCCGCGATTGCTTTTTCTTTCGCAAACGCGACGAGGCGAAATTCGCCGATATCGTCGTCGTCAATCACGCGCTCTTTTTCCTGGATTTGGCGATGGGCGGCGGCCTGCTGCCTCCGTATGACGTTGCGATCCTCGATGAGGCGCACCAATGCGAGCGCTGGGCCACTGCTGCGCTGACGGCAACACTTTCGCGCGCGACTATCGGGCGCATGATGCGCAAGCTGCACCGTTCGTATTCGGTGCCCAGCAATTTTGACAGCGATTTCGAGCGCGGCGTTCGCGGTCTGGAATCGGCGCTCGCACGCGTTCCGGGCGATCGGTACCCGTTGCAAGTCAACGAGGACGCGTGGCCAGCGCTGGAACCGGTGCGCGAGACGCTGTTCAAGTTGGAGAATTGGCTCTACGCGAATTGGCACGACGCGCTCAAGAAACGTCCGCAGAATGATGCGGAAGCCGAACGCCGGCGCGATCTCGCGTTGCGCGCAATTCTGGCCCATCAAGCGACCATCGAACGCGCGCAGTCGCCGGCCGACACGGCAATTGCTTGGGTAGAGCGCAGCGAGAGCGATGCGCGCTATCAAATCAACAGCGCACCGTTCGACGTCGCCGATTTTCTTCGTGCGGCGCTGTTCGAGCGCACGCCAAGCGTCGTGCTAACGAGCGCGACTATAGCGAACGGAACGTCGGTCGAGCACGGTGCGTTCGATTTTCTCAAGCGTTCACTGGGCGTGACCGACGCACAAGAGCTCATCGCGCCTTCGCCGTTCGACTATCCCAAACAAGCGCGATTGTACGTTGCACCGCCCGCGCTCAATCCGAAGGCGCAGGATTTCGCGCGCCGCGCGGCACCGCTGGTCGAGGAATGTTTGGACCGCAGCCGCGGCCGTGCGTTCGTTCTCTTCACCTCGTACGCGCGTTTGCGCGAAGTATACGCCCTGGTGCGCGAGCGCGTCTCGTACCCAATACGCCTGCAGGGCGAACTGCCGCGTACGCATCTGCTCGACTGGTTCCGCTCGACACCGAACGCGGTGCTGTTCGCGACAGGCACGTTTTGGGAAGGCATCGACGTCGTGGGCGATCAGCTTTCCTGTGTCATCATCGACCGTCTGCCGTTTCCGTCGCCCGGCGACCCGCTCGTGCAAGCGCGGATCGAAACGATTGAAGCACGTGGACAAAGCGGTTTCGAACAATACATGATTCCGTCGGCAATCGTACGCTTGAAACAGGGCTTCGGCAGACTCATTCGCAGCAAGAGCGATCGCGGTCTTGTTGCGCTCTTGGACGGAAGAGCCGTGTCCTCACGCTACGGCGCGATCATTTTGAATGCGCTACCGCCCGCGACGCGGCTGTCACACCTCGACGAATTGAGCGGCTTCTTTTAGATTAGCGTCGCTGCCGACTCATCCGTGCGGGCGCACCGGTCGTATAAGAGGCAACACGTCTTATTCGAACGAGGAGAAACCCATGCACATACTAGCGCTCGCCCTGGCGACCGTCATCGCCGCCGCGACACCTAATGCTATGCAAGGCGACGCCATGCAGGGCCACGCAATGCAAGGGCACGCAATGCAAGGCCACGCAATGGCTCGTCATACGATGAAAGGCCATGACGCAATGAAGGGACACGCGATGAAGGCGCACGCAATGAAAGCTGACGCCATGAAAGGTCACGCAATGGCGGCGCCTACGTCTCGTCCGTAGGAATGATTTTAGGGACGGTGAGCTCGGAGCACCATGATCGTCCTGCTGTGTGAATGGTTGCGCTTTGAGCGCCGCCGTTGGCTGGCGCGCTGCAGCGCTGCACCGAGCAACAGACCGCCGAACAAACCAACAGCGGTGTCGACATAGACCGTCGATCGAGTGACGAGCTGCGGCTCAGGTGGAGGCGCAGGCGGCTTCCGTTTATGTTGTCCTTGTGGCGGCACAATTGGAACTGCTTTGCGCGTTGGTGCGGGCGACGGTGACACCGACGGCGACGGTGACGTCGTCGGATACGGCATTGCCGATACGGGAACCGCGCTTGGCGTTACCGCCGTCGGTGTCTTCGGCGCGGGCTGCGGTGATGGTATTACTGCAACCGAGTTCGACGTCGCCGGAGCAGAAGACATTTCGGTTGGTGTGAACTCCGGTGTTTGAGTGGGCGTTGCAACCGGTG
>CAZRQS010000176.1:0-6002 GCA_964602255.1 uncultured bacterium | reverse complement strand
CGCGTCTAATATCGGGCACCCCCAGCCCCGGAAGTAATCTCGGAGAAAGTCATGAGTGCCCGTCTACCGGTCGAAAATAGCGACACCGTCAGTCTTGTGTGCGCACTTCTAGTGCGTTACCCGGAGATTGCTTCGATGCGCAGCGCCTCCGGTGAGGGAACGTTGCGGTTCTCGTTCGCCGTTGTGCATCGCATCGACAAAGCGACACAGCGTGCCATTGTCGAGGAGATCGAAACGCACGTCGAAGGCTTTCTCTCGCTCCTGGGTGAGTCAGGCGGAGAGGTGCGCGTTGAATGCGAGTCCGATCGCGCCATGAGCTTCGTTCATGTGACGCGCGATCTCGAGACGTTCAGCAAAGACGAACTCGCCATGCTTACCGGTCTCTTTGCCGAGCGGTTCGGCGCCGCGCTCGTGCGCAATCCGGTGCCGGACGAACATCCCGACGAAGATCCGCTGCTTCAAGAAGAGCTCGTCGAGTCCGCCATCGAAGCGTTGCGTGACCCGGCTCAGTCTAAGAGTCTGGTAGGTTTCCGCGAAGAAAAACGCGTCCTGGTCTATTTTTTGAAATCACAGAAGAAGCAAAAGGCGTCGGCCCGCAGATAGCTCGCACACTTACACTGCTGCTCATCGGGGATGTCGTCGGCTCACCGGGCCGCGATACCCTCAAGCGTTGCGTGTCACTTGCGCGTGACCAGTATGACGTCGGCCTGTGTATCGCCAACGGCGAGAACGCCGCCGGCGGGTTTGGCTTGACCGCGCAGACCGCGGAAGAGATGTTTGCCGCGGGGATCGATTTCATAACCAGCGGGAACCACATTTTCGACAAACGCGAGTTTCGCTCGTACCTCGACTCGACCGATCGCGTTATCCGGCCCGTGAATTATCCGCCCGGCGTGCCTGGACGCGGGATCGGTTATCTGTCGTTCAACGGAGCGACGGTCGGCGTTCTCAATGTGATGGGGCGCACATTCATGCCGCCCATCGACGATCCGTTTCGCGCCGCGGACGCCGCCGTAGCCGAACTAGCCGAGCGTGCCAAAATTATCGTCGTCGACGTGCACGCCGAAGCCACCAGTGAAAAAGTCGCCCTCGGAAGGTATCTTGACGGAAGAGTCTCGGTAATCTACGGTACTCACACACACGTTCAAACTGCGGACGAGCAAATTCTGCCCGGCGGCACCGCTTATTTGACCGATGTCGGCATGACTGGACCGACGGAGGGTGTGATCGGGATGGAAGCGGGACCGGTTTTGGACCGGTTCACAAGCGGTTTTTCGGAGAGATTCTCCGTTCAAAAAGCTGGAACCAAACAATTCTGCGCCGCAGTAGTTACAATAGATGTGGAGACCGGCCGCGCTACGGAAATCAAGCGCATCTTCCAGCGAGGCATAGCATGATACAGGATCCCGCAAAGCACGTCACCACAAGCGTCTTGAAAGTCTCGGCGAAGAGCAATCCAAATTCCGTCGCTGGAGCGCTCGCGGCGGTACTGCGGGAGCGGGAGACCGCAGAACTTCAAGCCGTCGGCGCGGGCGCAATCAATCAAGCGATCAAGGCTGTAGCGATCACACGCAGCTATCTGAAGTCGGCGCAGATCGATCTGGCTTGCGTGCCTTCCTTTATAGATGTCGAGATCAACGGCAACGAACGGACCGGGATCTCGCTGGCCATCGAACGTCGCCCGGGTTGATCGTCGACTTCCATTCGCATACCTGGGAAAGTGACGGCACGCTTTCACCTCAGGCGCTTTGCGACTTCATGGCAGAGCGCGGGGTTCGCATATTCTCCGTAACCGATCACGACACGCTCTCGGCTTACGGCCAGTTCACGCCGCCTGCGTCGGCGCGCATTATTACCGGTATCGAGATTAACACCACGTATCGCGATGGCGAAGTGCACGTGCTCGGTTACCGGTTGCCGCTCGACCACTCGCCGCTCATACAGGTTCTCGAAAGTAACCGGCACGCGCGGCGCGCGCGCATAAGCCGCATCGTTGCTCAGCTGCGCGAGGCGGGCCACGATATTACACTCGAGCACGTCCATGCCGAAGCGAAGGATCAGGCATCGCTCGGGCGGCCGCATGTGGGCAAGGCTCTCGTGCGTTTGGGCATCGCGAGTACTATTGAAAGCGCGTTCCGCGGTTTCTTACGGCGAGGAACGCCCGGCTACGTTCCGTCCACGCATATTACCCCGCACCAGGCGATTGAGGTCATCGTTGCATCGGGGGGTGTTCCGGTGCTCGCGCATCCGGGGCGGCTCAAGGATTACGACATCATCGGCGAGCTCGTCGAGTACGGTTTACAAGGGCTCGAAGTGTTCTATCCCACACACGAGCCGATGCAAGTGCAATACTTCCGGGATCAAGCGCGTCGCCACGGACTCGTGATGACTGCCGGTTCGGATTTCCACGACATTCGCTATCACAAGCGCGGCGTAGGTGCCGAGGTCGAAGAGAACGACATCCGGCCGTTTCTGGACTTGGTTGCATGATTCGCTAGCCTGCCTCGCTAACGTAGCGCCAAACGCGTGCGCTATAAGAAGAGGGTTGTGGAGTGAAACGTGTACTCGCCGGTATAGTCACCGGCTTTTTGCTATTTCCGCAGGCAGCATTCGCGCAACCTCAAGACCTTTCGGCAGTCGGCGTCGTTCGTGAAACGTTAGCGAACGGCATGCGCGTCGTGCTGCTTCCCAGCAAACTTGCACCCGTAGCCACAACCGTCATCACGTACGGAGCCGGGTCCGACGACGATACCATTCCAGGCCTCGCTCACGCCACCGAGCACATGATGTTTCGGGGGACGAAAAACGTGACGGCCGGACAATTTGCTATCATAGCTACGCGCGCCGGGGCCGAGTACAACGCAAGCACGCACGAGACATTCACGAACTATTATTTCAAACTGCCGTCAGCCTATGTCGGCGTTGCGTTGCGGCTCGAAGCCGATCGTATGACCGGTGCCCTCGAACGGGAAACGGACTGGAGAAGCGAGCGCGGCGCGATCGAGCAAGAAGTTCGAGCGCACGAGAGCATCCCGGGTGCCAGCGTCTTTGCGAAAGTGCGGCGCGCATTTTTCGGCGCGACGCCTTATGCGGAAGAAGGCGTTGGAACGATTGCCGGATTTGAACGGACGAAGGCCGCAGACATCGCCCGGTTTTATCACGCGTGGTATCACCCGAACAACGCAACCCTCGTCGTTGCGGGCGATATCGATCCGGTGAAGACGATGGCGGAGATCCGTCGCGACTTCGGCAACATCGCCAAAGGCAATCTTCCGGAGCGCAAGAGCTTTACGATTGCATCGCTGGATTCGACGACGATGCACGACACGTTTGCCGAGTTGCCGCTGCCGGTGAGCGCGGGTGCATACCGGTACCCGAGTCTGAATTCGCCCGACCTCGCTGCAGGCGAAGTGCTAGCCGCTGTGCTGAACAGTCCACGAGCCGCGATTGCGGATCTTCAAGTGAAAGGGCAGCTGCTCGCTGCAGTTTCCTTGCACGGCGCGTATCCGCAAACCGGCATTATGATGATCATGGGCATGGGCCTCCCGGGCACGTCTCCTGAAGCCGCACAGTCGAACGTGGAGTCCGCGCTTACGCAGTACCGGACCGGCGGCGTGCCGCCTGAGTTGGTAGAAGCTGCAAAGACACGCCTCTTGAGCGAACAGGATTATCGCGAAGCGTCAATCTCGGGGATGGCGTTCACGTGGGCAAATTCGCTTGCAATAGGACAGGATTCACCCGACGAAATCTACGCGGCTATCGCGAAAGTCAGCGTCGACGACGTGAATCGCGTTTTGCGCACGTATATTCAACCGTCGCATGAAATTGCGATGCTGCTGCAGCCCAAGAACGTTCACGCGGTTGCGCGTCCGGACGCAAATGCGCTGGCGGAAAACGTTCAAATCACGCCGGATCGTGAAGAGCCGCTCCCCGAGTGGGCAGTGCCGTACTTCAGCGCGCCGCTTAAAGCGCCCGCAGGTGACGGGGCCGTTGCAACGTTCCGTCTAAAGAACGGTATTCGCCTGACCGTGCGCAACGAAGCGCTTTCCCCGACCATATTCCTTGACGGTTCGATTCGCACCAGTCCCGAGTTGTACGAGCCTGCGCACAGGGAAGGCGTGGCCCGTATCACGGAGGCCCTGCTCGGGTGGGGCACGCAAACGTACGATCGTAAAGCGTTTCAAGCGCAGCTCGATGCCACGGCTGCCGGCGCGTCACTCGGTACGGCGTTTTCGCTGCGATCCCAGAGCAAGAATTTCGACACTGCAATGCAGCTGCTCGCCGACGGAATGTTGCATCCAGCGTTTCCGCAGCAAGGGTTCGACGTCGTGAAAAACGACGTGGCCAAAGCGCTCGGCGCAGTCGAAGGTCTTCCTCGCACGCAGGCTCAGATCGCACAAACGAAAGCGCTCTATCCTGCAGGCGATCCGCGGCGCCGCTTCGCTACGCGAGCGTCGGTCAGCCAAATATCGCTCGCGGACGTGCGCAGATGGTACGCGTTTGCTTACCGCCCGGATCTGACCACAATCGCGATCGTCGGCGACGTAACGCCGGCACAGGCGAAGGCCGCCGTCGAGAAATACTTCGGGGCTTGGACGGTTGCGGGGAAAAAACCGTCGTTCCGGTATCCGAAGCTCAAGTCAAGCGCAAAATCGTCGGTCACCGTCGCATCGCCGAGCAGTACGCAGTCGCAAGTGACGCTCACTCAAGTGCTCGACGTGCACCGCAGCGATCCGGACTACATCCCGCTCCAGCTCGCAAACACGATTCTTTCAGGTGAAGGCATCGGATCGATGCTGTTCCGCCATGTGCGTGAAAGCAAAGGGTATGTGTATACGATCAGCTCGTCGATGGACATTGGAAGCAGCAGCTCCACGTTTTCGATAGACTTCGCCTCGGACCCGAAGAACGTGAATGCGGCGCAAGCCGCTGCGGTGGCGGATATAAAGCGGTTGCAAACCGCCCTCATTCCGATGGCGGAACTACAGCGCGCGAAAGCGCTCCTATTGGCCGAACGCATTTTGCCGCTCGACAGTTATGAGGGCATCGCGGACGACATTTTGGAAAGCGCGCGCGTCGGAGAGAGCCGATTAGACGAGGCCATATTCTGGCAAGCGCTGCTCCAAACTACGCCGCAACAATTGCGCTCCGCGATGCGCCGCTGGGTCAAGCCGGATCGCTTCACGCGCGTCATCGTCGCTCCGGGCAGCTAAGCGTTATCAGGGCGCAGCGACTGGTTCACCGCGCGGCGCACATGAGCTAGAAGCGTTTGTGCGTCGCTTTCAAGATGCTCGAGTTCGGCGCGGTGCGCTTCGATCGCCGACTGGTCTTTCATGAACTTGTGATTGATGCGCACGTTGTGCGCGCAGCCGATTAGCGCCGCGTAGCTGAATTCGGCGGCACATCCGACATCGCTAATCAGGTGCCCGTTTTTTAGTTCAAGCGCGTCCGAGGATAAACGAAGACCGGCAACCGCGGCTTTTGCACCGGCCAGCGGCGCCGCAGCGGCATCGAGCAGCGCGCGCTGCATCGCCTCTTTGTCGCCGCGCGCAGCCACGACCGCAGCGTATGCGCCTTCGTCTCGTTCGCGCAGCTCCAGCATACGTTCGCGCAGCTCGTCGGCCTGCTTGATCAGTCTGTGCGCCAGAGGATGGACGGGCTCGTATTTTTTGCTGCCGGCGCAGATTCTGGCGACCATTGCAACCAAGCTGCAGCCTGTCGCACCGACCACCATCGAGGCGCTTCCGCCGCCCGGGGCAGGCTCTTCAGATGCGAGTTTTGTCAGATATTCGTTTAGCGTAGCCACGAGTGTTCATTAGGGGAGGCGGTAAGCAACCCTTGGTAGTGGCGGGGGGTCCAGCTCTTATGGCAGAATAGCGCGAGCACCTGGACTTCCCCCTTTTCAAGAGAGGACTAACGACGTTGCCAGTACTCGAAGAGAACGCGCTGCGCGGCGATGTGAAAGATCGTGCGCTTGCGGAAACTGGTCGTTCCCGCATCGC
>CAZRQS010000175.1:2914-6022 GCA_964602255.1 uncultured bacterium | reverse complement strand
CTAAATCTCGTCACCGATTCCATGCAGCCGCAGGCAGCGCAAGCGCACTAAGCGGATTACGGGATCCATACCGTCGAACAAGTGTTCGCAGGTATGGATCCGATCTTCGAGCGTTTACATCCAGAGGTCGCCGCGTGGTGCGACGCGCACTTGCATTCGCCGACTGTACCGCAACGTTCCGCGATCCCGCTGAGCAGCGACGGCAAGAACGTCCTCATCTGTTCACCGACCGGCACCGGTAAAACGCTCGCGGCATTCTTGCCCGTGTTTTCGCGGCTCGCGCACCGGCGCGACGCCGACGAACTTTATCCCCGAACTTTAGCACTGTACGTCTCGCCGCTGCGAGCGCTCGGCTACGACGTCGAGCACAACGTTCGCCGTCCTATGCGCGAGATGGGTTTGCTGGAACGGCCGAACACCCCGCGCGCGAGGCTGCGGCGCGGACGCATTCGCGAGCAGTTCGCGCGCACGGGCGTGCGTACCGGCGACACGCCCAAAGAGGAGCGCCGTCTCATGATGAGCCGCCCTCCGCATATTTTGGTGACGACGCCCGAATCGCTCGCCGTGATGCTGGCGATGGAGTCGTATCGCAAATCGCTGCGCGACGTAGAAACGGTGATCGTCGATGAAGTCCACGCGCTTGCCGGCAATAAGCGCGGCTCGCAACTTTCGCTGCTGCTGGAGTCGCTCGAAGAACTGGCCGCGCCGTTCAATCGCATTGGCCTTTCGGCGACGATAAGCCCGCTCGAGCGCGTAGCGCAATTTCTCGTTGGGACTGATCGGGAGTGCGAGATCGTCGATGCGCGCGGTCTGCGCTCGATCTCGATCGACATCCATGCCCCGTTCACGGGCGCGATGGCGCCGATTTCACGCGTAGCAAAGACGGCGGCCGGTTTGAGCGAGCAAGAGCGCACAACGCTGGTCTTTACGAATGTGCGCAGTCAAGCGGAACGCGTCGCGCACGAGATGAGCCAGGTTCTCGAGCAGTCTCAAGCGCTCGAAACCATCGATGGCGAGCAGCGCGAACGTATCTACGACGAGCGCATCGGCGTGCATCATAGCGCGCTGCAGCGCAGCGTGCGCCATCGTGTGGAAGCGGCGCTGCGCGCGGGCAAGCTGCGCACGGTGGTTTGCAGCTCCAGTTTAGAACTTGGGGTGGACATCGGCTTTATCGATCGCGTGCTGGTGATCGGCGGCGGCCGCGGCATGTCGTCCACACTGCAGCGCATCGGACGCGCCGGGCACCGGCCCGACGCAGTTGCGCGAGGCACCATCATCGCTCAGGATCGCGACGACATCATCGAAGCGGCCGCGACAAAACGGTGTATTGCGGACGGTATCCTTGAAGACGCGGTGATTCCGGAAGCGCCGCTCGACGTGCTCGCGCAGTGGCTTGTCGGAAGTGTTTGTTACGACCGTCGCGTTACGGTCGACGACGCCCTGCGTATTGCGCGGCGCGCATATCCGTACGCACAGCTCGAACGCGAATCGCTCGTAGGCTGTGCGCGCTATCTCTCCGGTGCGGGTGTCGGAACCGATGAAGCGCACGTGCGGCGTCTGGGCTTCGACGGTGAAGCGATGTACGGTTTAGGCCGCGAAGTTTGCGCGGCATTTTTCGAAAATGCCGGCACCATTCCCGATCAGCATCACGTGACGGTGCGAATGAAAGGCGGTCACGAGATCGGCAGGGTCGAGGAAAGCTTCGTCAACGAACTGCGTGAAGGCGACGTCTTCGTCCTCAACGGCAAAACGCTGCGCGCAAAAGAGATAACGGCAACCGGCATTGCGGTCGAGCCTTTTGCGGGCCGCCCGACCATTCCGCAGTGGAGTTCGCACCTCAAAGGCATTCCTAGTGTGCTGGCAAGCGAGATTCACGTTTTGCGAAACGGTGTAGCGGAGCGTTTGCGATCCGGTCCATCCGCTGCGTTCGAGTGGCTCAAAATTCGTTACGGACTCGAAGGTGTCGAAGCAGCGCATACGGTGCGATACATCGCCCAGCAGATGGCCATTTCTGCCGTACCTTCGCCGCATCGCCCCATCATCGAGGTGTACCGGATGGACCGGCGGCAGGTCGTTGCGTTCCATACGGGTGCCGGCCGCCGCATCAATGAAACGCTTGCGCGCGTCGTCGCAGCACGCGTTTATGCGCACATTCGAGCGAACACGCAGCTAACGACCGATGATAACGGATTTATGATTACGTTGCCCGTGGGCAAGACACTTCCCGACGCGGTTTGGCCGTCGCTCTTGCACGCCAAAAAATTCGATCGCGATCTTCTCGACGGCTTGCGCTCATCACACTTGCTGCACGGGTTTTTCCGATACGTTGCCAATACCGGGCTTTTGGTCTTGCGGCGCGCCGGCGGACGAACGCTGCGGCGCGGAACACTATCATGGAACTGCCGGCAAATTTTCGAGCGCGTATATGCAGCGGATCGCCGCTTTCCGCTGCTGCGTGAAACGTTTCGCACGGTAACCCGCGATCTGCTGGATGTACCGGGCGCACGCGAATACGTGCAGCAACTCGACGGCGAACCACGAGTGCTGCGTCCGCGTGCCGCCTCGCCGTTCACGTTCGGCATCATCACGTCGAGCTTCGGTGATTCGGTGGAAATGGAAGATCGGGCCACCATGGTCGAGGCGTTGCACGAACGTGTGCTCGAAGTGCTCGGCGAACGTACCGCACAACGTGCCGGTGCCTCAGAGGCTCCGCTCCTGCAGTTACGCTATGACTAGATCGCCACAAGGTGCAAGTCGCATCGTGGATCTCTCGCCCGGAACCAGCGCGGTCGCACCGGGCGTGCTATGGTTGCACCGTTCTCGAGCGATCGTTGCGGCCGACGTCCACTTCGCGTACGAAAACGTCATCGGCGCGGCGCTCCCCGCATGGAGTACGAAGGAAATTGTTCGTACGCTTTGCGCGAGCGTGAGATCGCTAAATGCGCGCGAAATCATTTTGCTCGGCGACGTCATTCACAGCAGCCGGATGAGCGAGGGTGCGGCGCGCGAAGTGCAGCAAGGCTTGGGGGCGTTGCGCGCCGAGGCCGCGCTCACCATCGTGGCAGGCAATCACGAAGGTAAGACGCGAGGCGCCGCAATTCTTGGTGA
>CAZRQS010000175.1:0-2814 GCA_964602255.1 uncultured bacterium | reverse complement strand
CCATCGTGGCAGGCAATCACGAAGGTAAGACGCGAGGCGCCGCAATTCTTGGTGATACGGTTGAATCGGTTGAGCGCGACGGATGGCTGCTGCTGCATGGCGACCGCGCACCGATGCTCGCCGAACTTAGCACGTCAAAAGGCGTGGTATTAGGGCACTTGCATCCGAGCTTACCGGTCGGCGTGCGCGCCACCGTGCCGGCATTTTTAGCCGGCGAACATTTGATCGTTGTCCCCGCGCTTACGCCGTATTCGAGCGGCCTGAGCGTCTTCTCGGATGAGTGCTTGCGAGCGCTGCACCCATTCAATGTCGCTTCGCGTCGCGATCTTCGAGTCGTGGCGGCAATGAACCGCAACCTCTATCCCTTTGGGACGCTTTCGGAGCTCTACAAGCTCAAACGGCAATCTGATTCTGCATGGAGTCTGTAGTGAGCGCAGTGTTGCTCGCTGGATCAGCCAAGTTCGGTTAGGGCGTTCTCAGAACGCACCTTTTGGTAAGTACTTCCATTGCGCAAACCAAGGTTCTATACTTGCATCACTGCCCCGTGGTGGCGGTGATGCAAATGGGAGAACAACGTGAAACAGATTTCACGTGAAGAACAAAACAAGGCGGTTGTCCTTGAAGCGTTTGACACGCTTTTTAACAAGCGCGACTATGAGGCTGCGAAGAGCTATTGGTCACCGGACTACATTCAACACAGCATGCACATCAAACCGGGGCGCGAGGGGCTCTTTGAATTGATACAAAGCATGCCTCCTACGCTGAAATACGAATCAGACATGATTGTCGCAGAGGGCGATCTCGTTATCGTGCATGGACGCTTTTCGGGATTTGGGCAGCCTAAAAATTGGGTCGCCGCGGATGTTGTGCGCATGGAAAACGGCATTCTAGCAGAGCACTGGGACGTCATCGAAGACGAAGCAGCATCTTCTGAATCCGCGAGCGGCCGGCCGATGTTCGGCAACGCCTTTCCGGATGTTGCTGTTTGAAATAGGGTCATGCAATCCAAACGCACAAAAAAGATCCCCGGTCCCAACCATCCGATCACGATTGAACGGACGCCAGGACGAGTCATCGTCGTTCTCAACGGCGATACCGTCGCCGACACTCGCAGGGCGTTCACGCTCAGAGAATCGGACTATCCGCCGGTCCAGTACATCCCAAGAAGCGACGTGAATATGTCGCTCTTGACGCGCACGAACCATGCGACGTACTGTCCGTATAAAGGTGACGCTTCGTATTACAGCATCTCCACCGGCAGACCGCGTTCGGAAAACGGCGTGTGGACGTACGAAGCCCCTTACGAGCCGGTAAGCGAAATTAAAGACCACCTCGCGTTTTACTCCGAGGCCGTCGATACGATCGAAGTGCGCGATGAATGAGGTGCGCTTAATCGAGCGTATCCAAGATCAAGTAGATTGACGCGACGTGCGCTACCGAATCGATCGTGCCTGAGCGTACGAATTCACGCAGCTCGTCCAACGTTGCCAAGTCCAGTTCGATGCTTTCCGTTGCGTCCAAATCCTGTTCCGCAGTTTGATGGGCATTGCGCGCCAAGTAAAGGTGTGCGATCGAGTCAGAGTTGGTTGGATCGACGATGAACGTACGCACGTGCTCCAACGACGGCGCAGTGTAACCGGTTTCTTCTCTCAATTCACGGATAGCCGTTTCCAGCGGCTGTTCGCCCGGATCGATCGCACCTGCGGGCAACTCGAGAAGCTCCTGGGCAATGCCGTGTTTATACTGCCGGACGAGAACGACGCGCTGATCTTCCGTAATCGCAAAGACAATCACGAAGCCGCGGCTTTCGCGTACGTAGTAGTCCTCGACTATCGATCCGTCGGCTAGTTCGATCGTGTCCTTGCGTAGACGCAGGAAATGCGTGTCGATCACGTATGAGGAGGCGGTCACTCGCCAGCGCTGTTTGGTCATGCGGCGCCCAACGTTCCATTTAGGACGCGGCGGGTCCCCGCGGTACGCGCGCGAATCAGGGGTGCGTGGAAAAAATCGTCGTGGCCGGTGCGGGGACGATGGGCGCCGGCATCGCTTTCGTAGCGGCGCAAGCAGGCTATGCGGTGGATCTCATCGAGCCCGATCCGGCAGCGCAGGACCGCGCAAAACAGCGCATCGCCAAGGATGCCGAGCGCGCGAAGTCGCCGGACGTGCCCGCACGTGTGAATTACTACACGTCCGTTCCAACCGGGACGCAGGCGGTGCTCGCGATCGAAGCGGTGCCTGAGCGGCTCGACCTCAAACGCCAAGTGTTTGCGGCGTTAGCGTCAGCCCTGGGTTCGGACACGCTTCTAGCGACGAACACGTCGTCGCTTTCGGTCAGCGATATCGCTTCCGGCGTCGAGCATCCCGAGCGCGTGCTGGGCTTACATTTCTTCAATCCGCCCGCGCTCATGAAGCTCGTGGAAATCGTGCACTCGGAGCAAACTGACGATGAAGCACTGCCGCGGGCTCGAGAGATCGTCGAGCGAATGGGAAAAACCGCCGTCGTTACCGCGGATACACCAGGCTTCATCGTGAATCGCGTCGCGAGGCCGTTTTATTTGCAGGCGATGCTCGCATACGATGCAGGCGTCGCTCCCATGGAAGACTTGGATCGACTTGCGCGAGGCGCCGGTTTTCGCATGGGCCCGTTCGAGTTGATGGACCTCATCGGCATCGACGTGAATCTGGCTACTTCGCAATCCGTCTACGAGCGCACGGATGCGGATCGCCTGGAACCCGTTGCGCTCCAACGCGACCTGGTGGCGCAAAACCGGTTGGGACGAAAGACCGGCGCGGGATTTTACGATTATGCGCAAG
>CAZRQS010000174.1:0-6069 GCA_964602255.1 uncultured bacterium | reverse complement strand
ATGTTTCTGTGGCACTTTCCTTCGAGTCGCCCCGACAGGACGTTATCCTGCACCCAGCCCTATGAAGCCCGGACTTTCCTCCCCTGGGGGCGGCCGTCCGGCGTGCTCCGCGCACGAAGTATAACACACCCGGCACGCACTTCGGACGCGCGTGCGACGGCTGACGGACGCGAGATCCGTAGTCTTGGCTCATGGGGGCCGTCAGCCCCACCGCCCACGAGAGGTCAGGACCATGGAGAACAAAGTGATTCGCAAGCACGTCCAAGATTCAGAAGAGCAACCGCGGCATACTCGCCTCGCCGACATTTATGAAAAGCAGCGCGGGCTACTGTTTCAAGGCTGGGGTCCAAAACTTTAATTAAGTCCAACGGCCCTAGCAGCAGAATCGCCGCATCGTCGAAGCTGGTGCGGCGATCTCTTCTTATTTATTAGAAGAAAGGAGCCAGGAGCAATGGCTGGCGGACATCCGGGACATACTGCAGCTTTCTCTAGTCCGGCCGACGTCGCGAAGACGTTGCAACCATGCATCGACAATCTCAAAAAGCCCCAGGGTCAGCGGGATGAAAATCTGACCGAGTGCGCGGCGTTTATCGAGCGGGGTGTGCAGAAACTGGCTGGCCAATCGGGGCAGGGCGATCAGCAGTCTAGCTGACCTGGTTCGCTAGCGCAAAGTCAGCTGTATCGTCCAGCGACATCGCAGCGCCTTGCAAAATGCAAGCGCGCAGATCTTCGGCTGAGAGCGTGCGCTGCAAGTACTCCTTCGCATCAGCGTGTCGCTCACGCTCGAACGGCTGTAGCGAGCACTTCCATACGTCGCGCAGATGCTCGACCGCAGTTAGAAGCACGCAGCCGCGGCGCGCGTCGCCAGCGAGTGCTTCGGCGCACGCAAATGACTCCACTGCGCGCAAAAGCCACGTCGTACGTCCGAGGTCCCGCCAAAGACGCAAGCTGCGTTTGCCCGCTTCGAGGGCGTGCTCACGATCACCTAACCCATCGTAGCAGCGCGCTAAATGCAGTGCGCAGAGCGCCATGCCGTGCGTATCTCCGATGTCCTCGCGCATCTCCATGCTGCGCGAGAGAAAGTCTACGCCTTTCTGATACTCGCGCATGCGTTCGGCAAGCCAGCCCAGATGTGAGAGCACCCATGCCGTACCGTATGTATCGCGACGCTCGGTATAGATGCGCAAGCTTTCATCCAGCGCCTCTTGCGCATGTTCGAAATCGTCGATCGCTGTCGACGTCAGGCCGACGTTATCGAGGGCCTTGGCAACCAACGCTTCGTCGCCGGCGATGCGCGCGCCGTCGAGCGCGCGGTGAAACAGGCTGTGCGCTCTCTCGAGTTCACCCGCTTCGAACGCATAATTCGCCAAGTCGTGCAACGATTGCGCGACGCCTGCCTCGTCGCCGAGCTTGCGCCGTATTTCAAGCGCCTCTTCCTCGATTTGAGTTGCTGCTTCGCGATCTTCGCTGAAGCACGCGAGCAGCGCCATATGACTGAGCGCGAGCGCTCGAAGTTTCGGTGTGATGTGCTGCGCGACATCGAGCGCCTGCTGTATAAAGCGGCGTCCCTCGGCGAACAAGCTGCGCATGACCCAGAACTCTTGCAAATCACAGGCCATCCCAAGCGAGGTGATGCCATATTTATCGTCAATGTGGCCGAACTGCAACGCGGTGCGTATATTGTCAAGTTCGCTCGCGAGCATCTGGAGGCATGACTGCTGCTCAGGTCCGCCAAGCTCTTTTGCACAACGCTTGACGAGCGAAGCATAGTACGCAATATACCGATCTTGTAAGGCGCGTACATCGGCGGACTGGTAGAGTTCAACGAGCGCGTACTCACGGATTGAATCGAGAAAACGGTAGCGCCTTGTCAGACCGATCTGAATTGGCGTAACGAGCGACTTGTCGACCAACCGTGAAAGAACGTCGAGGACCGTGTTCCGTGGGACCGCGCTATCATCGCAGATAGATTCCGCGGCGCTCAGCGTGAAAGCCGATGGAAACATTGCAAGACGCCGGAAGAGCGTTTTCTCTTCAAGGGAGAGCAGGTTATAGCTCCAGTCGATTGTCGCGCGAAGCGTTTGATGGTGGCGGATTGCCGGTATGCGCGCGCGTCTCAAAAGCGCGAACCGGTCGTGCAGCCGCTCGAGAATCTCGTGCGGAGAGAGCGTCGCCACGCGAACCGCGGCAAGCTCCGTTGCGAGCGGCAAACGATCTACGCGCCGGCAGATTTCTCCAACGAGAATCCGGTTCTCCGCCGTTTCTTGGAAGGCGGCATCCGCTGCGCGTGCCCTGTCGAAAAAGAGCGCGATCGCTTCGAAGTCATCGGTAAACGGCGCAAGCCGCAGCGTCCTCTCGCCGGATATGCCGAGCGGTTCGCGCGAGGTTGCAAGAATGCGCATGTGTTCGCACGACGCAAGGATCGCTTCACAGACCCGTGCGCAAACATCGACGAGAGATTCGGAATTATCAAGCAGCAGAAGAGCGTGCCGCTGCGCGAGAGCTGTCGTAAGCGCATGTGTGTCGGATTGCGGCAGCTCGCGAAGGCCGAAACTTTCTGCAATCGCATGCACCAAGCTCGACTCGCTCGTTTGAGCGCTCACTTCGATAAGCCAGACGCCTTCACGGTAAGACCGGACTAATTCGCGAGCACAGTGCACTGCCGTACGGGATTTCCCCACTCCGCCAGGCCCGGTCAGCGTAACCATGCGCGAATCTTCAAGAAGATTACGCAACGCACGAAGCTGCGGCTCTCGTCCGATGAAACTCGTCGTTTCGAGCGGAAGATTCGTGAGCGCGGGCTCGGCTATTTTTGCTGCTTCGAAGGCGCTCTTTGTTTCGGGGAGCGGCTCGGCGTCGAATTCCTCGCGTAGACGCTTTGCGAACTGCGTATACTGCTGCATGGCACCGGCGCGGTCGCCGAGCTGCGTACGCGCGATTAAAACGTGACAAAGCGCATCTTCACGCCACGGATCGATCCGAAGTGCTGCATTTGCGAATTCGAGGGCGCGTGCCGGCTCGCTTTCGCCGTAGCGTTCCGCCAATGCGAGCAGATTTTGAAGCTGCAATTCACGTAGACGGCGCCGCGGCGGTTCGAGCCATTCTTCGTAGAAATTGGCAAGTAAGTCGCCGCTGTAAAGCGTAACGGCGCGCTCCAAATCTTCCGGTGAACGGCTCAAGCGCTCGAACTCGACGACATCCAAGGTGCATGAATCTTGGATGGTCCACGTCAAGGTGGAACCGCTCGCGACGATGCACGGCCGATCTTCCGGCAATGCAAGGCTGCGGACGAGCACATGCAGATGCCGGCGCAGCTTCGCCTTGGCTTCGTCTTCCGGATCGTCGGGCCACAGCGTAAACGCGAGCTTTGCGCGATCGATTGGCTGTCCGGCTTTGAGCGCGAGCACGCATAACAGCAATATCGCCTTGGGCGGTAAGCTTATGGTTTGGAGCGCGCCGTCTGCGAAGAAGCGTGGCTCGCCGAACAGCTGTATTTGCAGTAGGCGGCTCCGTGTTTGAGCCAGTGCCATCGCAATTGCATTATAGCATTGCAAAAACGACAGCCCGGTTACCTGAAAAGCAACCGGGCTTCGGAATTGGTGGAGGCAAGGAGACTCGAACTCCTGACCCTTACGCTGCCAGCGTAATGCTCTACCAGCTGAGCTATGCCCCCGAGCGACCCGCCTGATTTGCGCAGGCGGGTCATGAGTCCTGTGGAGATGAGGAGACTCGAACTCCTGACATCCTGCTTGCAAAGCAGGCGCTCTACCAACTGAGCTACATCCCCGAAATTGGGACCGCGGCTCGTTCGCCAAGGGTCTTTTTTCACCTTGTCGCGCGCGCAAACCTAACCGATAATGAACGTGGAGGCGATGTCTCATGTTCCCATCGCTCGTGCTGGCCGTAGCGATCGGCATTCCACCATGCTGGAACATTTTCGATGCCGCGCTTCGGCACAGCGCGATGTCGATGCACCCGCCGTACGTTCACTACGACGAACACATTCTGGTCACGCAAGACGATCAACGCCTCGTTCAAACCATTGCGCACGTCGATTATCGCGATGACGGTTTGGCGCGTGTGCAAGACGAGCGGTTCAACTACGAACCCATTTTGACAAGGCATACGGAACCGGGGCCGCCGGAACTTGGGCCGTACGGGTCCAATCGCGAGAGCTGGCTCCCGCAGTCCGATGTGCTCCCCACGATTGCGAACGTACGGGCGCAGGGAGATATGCGCTGCAAGTTCAACGATGTCGAGGCGTATAAAAACCATACTACGTACCGGTTGGATTTCAGCGGTACACCGGCTCGGCCGTCGATCAAATCCATGTGGATTGATACGACGTCGAACACGATATGGAAGGTGATCGTGAGCGGATATGTGCGCTTCGCCGATGACCCCGACGGCCCTAGACCGCTGGCAAATTTTGAAGTGGAACTGGGATACGCCGGCAAGTACCTGGTTGTCAATCACGTCGTGTGGCAGTACCGCCGTCATGAATACTCCCAAGTCTCGACATACTTCGGCGAGTACACGTTGAACGGTTACGCGTTCCCTGACGTGCTGCCGGACGAATATTTCAGGAATACTGCAGCATTCGTGTCGCCGTGAGCGTCGCCTGAACGTGTCAGGCGCACTCGTTAGGCCGCTGGGCGTCCTCATCGCGGCCCTAGGACTCTTGCGCTGTCACGGCGCACCCGCCGGCGTGCCTGCGGTAAACGGACAATCAACTGTTCTGGCGCTTGCGCAAAGCTCGACGGAAACGTTCGCCGGTTACGCCGCCGACGCTACGCGCGTACTCGAAACGTCGTTGTACACGCAAGGAAAGTGGCGCTTCTGTTTGAGCGGCTGCCCGGCCGTGAATATCGACTGGGGCGCAGACTCACTCACCTATGCCGTGTTTTTGCGCTGGCAAGCAACCCACGATGCAACGCTAACGTCGATGTTGCGAACCCTCGCGACGACGGCGAGTTCTTGGCCGGCGTGCAATTCGAATCCGGGAAGCTGTCCGTGGAGCGATGTGCCCGCTTGGGATTCAATCGCCGATTCCCGGGAGTACACGGCCACCGGCGATAGCAGCGCGCTTTCCAAAGCGAAGAACGCGTACAACTATATTGCCCAGTCGAAATTCTTTGCGCTTGGCGCGTGTCCGGATATTCGCTACCAACTGCCTCAAGGTGGTGGCGGCGGCCTCAAGACGCTTGAAACAGAGGCGAATGTCGTCAAAGCTGCGCTTCTGTTGTACGGCGAGACCAATCAAGCGCGATACCTCACCGACGCGAAAACACAGTATGCGGCGATTCGGCGGCATTTTCTGGATCCATCGATACCGTTGTATACCGTGTACGTTTTCGACAACGGCTCGACGTGTTATCAGATACCGCGCCGGTTTTTCGGATCCGTCAACGGCGACATGATCTTCAATTCCCTGTTTCTGCATCGCATTACGGGCAACCAGGGATATTTGAATGATGCTATCGCTACAGCGCACGCAGTTGTAACCGAATTGTCCGACGCACGCGGCGTGTACGCGAACTTGCAGGCGGAGAACGATATCGGCGAACCGCTTGTTGAAGCAATGTACGATATGGCGCTGCAAGGCGGTTCGGAGGCGCCGGAGGCGCGAACCTGGGTGCTTACGAATGCGCGCGCGGCGCTGCAGCAAGATCGTGCATCGAACGGACTGTATGGCCGGTTCTTCGACGGTCCGACTCCGACGTGGAACATCACGGCGTGGCAAACCAACGGCGGCCTGACGCTGGCAATAGTTGCCGCGCAACTGTACGCCTCGCAAACCGCCGCCGCTCCCGTTTGGAGCAACGCGAAATTTACCTCAGATAATATAACGACGCTGCCTTCACGCACAATCACGTTTCACGGCAGCGGAATTGCCGTTGTCGGCGCGATCGGCGATCACTGTTGTCAGCCGGGACACGCGCAAGTACTTCTCGACGGGAAACAAACCGTCGATCAGACGGGTATCTGGCAAAACAAATCGAGCTCCAGCCTGCGCATACCAAACGCCGTGCTGTTTGCGTGGCGGTGGTCCGCTCCAGGCACACACAC
>CAZRQS010000173.1:0-6089 GCA_964602255.1 uncultured bacterium | reverse complement strand
CTGATGCTCGCCATACTCTCGTTCTCAGGCCTGCCCGACATGAACGCGATGAACGGCGTGAAAAACCTACTGTCGGCGGTTATCAACGGCGTTGCCGTTGTGCCTTTCCTTATCGCCGGCATCATCAATTGGCCAATTGCACTACTGATGGCAGCCTTTGCGATGATCGGCGGGTACTTCGGTGCGCACTTCTTCCGGCGCCTGCCGTCGAGCGTTACGCGCGCCATTGTGTTCGCCATTGCCGTCGGCATGACTGCGTACTTTTTCGTTCGCGCGGCTTAGCGCTCAATTTTCAAACGCGATTCAGCCAGGTCGAGGTCGTATTCGATTCGCCTGAACGCATCGTCGGGAATTTCGCCGCGATTGCGCATCTCTCTGATCGCTTCGCGTTCTGCGCGTAATGCTTCGCGCTCGGCGTAATCTTCGTGCATACCGGCCGCCGTCGCCTCTGCCGTTTCGCCGGACTCTTCGCGGCGCAGGTGCTCGATGCGGCTGGTGTATTCCGAGCGAAGGCGCTCCAGGTCGTCGAGAGTATGTTCGTCCGTCGTTTCGGATTCCATCTCATCGATCCGTTTCAGTCCCGCTTCCAAGGCGCGAATGCGAAGTTCGATCTCGCGCTGGCTCTCGTCGTGCTCCTCGCGGATATGCAGCCAGTTTAGTATAGGATCCAACGTGAGACCTTGACCGACCAGCGTTACGAAGATCACGACAAACGTAATGAAGACGATAAGGCCGCGATGCGGGAAATGTGACGGTAGAGCAAGTGCTGCAGCAAGTGATACGATTCCGCGCATGCCGGTCCAACCGATTACCGTTAGAACGCCGGCCGGCGGTAGCGGGTCGTTGCGCTTTACCGCCGGGATGAGCCGTGCAAGCCACGCAGTGGGATAAATCCAGAGCAGCCGCACCACGATAACGAGCAAAGCGATGGCTACCGCAGCCGGCAACAGATGCAGCACCTGCGGTCCACTGCGGACGAACGTGCGCATTTCCAGCCCGATCACGAGAAACATAAAAGCGTTCAGGAGAAAAATCCACAAGCTCCATACGTTCCACGCGATCAGCCGTACTTGAGGACTGTATACCACTGAGGATCGGCGCGAGAGCGTTATTCCGGCTACCACAACGGCGAGTACGCCGGAGACGTGCAGCGCTTGGCCCCCTAAATACGCGAAATATGGAGCACCGATGAGGAGCAGGTTGTCGATGAGTGAATCGGTTAGCTCGTATCGTGCCAGTTTGCGCGAAATTACCTCGATTGCCCGCGCTACAATGAGCCCTAGCGCGACACCGCCCGCTGCGACGATGATGAATGATCGGGTCGCATCCATTACGGAAAACGTCATCGCCCCGGTTGCGGCGGCGACAGCATAACCGTAGATGACGAGCGCCGTCGCGTCGTTGACCATGCCTTCGCCTTCGATGATCCCGACGATCCGTCTCGGTATTGCGAAACGCGTGAACGTAGCGCTGGCCGCAACCGCATCCGTCGGCGAGACGATTGCACCAAGTGCAAACGCGGCGGCAAGTCCCATGCCGGGCACGATTCGTTCGGCCACTACAGCAACGGCGATCGTCGTGATAATGACGAGGCCGATTGCCAGCTGCAATATCGCCCGCAAATTCGAGCGGAAAATCCGCCAGTCTGTGGTCCAACCGGCTGAAAACAGCAGCGGCGGAAGGACTGCGAGAAAGATCCAATCCGGTGCAATCTCGACTGGTGGAAGCCCAGGGATGAACGCGAGCGCCGTTCCGGCTACGACAAAGACGATCGGGTACGGCAGTTCAAGCCGCTTCGCAACGACGGCGAAGGTTATAGACGCGGCGAGGCCTAGAACCAGCAGTACCGGCTCGGTCATCGCGCCGTTATTCGCTTAAAGCGTCGGAGCTGCTTCTCCGGTCGGTACAGGCACTTCAAACGTGGGCGGGCGGACCTCGCCTGCGCGCTGCGCGCGGCGGCGTTGCACCCATGGCTCAATATGATTTGCGGCCCACAAGTAGAGCGTCGGAATCACGACGAGCGAGAGCATGGTCGAACACAGCAGACCACCGATGACGACAGTACCGAGCGGGGCCTGCGTCGAGCTTCCCGCTTCAATGCCCGCCGCAATCGGCAACATGCCGCCGGTCGTCGCAAACGTCGTCATGACGATCGGGCGCAAGCGCAGCGGCGCCGCTTGCAACACCGCATCGCGCGCCGATAGTCCGCGATGACGTAGTTGATTGGTAAACTCCACAACGAGAATCGCGTTCTTGACGACGATTCCGACGAGCATCAGCAATCCGATGAACGCGGTCAAGCCGAACGAACGCTGCGTGATCACCAGCGCCAGAACGACGCCGGCGAGCGAAAGCGGCACCGAAATCATGATGATGATCGGATGCAACAGCGATTCGAACTGCGATGCAAGCAGCATGTAAATCAGCAGCACGGCAAGGATGACGATGAGCCCTAAACTGCCGAAGGTTTGATTTTGTTGCGTGACCGACTGCCCGAACGCCCAATAGTATCCCGACGGCAGCGGCGTAGTCTCCATGATCTGTGTTGCTGCTTGCACTGCGGTGCCGAGGGGAATACCTGCGAGCGTTGCGGTTACGTCGATCTCGCGCTGCTTGTTCTGCCGCGTGATTTGCGAAGGACCGGCGCCCGTCGAAACGTTTGCTACTTCGCTCAGCGGAAGCGTTGGGAGCGTGTAACTCTGACCCGGCGTCGCGGCTGTCGTGCTCATCATTGCGGCTGTCCCTGATGCCGTGCCTTGCTGCGTCACCGGAATTTGAAGGCTCTGAATCGTTTGGAACGAGCGCCGCTGTTCCGGCGGAAGCTGCACGATGATCGGATACTGCGTGCCGTTGATCTGTAAATAGGAAGCGATGCTGCCGCTGGTCGCCGTGTCGAGCGTTTGCGCGATCGACTGCGTCGAAAGTCCAAGCTGTGCTGCCCGATTGCGATCGATGGCAATATTGAGCAGCGGCTGCGAGGGGGTGATGCTCGTATCCGGCCGCGTTAGCCCTTGAACTTGCGAGAGCCGGGGAATAACGCGAGATTGCGCGATCCTATAGAGCTGATCCATGTCGGGACCGTAGATCTGAATATCGAGCGCGTCTTGCCCGCGTGAGATGACGTTTTGGATGATGTCGATGGTTCGTCCGAACGCCATCAACCCCGGAATCGGTTGACCGAAGATCTGCCGGTATTTCGCAAACTGCGGATTGCGCGGCGGTCCACTTGTACCGGGCCTGCGATTGCCGAACGTGCCGTTGAGCGCACCTTGCCATTGCTGCACGAATTGCGCCGCTGCAGTGCCGCTCACATCCGGCCTCAGCGTAACCGAAAGGTTTGCGATATTTGAGACGGACGTCGTGCTGAGAAATCCTTGGCTACCTACCTGCGCTCCGACCGCAACCACGCGCGGATCGCGCCGCATGCGCTGCTCGACGTCTTGTGCAACACGGTCCATGACGTTGAGCGCCGTGCCGTTGGGCATGCGCAGATTAAACCGCACGAAACGCGAATTCGAGGCGGGGAACATTTCAGTCTTGACGGCGCCAAGCTGCAACGCAGCCATCGTTGCAACCAAGATGATGCCGGCGACGGCGAATACACGGCCCGGGTGATCGATCGCCCATGCAAGTCGTTTACGGTACCATTCGGCAAAGCGTTCGTATGCGGCGTCAAATCTTTTGACAAAGAGCGCGTAGCGTCCCTTATGGTGGCCATTCGTGTGCGGCGTTTCGTCGCGCAGCAGCAACGTCGAGAGCATCGGCACCGTCGTTACGGCGACCAGCAGCGAAATGGCAACCGCCACCATGACCATCATCGCGAACGGCTGGAAGATGAGGCCCTGCAAGCCTGGGATAAGCAGCAACGGCACGAAGACGGTGATAACGGTAACGGATGACGCGAGAACGGCGGCAAAGATCTCGCCGACCGCGCTTTC
Source organism: uncultured bacterium (assembly GCA_964602255.1). Lineage (GTDB taxonomy): Bacteria > Vulcanimicrobiota > Vulcanimicrobiia > Vulcanimicrobiales > Vulcanimicrobiaceae > CAZRQS01. The sequence goes on along the minus strand of CAZRQS010000173.1, from coordinate 2,151 downwards.
CGCAGCTTCCTTGACATGTTGGCCGCGCGACATGTGGCGGTAGATGTTCTCGATGACGACGATAGCGTCGTCAACGATGAGGCCAACTGCGAGCGCGAGTCCGCCAAGCGTCATCGTATTGAGCGAATAGCCGAACATGTAAGCGGCAAATAATGTACCGAGCACCGAGACCGGCAGTGAAACCGCGACAATGAGCGTCGAGCGCCACGAATGCAAGAACAGCAGAATAATGAGCACCGCCAGGATTGCGCCGTAGAGTGCGGTGTGCTCGAGTGCGGTGACCGCGTCCGTAATAAACCCGCGCTGGTCGAACACGATGCCGATGTTCATCCCCGGGTAGCGTCTTTGGATCTGCGCGACCTTCGTGTAAATGCCGTTTGCCGCTTGAACGACGTTTGCATTCGGTTGCGCGATAATCACGACGCCCACGGCCGGCGTACCGTTCAGCCGCTGAAACGTGCGCTGTTCCTGGATTGAGTCGCTGACGTTGGCGACGTCGCGCAAAAAGACCGGCGCGCCGTTTTTCGTGGTAACGACGACGCTACCGACTTGCTGCGCATTCTGGAAGAGTTCGTTTGCCTGAATCTGGTATTCGCTATTCGCGATTTGAACGACGCCGGCAGGCAAATTGAGATTTTCTTGCCCGACGCGCTGCACGATTTGAGTCATCGTCAGGCCGTAGCCTGCCAGTTTGTTTGCGTCCGGCTGAATCATGATTGCGCGCGTTTGCGCATTGCCTACAGTGACGGACGCAACGCCCGCTATGCTCGAAAACTCGTCGGAGAGCGTATTCGTCCACAAATCACCCAAGTCGCGCACCGACATATTCGGATCGTTCACATACATGCGCACGACCGGCAACTGATTCGGATCGAATTTATTAATCGACGGTTGCGAGAGATTCGGATCGTTCGGCAGCGTTGCCCAGATGCGCGAAACCTGCTGCTGAACTTGCACCGCCGCCGTGTCGATGTTCGTTCCGTAATAGAACTGTGCCGTGATCTGGCTGTTGCCTTCGGACGAGGTCGAATTGATCTGTTGAATGCCTGGCACGCGGCTGACCGCATTTTCAATGGGACGCGTAATCAGCGTTTCCATCTGCTGCGGTGCGACGTTTGTATAATTCACGCTCACCTCGACGACCGGCGGCGAAAAACTCGGCAGCAGGTCAACCGGTAAGCGGGGAAATGCAAATAGTCCAAGGACCACGATCGCGGTCGCGATCATGGCCACCGTCACGCGGCGGGTTACGGCAAAACGGGCAATGGACACGGGTTTAGGTCAATCTTCCCATCGGATTGTTCAAAACATCCCACATTGCGTTTAAAGAGAGCTGAGAGGGCGGTTGGCCCGGTCTAAGGCGGTTGCTGCTGCCCCACCCCTGTGGTAAGATATCGCGGTTCTGGGGCTACCAGCCCGGACCATATCCATCTGCTCGCCGTTTGCGGTGGGCCGCCCGCTGCGGCGGGTGTCCGAAGAGGGTTAAGAATGTCCGTCGATTACGAAGTCACCTATATTTTGCGCCCGAATCTCGAAGAGAACGAAGTTGGCGAGCGCACCACCGCCATCGCTGAACTGCTGAAGACTAATCGCGGCGAGGTTCTCAACGTCGAGACGCTGGGCAAGAAGCGCCTAGCTTATGAGATCAACGACGTGCGCGAGGGCATTTATGCCGTCATGCGCTTCCGCTCTGACGCCGATGCCGCTCACGAACTCGAGCGCCAACTCGGCTTGAATGAGGACGTGATGCGCGCTCTGATCATTAAGCTGGACAAGCACGCGCTCGCGGCCGAGAAAGCTGCCCCGGCCCCGCCGCCGGCCGCACCGGCTCATCCCTAAATGCCAGGCCCCTGGCACGGGGCATTGGTACGCTACCGCCGAACCCGCAGAACAGCATTTGAGTAAGAGAGAGTAACGCATTATGGCGGCATCGTTTAATAAGGTTATTTTGGTCGGCACGCTCGTTCGCGATCCGGAGATTCGTTATATCGCATCCGGCGCAGGCGTAACGAGATTCCGCTTGGCCGTAAATCCCAATAAGCGCGACGCGAAACCCGAAGACACACTCTTCATCGACATTGTCGCTTGGGAGAAACTCGCCGAGACTTGCAACACGTATTTAAAGAAGGGCATGCAAGCTCTGGTCGAGGG
>CAZRQS010000172.1:4798-6091 GCA_964602255.1 uncultured bacterium | reverse complement strand
GTTTCGACAAGCTCACCCTTCGACAAGCTCACCCTTCGACAAGCTCAGGGTGACATGGAAGTTCGTCGCGCGCTGCCTTAGTGGTGGAGTGTCTCGATTTCGCGGTTGCGTAGGTATGCGCGATCGGTGGAACGTGACGCGAGTACGAATTGTGGGCGCATGCCCCTCTCGACCGCCGACACATACTGCGCGAAGACGTCGTCTCCGCCCGCATTGTCTGCTATGACGAGCGCGTTCGGCCGCGACAGCACCGCGGGAGGTTGCCGGTCGAATTCGGCGATGAGATTGCGGAACGTTCGGCCCACCGGTTTGAGCTTGCGATCGTTCGTGTAAAGCCCGAGGTCGTATTCGAGCGTATTAAAGCCCGTAAAGCGTTGGCTCACGTCGTGTGAGCACCACCATGTAAATCCGAACAGGCGATCGCAGCTGACGGCGTTGCGAATCGACGCCTCCGCCCAATGCGGAATGAGCGATTCGCGCATCCACTGTTTCGAACAGCCGTCTTCTTCAATCCACAGCGTTCGCCGGCCGTCCTCGGAAAACGCCTGCATGTACTGCAAGAAGAACTCCGCGTAATGCGTGGAGGCCGCGCTGAGCGGTCCATATTTTTGAAACACCGGACTGAAGCCCGCCCAAGGATGCACGCAGCTAGCGGCACCCGCGCGCGCAAGCGCGTGACGCGTAAATGCGTTTGCCTGCGATGCTTCGTAGGGATACTTATCGACGCCGTTGACGTGGAATTTTCCGGGAGCAATCTGGTCACAATACCCGAGCAGTTCTTGCATCCACGCATCGCCCTGCGCCGGCGTATATTTCATGTGCAGCGGCTGCGTGAACCAATACACCTCGTTGGAAATGTCGAAGCCCATGAAGCCCGGATGGCTAGCGACCTCATGCGCCAGCGCTGCAAACAAGCGTTTTTGCACCGCCATGAGTTTGGGATCCACGATGATGTTGCCGATGTGCCCGTCCTGGTTGTCGATCAGGAACGCCGGTGTGAAGAGAAAACCGCTGAGCTGCCCGTCTAGAACCGTCACCTCGACGTCCAGCGATCTCGCATGGGCGTCGTCCAAAAGCGATACGAGGCGCGCGAGGTGCTGCGCGCTCACGTATTGCGCGTTAGGTTGAAAATATGGCCAGAGCAGCTGAATGCGAATGTGATCGACGCCGAGCGCCGCGATGTCGTCCAGATCGTGACGGATCGAGGTTCGATCCCAGTCTCCCCAGCTATACCACCAGTTCTTTGACGGTACGTAATTTACACCGAAGCGAACGCGGCGTCCGCGTTTACCG
>CAZRQS010000172.1:0-4698 GCA_964602255.1 uncultured bacterium | reverse complement strand
GCCCTAGCAACATTCGTTCGCGTATCGATCGGCGTCACGTTCATCGACCCCGAGTTGGTAACGATCAGCGTGGAACCGTCGGGCGACAATGCCATGCCCTGCGGTACTCTGCCTACGGCAACAGTCGCGACAACGTGGCCGCTCGCCACATCGACAACGCTCACGTTGTTGCCGACCGCGTTGTCGACGTACAGCGTTTTGCCGTCTGCCGAAACGACCGCGGCGAACGGATGCTCTCCCACGGTAATATGCGCCTTCACCGTGCGCGTGCGCGCATCGATGGCGGTCACCTCGTTCGAACCTTGATCGACCACGTACGCCGTCGAACCATCCGGAGAGATCGTCACAATTTCGGGCTGCGAACCGACGGGTATCGGCGTAGAAGCCGTCAGCGTTTTTGCGTCGATCGCCTGCACGGTGTTATCGCCGTAGTTGGTGACCCAAACCGTCGAGCCGTCGGGCGAAACCACCAGTCCCGCAGGTGTCTTGCCGACACCCACGTCGCCGACGACGGTTTGCGTTGCCGCATCGACGACCGAAACGTCGTTACTGCCTTGATTGGCCGTGTAAATCTGCGTTCCGTCCGGACTAATCGCGACATCACCCGGACTCTTGCCCACCGCAATCGGACTGCCGAACGCGTGCGTTCGCAAATCGATTGGCGTGATGCTGTTGTCGGTGAAATTGGCCACGTACGCAAAATGCGCGACTTCACCCGGACGAACCACGCGAACAACCGCGGAAATGTGCGGCAGTAGGGCGCCGTTGCTCGTTTTTCCGACAATAGACACATCGTAGAAACCCGAAGGCGCTTGAGCGTCCGCGGCGACGGTCGCGTTCACGCTGCCCTGATTGAATGCCGAGGCGTGGACCGAACCGCCCGCCGGCTGCAGCGAAAGACCGCTGGGCACACTCGCCGTCCACGTTGCGCGCGCGTCGCTTTTGCCATCGAGGTTCGAAAGCGTGAATTGCAGCGGCGAACTCGCGCCCGGCGCAAGCACGACGTTTGCAGGCGGAATAGTAAACGCAGCGGCCGTTCCGGCCGGGAACGTTCCAGTCGAGACGTACGTCGGTGGTGCATCTTCCGGCGCCGCGCCCCAGTTGATGTTCGGTTTGCGATCGAGCACATAGTCGAGGCGCAGCGTGCCCGATTCCGGCAGCCGCGTCCAAGTCTTCTGCGAAGAGCGGCCGTTGACGCGCAGCGACTGCACGTACGGAACGTCATCGCCCGCTTGCGGCGCATCGATTTCGATGCGAGGACCGCGAGGCACGCGGATCGAGATGTGCGAGAAGAGCGGCGTGCTCAGTTCGACGTCGCGAACCGAAACGTTCGCCGGATACATGCCCATCGCGCTCCACGCCCACCACGCGCTCATCGAAGCGAGATCGTCGTTTCCGGGGATGCCGTCAGGGCCCGGTGTATACACGGCCGTCATCATTTCTTGCGTGACGAGCTGCTCACGATACGGCGCGCCCGCCCACAAATACGCCAAGTTGCTTCCGAACGTCGGCTGATTTCCAAGCCACGCGAACGCATAACCCGGCCCGACGTTTGCCGAACTGAAGAACGCATCGAGTTTGGCGACGGTCGCGGCCGGACCGCCCATCGCTTTGACGAGCACGCCCATGCTTTGCGGCACCATCCACGTGTACTGATAAGCGTTGCCTTCTTGGAAGCCGCTTTGTCCGTTCAGCGTAAGCGGCGTATGCATGAATGCGCCGTCGGGCCCGCGCGGAGCGATCAGACCCGTCGCGGTGTTGAACAAATTCGTCCAGTTGCCGGCGCGCCGCATGAATTGCCGGTACACTGCGGTGTCGCCAATCGAATGCGCGAATTGCGCAATCGAGAAATCATCGAGCGCGTATTCCAGCGTCTCCGATGCGCCGTTCGGCACCGGGGACACGGAATTGGTATGGATGTTGGTCACATACCCTTGTTTCAAATATTCCGCAAGGTCGGGACGCTCGATGTACCAGCCTTGACCGAGCGGGCTCGTCGTATCGGTCGCGCCTTTGAGCATCGCCGCAAGCGCGGCATGCAGGTCGAAATCGCGCGCACCGTACGCGTAAGCGCTTGCAATCAGCGGATCCGCTGAATCGCCGCCCATCACACCGGTGTAGCCGTTTGCAACCGGCCATTTCGGAAGCCAGCCGCCTTGCTGCTGCGCGTGGATGAGCGAGCGAACCATATCGCTCGACGGTCCGGGTGCAAGCAGCGCTTGCAGCGGCATCGTCGTGCGGTATGTGTCCCAGCCCGAGAAGTTCGCATACTCGGCGTGTCCGGGCGCGACGTGATGCACGTTGCCGTCGAATCCGCGATACGATCCGTCCGCGTCGCTGAAAATGTTCGGGTCCAGGAACGTGTGATACAGCGCGGTGTAAAACATGCGCTGTTCCGCCGGCGTATTTCCGCTGATGCGCACTTCACCCAGCAGCGAGCGCCACGCCGCCGCGGTCGCGCTGCGGACGCGTGCGATATCCCACGAAGTGCCTTCAGCTGCAATGTTGCCGCGCGCTCCCTCGACGCTCACGTACGAGATGGCGACCTTCATTTTTACCGTGCGGTTTTGCGTCGTGTCGAACGTCAACCAGCCTGCAGATTTCGTTCCCCGAACATCACTCGAATGTGCAGTGAACGGGCGATCGAACTGCGCATCGAAATACACGGTAAACGTGTTGGGCATTCCGCAGAACGAACCGCTCGAAGCATACCCGGCGATCTCGTTCGGTCCCACGACGCGAAAGTTCGAATCCGTAACGCCCGCCTGATCCGATGCAGCGTTCACGAGAATATTCGCTTGCGTTGTGGCCGGAAACGTGAAGCTGCCCAGTCCCGTACGCGCCGTTGCCGAAAACTCTGCGCGGATTGCCGGATTGCCCAGCGTCACCGCATAGTATCCCGGCGATGCCTGTTCGTTCAAATGCGAAAACGACTGCAGTCCGTGTGTTGGATTGTCGACCGCGCCAATCGTCGGAAGTATGCTGAAGTCACCGAAGATCTGGCAGCCGGCGCCGGCCACGTGGGTCATACTGAATCCGGTAATCGCGTTGTCGTGATACCAGTAACCGCTCGAAGTGGGCTGCGTCGGCGTGTCCGGACTCCAATTAATCATGCCGAACGGTGCCGCCGCTCCCGGAAAATCCGCCGTCACGCCTTCGTTCGGACCGCCGATTCCGCCGGTGCCGATGAACGGATCGACCAGCGCTACCGGATCGGAAACCGGCTGCGCGGCCTGTACGGGAAAAGTTCCCAGCGTCATAAGCATCCCGCACAAACATGCGGCAAACAACGTCGTCTTCAAAGTTTTCGCTATCCTTCTAAGGTGTGGCCGGCGCGGCGGGACGCCGCTCATAAGTTGCGGTTGCAGGCGCACTCACACGCCCGGAGTGTAAAACGGTAATCACGCGCACGTTGACGGCCTGTCCCGGACGTAAGTCAATCGTGAACGGCTGCTCGTAACGCGTTGAGGTTTGATCGGGCAACGATCCGTCGGTGGTGTAGTACAGTGCAGCGCCTGGAACGGGACTCTTAAGTTTTACCGTTACCTGCGAATTATCCGTAACGGTGTGCTCCAAGCCCGTTGGCTCCGGAACGCGGAATTGCACGCCCTCGGCCTCAAAACGCGCGAACTGGTTTGGCGTACGCGCAATGAAATCGCCGAAATCTTTCTTTTCGGCGGGCGTCCACACTACTTCCGAGAGCGCGAGCATGCGCGGAAGCAAATCGTACTCCGCGAGCTTCGTGGTCGCGATATATTCGCTCCAAAGGTTCGCCTGCGCACCCAGGATATGTTTGGATTGGCTTGGTGTGAGCGCGTCGATGCCCGGATCGAAGTCGTACACGTCGCGCAACGTGGTGAGCCCACCGATGTTGAGCGGTTCGTACGCGTCGTTGCCTTGCGCATGATCCAGGTACAGCGTCGGGTCCGGCGACATGATGACGTCGTTACCGCGCGTTGCCGCGATGATTCCACCACTTAGGCCGCGCCACGACATGACGACTGCGCTGCGCGAAACGTTGCCGCCCAGGATTTCGTCCCATCCGATCATGCGGCGACCGTGCGCCTTTATGAAATTCTCGATACGTGTATCGAACCAGCCTTGCACCGCATCTTCGCTCGCGAGGTTGTACTTGCGCATGAGATTCTTGACCAGCGCGCTCTTCTTCCACACCGTTTTCGGGGCTTCGTCACCGCCCGTATGAATGTATGGGCCGGGAAAGAGCGCCATCACTTCGGTTAGGACATCTTCGTAGAACGCAATCGTTCGCTCCGACGGGCAAACGATGTCGTCGGAAACGCCCCATATCGTGAAGACCTGATAGTTTCCGGGTTTGCATGCGAGTTGCGGATACGCCGCAAGCACCTCAACCGAATGGCCGGGCATTTCGATCTCCGGCACGATGTTGACGTAACGCTTCTTCGCGTACGCAACAACCTCACGGATTTGGGCTTGCGTGTAATAGCCGCAATACCGCACGTGATCGTTTGACTTGAAATCGTGATCGACCATCGTGCCGGAACGACACGACGCAACGGTGGTCAAGCGCGGGTATTTTTTGATTTCGATGCGCCAGCCTTGGTCTTCGGTCAAATGCCAGTGAAACGTGTTGAGTTTGTAGCGTGCGGCGAGATCGATGTATTTCTCGACGAACGAAACCGGAAAGAAGTGCCGCCCGACGTCGAGATGGATACCGCG
>CAZRQS010000171.1:0-6106 GCA_964602255.1 uncultured bacterium | reverse complement strand
GCCGCTTGCAGCTGCGCGTCGTGCTCGACTTCTCCGAAGCGTGCGTCCTTGTTCTCTGTAACTGCGTAGTCCGGTTCGATGCCCTTGAGATTGATATCGCGGTTCTTCGGCGTGAGATAGTGCGCCGTCGTAATCTTGATCGCCGCGCCGTCCGGTAGCGCGGTGAGCGATTGCATAACGCCCTTGCCGAACGTTTTCTCACCGACGAGCACGCCGATGCCGTTGTCTTGCAGCGCTCCGGCCGTGATCTCGGATGCGGAAGCGGTAAAGCGGTTCACCAAAATCGCCATCGGTTTGCGCGGCAACGCCGTGGAACCGGAGTCGATGGTCGTCGTATGCGAACCGCGTTCTTCGATGGTCAACAGCGGATCGTCGATAACGAACTTCGAGCTGATGTCGAGCGCCGAATTCACATAACCGCCGCCGTCATTGCGCAAGTCCAGGACGTATCCGCGCACGTTGGCTTTCTGCAAGCGATCGAGGGCAGTCGAAAACTCGTCGGGCGTTTCGCGGCCGAACGCGAGCACCCAGATGTACCCGACCTGTTGCGGAAGCATCTTATAGATGACGGTCGGCGGCTGAACTTCGGAACGCGTAATCGTCACGGTTCCTAGCGGCTTGTTGCCGCGCATCGCGACAACGCGTACCGGCGTACCGGCTTTGCCGCGCAAAACTTTCGTTGCCTGATCCGACGTGTAGCCCTTCATCGACACGCCGTCGACGTTCAAGAAGACGTCGCCGGACTGCAGGCCTGCCTTTTCAGCGGGCGTGCCGGGCACCACGTAATACGCGCGAATGCATTTGCTCTCTTCGTCAGGTTGAATCAACACGCCGATACCGGAAATTTTCTCCGGATCCAGTGCTTGATTGAATTGACGATACTCATCCGGCGTAAAGAACGTGGTGTAACGATCGCCCAGCGATTTGGCCATACCGCCAATGGCTTGGTACGTAAGAAGCGTCGAGGGCTGATGCGTCGCGCTTTCCATGCGCGCGATTGCTGATGAAATTTGAGTGACGTTCGCGTCGGTGCTTCCCTGATCGTGAAAAGCCGGCACCGAAACGCGCAAGCCGCGACGATGCGCTTCATCGGCTAACGCTTGGCGCGCGCCGTCGAGCATCTTCTGCGTGTCGACTTTCGAGTAATACGTCGTTGAAAGCAACTCGTAGCTTTCGCGCAGATCGTCGGCAGGCTGCGCAGCAGGCGCAGCACCCAGGGTAACCGGCAACACCAAAATCAGCGCTGCGGTAATAGCCAGACGCCGAAAACGCCCTTGCATCAAGAGGGAAACCTCGCTTTCACTTCTTCCTATCAGTATCGGCCGGACCCGGTTCTTTCCTACAACCATACCCTGGGGCCTATCCTCATAAGAAGAAACAAAAACCAAACTCTAACCGTGACGGCTATGACTGCGACGGTGCTGCCGGACGGCTGCTAGCCTGCGGCGCGAGGGCCAGCACGATTAGCGCAAACAAGACCAGCGCCATGCCGGCAGCTTCCGAAACGGAAGGCGTCTCCCCGAGCTGGAGCCAGGCAGCGATGATTCCCACAACTGGATTTAGCAGCGTCCCCATACTGGCTTCACGTGCCGGAAGCGTTTGAAGAATAAAAATCCACAGTAAGTACGCCACCGCTGACGCAAGCACGACATTGTATGCGAGCGCCGCCATGTAGATCGGCGTCCAGTGCGTTTGATGTCCGGGAACGAACAATGCGGCTATGCCTACGAGTAGACCGCCAAAGAACATCTGCCACGTCGTTAGACTCAAGACGTCGGGATGAGCGCGAATTTGGAGCTGTTTGGTGAGAACGACACCAATCGCCCAGGACACTCCGGACACTATTGCGATGACATCGGGCAAGAGCGATCCTCGAGCGTTCCAAAAACCGAGAACAAGCAGAATACCACCCGCTGCAGCTGCCATCGCAAAAGCTTGCGCCGTACGCAAACGCTCGCCTAATAGTGGCCAAGCCAGCACCGCGACCCACAGCGGCATCGTATAGGAAAGAATCGACACCTTGCCGGCGCCGCCGCTGATGACGGCCCACGTCGCGAGTGCGACGAAACCGCCCGACTGAAATATGCCGATCCAGAGGTAAGCCCACGGATGTTCGGGACGCAGCTGTTTTCGCCTTACTACCATAACTGCGAAAAGCAGCAGCGAACCGAGGAGCAGGCGCAAAGCTGCGAATTCTAACGGCGGCGCATATTGCGTGCCGACCTTCATGACCACCCAGTTGTAGCCCCAAATCAGCGCCAGCACTACTAATGCATAGAGCGCGATTCTTTGCTTGTTATCGTTCATTAACCCTGATGTAATCCGATATTGCGTTTTTTGCACACAATACGCTTGATCTTCTTCAGTCTGGGAAAAAGAGTCGCACTAACCACTCGGCATATGAATAATACAACTGTGATCACGCTGAGCGGCCAATACGATGCTTCCCGGCGTGACGAGCTCGACCAATTGCTCGATAGGTACGGCGACGCCGAGCCGCTCGTGTTTGATTTGCACGACGTAGATCAGATCGACACATCCGCGCTGCGATCGCTCGTACGGTTTCAACGAGCACGAAAGGAAGCCGGACGGTCGCCCGCCGTCATAGCGCGGCCTACCGCTTCGGTTCGCGAATTTTTCACATTGGCACAGCTCGAGAACTCGTTTAACATCCGCGACGAAATCTAGCGCGGCAAGGCGTCGCCTATTCGTCCGGCGTACTGCCCGGCATGAACCGAACTGCCAGCTGTGCCGCGGTTTTGGCCGCGCTCATTTTACCTATGTCCGCGCCGGCTCATGCCGCGCCATCGATGCGCAACGTGCTGCGCGCCGTCTACGCCGTTCACGACCTGAAGCACGTTTCATTATCGCCGGATGGCTCCGCAGTCGTATGGGAAGAGAGTTCGCATCCGGGTAGCGATCCAAGCGCGTCACCACCGCGCTCCGTGATTTATGTGCAGCAATCAGCGCACGCTGCTCCGGTTCGTTTGCAACCCGCCGGCGCGGGCGACGATCAAACCGAACCGAGTTTCTCGCCCGACGGATCGAAGATTGCGTTTTTTTCAAGCGCTCCAAAAGGGCTAACACGGCTGAACACCGTTGATGCCCATGGCAGAAGTTTGCGCACGGTGGCAACGTTTTCGGGCAACGTTCAAAGCCTGAAATGGTCGCCGGACGGGCGGTCCATTGCGGTGCTCGACATCGTACACCCGCATCGTAAAGCCGGCGCTCTGGCTGCAGGTGCGCGCGACGTCGGGATAATCGGATCGGTGATTGACGAGCAGCAGCTCGCCGTTATCAACCTCGCGAGCGGCGCTATTTCCGTGGTGACACCCGGCGACGTGTACGTGTATGAGTTCGGCTGGGCGCCTGATTCCAAGCGCCTTGCTTTCACCTACGCGCGTGGCGACGGTGACAACAATTGGTGGATTGCAAAGCTCGCGACCGCGGACACCCAAAGCAAACGCATGCACGAGCTCTACAAGCCGCCTGCGCAAATCAACGATCCGCAGTGGTCGCCCGACGGCAAACGCATCGCGCTCATTGGCGGTGTCATGAGCGATTTTGGTTCGGTCGGCGGCGACGTGTACCTCATCGACGCCGCATCGGGTCAAGCGCGCAACGTCACGCCCGGCATGCGTTTATCGGCAGCATCGTTACGCTGGGTCGACAACACGCATCTGTACATGGCAGCGCACGATCAAGGCACGCTGGAGCTCTACAATCTGAATACCGCAAACGGTTCAATTGCTGCACTCACGAGCGGCAGCGACGCAATCCGCTCATGGGATGCGGTACAACATGGCGCACGCGTCGCACTCGTTCGCACGTCGTTTAGCACGCCGCCCGAGGTGTACGCGGGCGCGCCGCGCTCGCTCGTCCAGCGATCGCACACCAATGCGCACGCGCAGCGTCTGTGGGGCAAGGCGGTTTCGCTGCATTGGAACAACGACGGTTATCACGTGCAAGGATGGCTTGTCTATCCGCTTGCCTACGACGCGCACAAGAAGTATCCGATGGTAACGATCGTGCACGGCGGCCCATCTGCGGAGAGTCTGCCGGGCTTCGGCAATCGCTTCATAGCGGCGCTCTCGAGCCGCGGATACTTTGTGTTCGAGCCTAATCCGCGCGGCAGCTTCGGCCAAGGTGAAGCGTTCACGCGCGCCAACGTCAAGGACTTCGGCTACGGTGATTGGCGCGACGATCTCAAAGGCGTCGACACCGCGCTTGCCCTCGCACCGATCGATCGCAATCGCTTGGGACTGTTCGGGTGGAGTTACGGCGGCTACATGGCCATGTGGGCCGAGACGCAAACCACGCGTTTAAAGGCCATCGTCGCCGGCGCGGGCGTCGTGAACTGGCAATCGTATTACGGGCAAAACAAGATCGACCAGTGGATGATTCCGTTCTTCGGAAGCTCGGTGTACGAGGATCCGCAAGTCTACGCAAAGAGCTCACCGATAACGTTCATCAAAAACTCGAAGACGCCGGTGCTCGTATTGCAAGGGGAGCGCGACGAAGAAGTTCCCGCACCTCAGTCGTTCGAGTTTTGGCACGCGATGCAAACGCTTCACGTGCCGACGCAACTCGTCGTCTACGCGGACGAGGGCCACTCACCCACGAAGGTTTCGAATCAGGTCGACATCCTGACCCGCATGCTTGGGTGGTTCAATCACTACTTGTAACTAGTGCATGACGAAACCGGCGCCCAAATAGTGCGGTTTGCTCCCGCCCGTCGCATTGAATGCGGTGCCGATTTCAACGTTGAAGAGTAGCCGCGGCGTAAGCTCGCGCTGAACGGAAAGCGTTGCGCTTGTCTGCGCAAGCGCGCCAAGCGCCGCGGCCGACTGAAAACCGAACTCACTGGTTACACTCGTCTTGCTATCGATAGACCTCGTCAGCGAAAACGCAGCGGTTGCAGCGGTGCGGCGGCCGAGATTATTCAGCTGTGCGTAGTTGAGCACGCCGAACTCAACGCCCATTTCGAGCTTGTTCGCCGACCAGTTCGCGTTCATGTGAACGTCCGAGAGCGGCACGAGATCCATGTTCGCGAGCGCATTCATCGGTGGATGGCTTTCCGCCGACAGACTGTACACGACCCCATGCAGACGTGCAAATTCGATTTTGACTCCGACACCGGCGTGCGTCATGACGTAGATGCCGGCGCCTCCGATCCCCGATTTGGCAATCTCGGACGGCGTGTCGATAAATGCTTCAATGTGCGGCGTAACGCCGTATCGCACGCGAGCTTCAGGGTAGGCGGCGAGCGCGGTGCCCCCGACTTTCGATGCGTTCTGGTAGTAGGTCGTCTCGAAAATCAGTTGGTGCGGCTTGGCGACGCACGGATTGAGTTTTGCGTGGGTATGGTTGCCGAGCGCTCTGAGTGAAGCGCCGGTGCACGGGACGGCACGCTGAGCGGCGCTTGCTCTTGCATGAGAGCCGGAAATGAGCATCAGCGCGAGTCCAAGAACGAGGGCAGAAACGTTGCGATACATGGCACAGCCTTGAGAACAGCAATGAGGATTGTGCCACAACTATGGAGGCCGGGCGTTCCGGCCGCCGTTCCCATTCGTCTGCGGGAATAGCTAATATGAATGAAAGCGCTTTTCGTAAAGTCAACACAAAGGAAATCCCTGAACTCTCCTGGTCATCGCCAAAAGGCAAGTTCGCCGGCGCGGGCATTGAGATTTCCGAAGCTTTAGGCCGCCAGCCGCAATCGACGGACTTGATGCAGCGGCACCCGTTTGACGTCGAAATCGTCCGGCTCACTCCGGGACAAACGCCGTATCCCTACCACTCGCATAGCGCTCAGTGGGAGTTCTATCACGTAATCTCCGGCTCAGGCATCGTACGGCATGCGGGTGGAATGACTGCAATCCAGCAGGGTGATGCGTTCATTTTCCTCCCCGGGCAGCCGCACCAACTCATCAACGACGGGTCGGAGGATTTGCTCGTCTATGTCGTAGCCGACAATCCGATCGGTGAGTCAAACTATTTTCCCGACAGCCAAAAATGGACCGTGCGATCGCCCGAAGTCAAGCGCATCCGTTCCGGACCGCTCGACTACTTCGACGGCGAAGAATGAACGGCAGCTGCCGCTAACACC
>CAZRQS010000170.1:0-6135 GCA_964602255.1 uncultured bacterium | reverse complement strand
GCCTCGTACCTGTTTTATACGTGTTGTGATCGCGCATTTTGATGTTGATGCGTTCTATGCGAGTGTTGAGATTCGCGATAATCCCGCATTGCGCGGATTGCCCGTTGCGGTTGCTGGATCGAGTCGCCGCGCCGTCGTTTTGACTGCGTCGTACGAGGCCAGGCCGTTCGGTGTGAAATCGGCTGTGCCGTTGTATAAAGCGCTTGCTGCGTGTCCGCAGCTTGTTGTCGTTGCGCCGAACATGCAGAAGTATAGAGCGACGTCGCATCAGATTTTTTCGATTTTTGAGCGGCGTGGGCATCGCGTGCAAGGGTTGTCGATGGATGAGGCGTTCGTCGAGTTTGGTGAAGTGACTCTTGAATCTGCGGTTGAGCTTGCGCAGACGATTCGGCGGGAGATTCTTGATGAGGTTGGGTTGACCGTTAGTGCCGGCGTGGCGTCTGGGAAGATGGTCGCTAAGATTCTTTCGGATTCGTGTAAGCCGAATGGGATTCAGGCGCTGGAGGTTGGAGAAGAGGCAGCGTTTCTTGCGCCGATGCCTGTTGGTAGGCTTTGGGGCGTTGGGCCGAAGACGCAAGCGCGGCTGGCTGAGCGTGGGATCTCTACGATTGGTCATGTTGCCGAGCTTAGTGAGGAGCGGGCAAAAGCGATTTTTGGGTCGTGGGGACTTGAGCTGCTTGAGCTCGCGCGTGGGATTGATCGGCGTCCCGTTGAGACGGATCGGGAGACGAAGTCGATCTCTACTGAAGAAACGTTTGAGTATGATGTTCGGGATGAGCGGGAGCTGCGCCGGATTTTGAAAGAACAGGCTCTTGAACTTGCGCAGAAGTTGGAACGCGAAGGGCTGTGTGCGTGTACGATTGGGATTAAACTCAAGCGTTCGGATTTTAAAACGATTGTGAGGCAAGCGAACCTTGCCGAGCCTACTGCGGATGCGCGGCGGATTTTTGTTACGGCCGTGCATTGCTTGCGGCGCGCAGACGTTTATAACGTGCCGGTGCGGTTGCTTGGGACGCGCGTTGCTTCCTTGATTGTTGGCGAGCCGAAGCAGCAGAGTTTGTTAGATATGATCGAGCGACCAAATTCCGTCGGCGGAGCTTGATCGTTTCGCTTCTTCAAGCAAGTGCGCGCCGCCCGGCGTGAGCGGTGCTATCATCAAAACTGCTTCTTGGCGGCGCCGCACCGAACCGCGCGGTAAAAGTTGCCGGGCCGGTGACGGCGGTAGCCAGGCGACGACACGGCGTAGATCGCCGGCCGCGGAACGCAGAAGTGGCGCGATAAGCAAAGCGGCTTCATCATCCGCGAATGCGAATTCGTCGACGACGTATGAGTCGTGTGCCGGCTCGCGTTGCCCCAGAACGTATGCTGCTATGCTTTTTCCGCTGCGCACCACCAAGTGGACCGGTTGGCCCTGCGGATGTTCGGCGCGCTGGCGTAAACGCGTGCGAATCCAATCCCAAACAATCGGCGAACGCGTCAGCCCAAATTTGCGCTGTGCGTCGCAGTCGTCGAAACATTTGCGGATCCCCGTCCAATCGCGCTCCGAAAGCGGGTGTGTTTCAATCCGATCGTCGCGCAGGCCGTCGGCGCGCACCGATATCGCGCGCGATGCGAGTTCGACGAAGCCGAGCTGCTTGTAAAATTGCGGATGGATGTCCGTGAACAAATAGGCAAAGTCGAAGCCTTCACTGCGAGCCTGGTCCAGCGCGAGGCCGAGCATCGCGCTCGCGTAGCCGTGGCCGCGGTGCTCGGCCTGCGTGAAGACCGCGCCGATGCCCATTGCCCTCAAACGTTCGTTTCCCACACGTGCGTCGCGTTCGTAGCGTTTGAACGATGCCAGCGTGCCGGACGATCCGTCCGTCAGCGCAAACGTGCGGTAGTGACGGCGGCCGTACGTCGTTTGCGCAAGCTCGAGCGTTTGCGCAACGTACGTATCGAAAGGCCGGCCGTGTCCCCAAAGTGATTCCGTGAGCGGCAAGATCTCCCGCGCGTATGTTGCTGCGGGCAATTCTTGCAGTTGCAGGATCATTGATAGACGGTTCGGGCAGGGCGCCATCGATCGGACAGGTCGACCGCACCGGGTAATCCCGCAGCCTGCAATTCGGCTAAAAACTCCGGGGCGCTCACGCCACGCGTAGCGCGCTCGCACGCCGTAATGAGCGCGCTCTTTCTCGCGCGCCGCAGCGCGTACACGAACGCTTTACGCTCTTCGCGGTTATATTGCTCGCGCGCTTTGGTGCGAAACATGTAATATGTGAACTTTGCCGTACGCGCCGCGCGCGCATCGCCCACGTTTTCCTTTGCAATCATGCCAAGGCTGGGACTATAGAGAAACGCTTCCGGCGCATACCAACGGGGAAAAGCCCCAGCGCGCGCATTCGGCACGACGACGTGATCGAATTCCCGCCCGCGCGCCGCATCGATGCTCAAAATGCGTACCGCACCGGCAAGCTCATTGGTTTCGGAGGATTCGAATTCGCTATCCATACGCGCTTGCGCGTATTCGAGGAAGTCGCCCAGAGTAGCGTTTGCGTTGCTCGCGGCGTATTGTACGACGCGATCGTAGAGTCGCCCGAGCGTCTGCTGCTGGTACAGGGCCTGCGCGCTGCCCTCCGTCCCGGCGCGCGCCAGTCCTTCGCTCCATACCAGGCGTACGAGCCGTGCAAGCGGCAAACGCCGCTGCGCATCAAGCCAGCCCGCGCGTTTCTCACGAAACGCGAAGATTCGATCGCGAGCCTGCTCTGAGAGATCCCCATCGCGATCGCCGCGCAAGACGTTCCACCCCAAACGCAGATCGCGTTTCGCATCCCAGCGTCCGGAGCGGACGTCGTCCTGCGGCGCTGCGTCTTCATTGAAAAGCTGCGTTTGTGCATCGGGAGGCTCGTTGCAAAGTATGTAAAGCGATGCATCGGACAGACCGAGGGCACCCCCGGACAGTGCACGCAGGAGATACTCATGACGGAACGGATCGTGCAGCGCCCACAGTATCGCAAGAGCGTCGAGCGCTTCCGGTTCGGTAAAAACGTTCAAATCGCCGGCCACTTGAACGCGCACGTTCCGAGCGAGCAGTGCATCGCGATACGGGCGAACCATCTCGACGGAACGGAATAGGATCGCGATGCCATCGTGCGATGCACCGTTAGCGAGGAGTTCGATCACGTGTTCGGCGACGAACTGCGCTTCGGCACGCCGCGTCGTCGCGCGAAAGAGCGTGAGCGCAACTTGCGGATCCGCGCTAACCGGCGAAGCGCCGGGCGTTCCGAGTAGATGGCGGCACGCGACGTCAATCGCAAACGGACTGCGCAACTGCTCCGTAAGCCCGATTCGTTCCCCAGGCAAAGCGAAGACGCGATCCGGCCGGGCTCCGCGAAACGCGGAGGTCGTCGAGTCATTGTCGCCGGCAAGTGTCACGCCTTCCAGCGTTTCCCCATACATCGCCTGCAGAAATTGCAAGTCGCCAAGCGTGAGTTCTTGCACGTCATCGATGAAGACGGCCGGATAGCGGTTACGCATCGACTCGCGCAATGCGGCATCGCTTTCGATACGCCGCGCCGCCTCCGCAACCGCATCCCGGGGCGTAAGGCAACCCTGGCGCACCGGATGGTCGAGATACGTGCGATACAGCTTCGCTAATATCTTCGCAAGGTCAATTTCACGCCGGTACTGCCGTCTGAGCTCAGCCGCATCGACGTCTAATGAATCACGATGATTATCCTTGGTGTAGTACAGCAAGTCGGCATGTGCGAAGTTTGGCGGCTTAGCATAGAACTGCGCCGCTCCGCGCAGCGAACTCTCCAAAAACTGTTCGGGTGAAATACGCGCATCCCGCAGCTTACAGAACAAGCGAAACGCCGCATCCAAAAATCGCTCAGGCGCGCGCAATCCGGGTACCTCGGGATCGAGTTCGGCTTCCATGAACTCGGTCCACGATAAGTTTAATAGCGGCTCTGCAGCCTGCGCGAACAGTTTCGCGGCACGCACGTCGTCGATGAGCCCGGCACCCGCCACGACATCCAGCGCAACATCATGTAATTCGCAAACGGTGGCATTGTGATGCACTACACGGGCGCGCAAAAGGTTCAGAGAAGCACGCGAAGACGACGTAACGAGCACGCGGCATCTTTCGGCCGCTTCAAGCGCTCGCCGCAGCAACTCCGTAGTCTTCCCCGAACCGGCAGGCCCGACAATAAACGTGCTCATCGCCCGAACCGCTCTTCGACCGGATACGGTTTATTCGCACAAGAGAGCGTGTAGGCACAGTACGTGCACGCACTCGGATCGTCGGTAACCGCAAACGACGCCGTCGTACCGGACGTGAGTTCCCGGCACAACTCAACCATCCGCGTACGCGCCCGCTCGAGTTCGCCAATCGGAATGACGCCGGTCGGACTCTGCGACTTCACGATATCGCGCGGAACAGGCACGACTTCAAGCGAGATAGGCCGCACATCAAGCAGCGCATCTTTGAGCGGCACAAGCGCAAGCCGCGCTACGCGGTCGCCTTGCTCAGTACGCGCCCAATAGTAAAACGGCAACTGAAAATCTCTAAACTGCCGAACCTTGTCCCGATACTCGGCCGCACTCGTTGCAATCGAACCGGTCTTATAATCGATAACCGCGACCGCGCCTGTAGTATCATCCCGATCCAACCGATCGATATAGCCGATGAAATCGAACCCATCGATCTGCAGCTCAGCCGAAAGCTCGCACCCAATCACAGTAAACGGCGCCCGCCGGGATTCAGCAATGATCCACTCAACATACTTATGCGCAGTACGCCGAGCCCGCCGAACCTGAAGCTCATGCTCCACGGGCGTATCAAAATTATTCCGATGCCGATCGAACGCCGCATTTACGTAGCCTTGCAGTTTGCGATCCAACTCCTGCGCATCGATCAACCCGGGCTGAGGATACTCATGATGGAAATCCTCGAGCGCAGCATGAAACGCGGTCCCATAAAACGACGCCGAAGACCCCTTATCCTCAACCGCCGCACATAAATAGCGATAAAACCACTTACGCGCACACTCAACATACGTATTCAGCTGCGAAGCACTAAATCGCGGATGGTTAGTCCGAACCCCGGTACCAACTTCCGGCAAAACCGGCTCAACAAGCGAAAACGCTCCATCGCCCACGCCATTATCGGCCGCATCATCGCCAAACGCTTCGCCAACAACGAAGCGCGCCACAATCGCGGCTTCCAGCTCAACATCGCTAGCATCCCGAGGCAATTCAACCAACTCGCGCGCCGCACTCACAAACGAAAGCAGCGTTTCACGAACCGGACTTCCAACAGCAAGACGTTCCCGGGCTACCAACTCGAGCAGCGAACCTTCGCGGCCCGAAAGCGCTACGTATGCAGCCGCGACGTCATGCGGGACCCCGGAGAACGGCGAGCGCAACATCCGTCCGGCGTAGCGCTCGTCGCGCGACCGGCTCCAAGCCGTCGCCGCCGCGAGAAAAGCAAGATGCTCCGCAGACTGCACGCGTTCAAGTTGAACAAGCGCGACGCAAGCGCCTTCGAGCCGTATCGGGAGGCGCTTTCCTGTGCACGTGTAACCGCGCAACCATGCGACGGATCGTCATCGGCATAAGTGGTGCAAGCGGCAGTATTTACGGGTACCGGGCCCTGGAAGCGCTGCACCACACGACGGTCGAGACGCATCTCGTCCTAAGCAAACAAGCACGCCGCACGATTGAACTGGAGACCGACAAGAGCGTGCACGATTTCGAGGCACTCGCACACCGCGTCTACAGCGACGACGATCTGGCCGCCTCGATCTCCAGCGGCAGCTTCATCACCGAGGGCATGCTGATCATCCCATGCTCAATAAAGAGCGCTGCCGCGATCGCACACTCACTAAACTCAAACCTCTTAGTGCGCGCAGCCGACGTCTGCCTAAAAGAACGCCGCAAACTCGTCCTAACAGTCCGCGAAACGCCACTCCACCTAGGCCACCTGCGCACGCTAACACAGCTCGCAGAGATGGGCGCCGTCATCCTACCGCCGATGCCGGCAATGTACGCAAAGCCAAAGTCCGTGATGGACATCGTCGATCACACAGTTGGCAAAGCCTTGGATCAATTCGGCATTGAACACGCGCTTTTCAAGCGTTGGGAATCCCCGGGCGA
>CAZRQS010000169.1:0-6250 GCA_964602255.1 uncultured bacterium | reverse complement strand
TCGCTGCTATCCGCATGCGGCGGTGTCGATGGGCCTCGCTCTCCCGTTCTTCCCAGTGCGGCACCGGCAACTCAGGCCGTGCAAATCAGCATCGTCGTTCCGGCACCCTCCGGCGCCTCGACATCAAGCGCGACACGTAAGCCGAAGTATGTTTCACCGTCGACACTTGGCGCTTCTCTCAAGGTCGCGAGCGTCGCGGGCACCGGTACCGTAACCATAGCGTTCGATCTGTCGCCGGCTTCGACCAGTTGCACTCTTCAAGGAAGCCGGCGTCTTTGCAACGTTTCCGTGAGCGCTCCGCTCGGAAGCGACACGTTTACAATTACCACGTATGATGCCGCTCCGGTAAACGGCAGTATTCCTTCCGCCGCGCACGTGCTTGGAACGGGCAGCGTGACGCAATCAATTAGCCCAACGTCCACCAGCCCGCTCAACATCGTTATCGATGCAGCAGTGAGCGGTTTTGGTACGCTTCCGGCGTTTTCGTCGCTTCCGGCCGACGGCGCCGTACACACGTACCTGTTCGTACTCAATCCTCACGACTTCGACAACAATTCGATCGTCAACGGTAGTGCGGATCCGTTCATGAACCCGATCGGCGTCGCGTTGACCGAGACGGGCGGCAGCGGGCACGCAAACGTCATTTTCAATGGCAATCCGTCCGGCACATCGGCCACCCTCAAAGCGTCGACCGATTCAATTGCGGTACAGTATGACGGCGCAGGCTCGCCGGGATACGGGATCGCTGTCGCGTTTACGGCTACGGGCGTTTCGCCGATGACGACCGCGCTATCACCATTGTATGTCACCAGTAGTTCTGCCGCGCTGTCTCATCTTTCGCTTCAACTTTCCGCGGCGGCGAGCACGGTACCGTTCAGCATCGATGAACTCAATGCCCCAAGTGGCACCGTGTTCACGGTGACGGCAACGACGTGTGCGAACATTGCATCCGTTGCCTCGTTGACACAAAACGGCAGTAACGCGACATTTTCCGTGAGCAGCGGCCCCACGCCGTCGAACTGCAAGATCACTGTGAGCGATGGCACAAGCTCGGTTTCGATCGCCGTGAACAATTCCACGTCCGCTTCATCGCCGACGCCCGCTCCCACCGCAACGCCTACGCCGGTTCCAACGGCAACGCCGGTGCCGACTTGGACCACGGTTCCGCTGGGTCCGTCACTGTATGTTTCCGATGGTCATCCCGGCGAACTTACGACGTACCCGCTAACGGGATGGGTTCCGAGCTCGGTGGCGCCCTACAACACGAATCTCCCACCGACAACCGTGATGGATTATCACGACTACACCGCGGGTGGCCTCATCTGCTATGATGCCCTACACAACTACGTGTGGGCGATCAGCAGCACCACCGACGCAGTCGAAGCCTATCCCGCCAACGCTAAAGGTACCGACGTGCCGGCGGCAATAACCCTGCAGATTGGTACGCAAAACGGCATTCCTACGGGATGCGCAGTCGACTCGCACGGCAACGTTTACGTTACTGCGAACGGAACGTTCTCCAGCGGCGTCCCCGACATGCTGCTTATCTATCCGTCCGGATCGGCGACCGTAGGTACGGTGATTCGCGGAACGAACGCAGGTCTGAACATTCCGCGCAAACCGGCGGTTGACGCCGCAGGCAACATTTACGTGGCGGACAGCACCGGTAAAGACGTGCGCGTCTTCGCAAACCCGGGAACGAGCGCCGGTGTCATCAACGTCGCACCCACACGCACCATCTCGTACGGATTCACCAACCCGTGGGGCGTTACGGTCGATGCGGCCGGACACGTCTACGTCGCAGACACGACCGGAATTGCCGGTTATGTGGAAGTTTTCGCAGCCGGGACGACAAACGCCGCCGGCAGCACGCCGCTCCTCATCTTCACCGGCGCTAACCAAATTCCGTCGTCACCCAACGGCGTGGCGATCGATCCGTCCGGCAACTTGTGGGTTGCGTGCACATTTCAGTTACAAGAGTTCGATGCCGGTTCACTTACCGCCGCGCTGTTGAGTGGAGTGCCGTTCAATCCTTACGCATCGATTTGGGGGACCAACACCATGATTAGCGGAGCTACCGGGATCGCCGCACATTAAACACGCGGCGGAATTTTACGGTGGTGAATTGCACCCGGTTTGATCTGTTATCAACCGTTCGGCGAGCGCGGAAAGATGACGGTAGTAACATGCGCCGCTCCAGTCCTGGTAACGGTATACCGTATCGGTCTGTGGCGCACTCGCGGCAACGAGAACACCGGCATCCGTCAGCGTAAGCGTGCGGTCAAGCTCGCTGTAGAACGTCTGCGAGCCGTTGTGATAGAGGCTAACCTTGCGCGTCTGGCCCTGCGATATTTTCGCGCTCGTCAACGGAACCCAATCGATCGAGAGTAGGTAGTCTTCAGCGACTTGCTTGACGGTCTGGCCGGCGTTATCGGAAGTCGTAGTCGTTACGTTGATGCGCGAATCTTGTTGAACCGGTTCCCCAACCTGCGAAACGGCTTGGTTCGTGAAATTGTTGTCATACTTCACGGTCGTTGTTACGCGTCCGTGTGAAGTGTCGACGTAACCCGAAATTTCGCCGAAGCGGTTTGCCGTGTCCGTTGCCTGCACGGTGGTGCCCGGCTGTGCGACCGGATCCGTGTAGGTCTGCGCCGCTATCGGCGTTAGCGTGTTTTCGGTGAGTGCGCCCGACGTCTGCGTGCTGCCGTGATCGGCGTACACCAACACGTCGCCATCGACCATCCAATAGTTGGAGTTATTCGCGACCTGCATTGAAATGACGTGCGGTTTTCCGTCCGTGAGCAGACCGGCGAACGGCGTCAGGTCGACGAGCTCGGGCTGAATGTCGTGCGTATCGATGGCGGTTATCGGAATCCAACCATTCGGGTCGAGGCCGCCGGTGAAGATGTAGTGGAACGGCCACGCAGCACCCGCAGTGGTTCCGTCGATTGAAACGTTAATCTCTCGAAACGGCGGCGCGTTGAACGACCAAAATTCGTCATTGTACTGCCCCATCGCATAGATTTCGAGATACGCGCGCTCCGTATTGCGCGGCAGCGTTACTGTTGCGGAGGCCTGATCCATCGGACTCGCGAGCCAAAAGGATGGAAGCCCCGTCGGCTTACTGATCGGTAGAACGGTGTCGGCAACGCTCGGCGCCGGATATTGCGCCGTCGCTTGATAGAACGTGATCTTTGCGTTGACGACGTAGATGCCGGTATCGCTGGAATTCGTGTAGTTCGCCAGCTCGACGGTCAGCGTACCCGGCGCCGTGAAGAGGCCGCCGTATTCCGTCAGATCTTTCTCGACGTGATACTTGATCGGGCCGCCCGGTGGTTCAGACGTCGTCCCGCGAAAGATCTCGGCGCCGTTCATCCACAGCTCTGCAGTGCGGTCGTACTGCACGCCGTCCACGCTCGTGTCCCAGTCGAGCACAATCTTCGACCACGGCCCTGGGCAGCTGGCCGGTGGCGTGTAGTTGACGATGACCGCCGCGTCGCCGGCGAATGAATGCGCGGCAAGCACCGGTACGCTGCAGCTCGCCGTCGCTGGACGATTGACTGGCGGAATCGGATCGATCGGATTGCTGTACGACGGTGGAGGACTCGAAATTGTGAGCGACGTTCGCGCGCCCTGCGCGCTTCGCGCAGCGACGCGCTTCGCAGACGCGTACGATGCAAAAGTGTAGCCGGTAACGGATCGTACACGTGCGTTTTGGACCGGCGCACCGGATTGCCTTGCCGCAGGCAATCCGGCGTGCCCTGCACACGATGCGAGAACAAACCCAAATATGAGTGCGACCGGTCCAAAACGCTTCATCATGCTAGTGCCCGATCGACGCGTTTACGAGCGAGATGTCGAACGATCCGAGACCCGTGGTGTAGTCGAAACCCGGTAGCGCGGTGTATGTGCCGTTCGCACCGGAGAGTATGTCATGATAGCCGCCGCGCAATTGCGTTGGCGGAGGCCCGCTATTCAACTGCGTTGGGCTTGGGTTGTTGACGTAGATGCTGTATAGCTGCGGTGCCGCAAAGCCTAGCGCGTTGCCGTGTGCGGATTGCATGCGTGCGTACACGCCCATCGAGAGCGGTGACGAGAGGCTGGTCCCGCCGACGTAGTTCAGCTTTCCGCCGACGTAGATTTCCGCCGGGCTGGTGTTCGGGTCGGCGTCCATTGCGATATCGGGCACGCCGCGCGCGACACCCAGTCCGCCTGTGGTGCTGTTGCTCGCCGGCTGAACGTTCTGCTCCCAATACGGCTGATATTCGAATGCGCTCACACCGCCGCCGCTTCCGGCCCACGCAGCTTCACCCAAGTACGTGCCGTCGGGATTCGCAAACAGCGACGTTCCGCCGACTGCAACGACGTACGGCGAAGTTGCCGGCCACGAAACGAGCGGCGGACCGGACGCAGGCGTTCCGGTTGCTGCAGCAACTGGACATCCCGAACCGTTGTCGCCGCTTGACGAAAACATCGTCTGGCCCTGAACGGCAGCTTGTAGAAAGACCATGTCGTTCACAAGCATTGCGCCGTCGAGATACGGCAGAACTTCGCACTCGCCGAAGGACGCATTGCCGAGCTGTGCCACGTCTTGGTTCATCCAGCGGTTGAACTCGAGCGAAACGTCGGAATCGGTAAGCGACGTCGTGTCGTAGATGTACAGATGGCTCACGTTGCCGGCGATACCGGTGGAAGACTGTGTGTCGAGATCCCATTCGGTGAGCCCGGCCTGATCCGGACTTGCCAAGCCGACCTGCACGACGCTTACCGGCACTTGCGGAAGACTGAATTGTTGCTCGGCATAACGCAGGTCGCTCAGAACGGGATTGACATTCCCTTCGGCCATAACGGCGATCGTTGTCTGCGCACCCGTAGGCGTATTTCCAACGTCATACACCTTCGAATAATCCGCTGGACCATAGTTGCCCGTGCACGGTGCGGCAACGGGCGTACCGGACGTTGCGCCGAAATTACATTGCGAAACGGCAGGTTTCACAAGCATATGAATGTCGTTCATGCCGAGAACCGCCACGGCGATGCCGCCGAGCGATTGCGGTACATATACCGGCGCGACGTTGGCAAAAACATTGGTGCCATTCTGTGTGAACGACTCGAGTTTGGTATTGAACGCGTTTTGGATTTGCGCCGCGGTTCCGTCCGCGCTGACGAGCATGTTGTTCGGCTCGACTTGAACGTTCGTAAAACCTTTACCGCTCAGATAGGACGCAACGGCGGCGGCTTGATCGGCGGTCGGCGCGAACTGCGACTTCACCGCGGAGGCGCTCAGTATTTGATGAGATTGAACGAGCTGCTGCGCTTGTGAGGTGTTACGCATTTGTAGCGCGACGCGAATCGTTAGCGTCTTGCCGGCATCCAGCGGGCCCAGATCGGTGGCGTTGTTGAGAGACAAGGCTTGCGTTGATGTCGTCGCCCAACCACTTGGTGCGGCCGCGGCGCTACTCGGGCGCGTTAGAGTACCTTGTGTCCCCGCCCCTATCGGAGGCGTTGTGCCATGGCCGCCGCACCCGGCTGCGAGCAGTCCGAGTGCGATCGCCAAAATTCCCACGTTCTTATTCATGACGTTCTCCACGTAAAGTAGTGCGTCAAAACAGTACGGCCGCGGCGATTGCCGCGGCCATACTCAGAAGTGGGTAGGCTGCAAACCCTAGTGCTTGGAGAAGGGTTGGTTGTCCGTACTAGCCGTACGCGAGAGATACCACGCGACGAGAAGCCCGTAAAAGAGCACGTTGGTAACCAGTCCGAAGATCACGGAGCTCACGGTCAACGGCGCGAGCACACCGCGGAATGCCATGAAGGCGTCCATGCAAATGGTGACGACGACACCCCAAACGATGCCGCCGAGAACCCAATTGCGCAGCGAGTTCACCTTGCGCCAGATAAATAGGTAGAGATACGCCCAAAAAAGAGCAACGATCAGATGCAAAGCTAGCCCGATTGCGGCATATTGCGACGAATCGTATGCTGCCGGTCCAAACGCCGCCGACGCAATGAACTGCCAAACTTTGACCGGCGGCGTTTGATGGGCGATTGATATGAAGCCGTCGGTGCCTATTGCGCCAATGATACCGGCGATAAACGCGTGAAATGCCGGTGAGTTCCCAGCCGCGCGAGTCTGCGTGCTCATACGAGGATGTCATAGCATAATGACCTGCGTCACATCTTGGCGCGTTCCCAGCCTTGTTATAGTTGCACTGTAAGTCTCAGCCCATACGTCGACCGGTACTGGTTA
>CAZRQS010000168.1:0-6328 GCA_964602255.1 uncultured bacterium | reverse complement strand
GCCGGTGTTCGCCGCGCCGGCTGAACGACGTGATCCAAGCGGCGGCCAGACGCGCCGCCACCCATGTCAATGAGAGCACGAACACCGCGGTCATAGCCCGATCCACAAGTGCCGCAGCCCTCGGAGTTAAGGGAACCAAATCGAGCGCGAAAGAAACGCCTGCGAGCGTTCCCCAGAGCACCACGACGCTTGCAAGCGTCGATGAAATCGCTGCAAGCGCTCTGTGCCCGTGTGCTTCGAACAGGCCGCGCAAGGGCTGCAGAATCGCGATATACACGATGAAGCCCACCAGCGTCCCACCCAACACCCAGGCTAGAGGCAAATATTGCGAAACCGCGTTCATATCAGAGCGCATCGCTCGCCATATTACCCCAATTGCTCATGGATTGACCATCACCGCGAGGCGGCTGGCACGATCCGAACGCGCGAGCGGTAAAATGTGCGTTTTTACGGCGTCGCGCAGCCCGTCGAGCTGCGGTCCTTTGAAGGCAATCCGAAAGCGCCACTCGCCTGCCAAACGCGCAATGGGGTAAGGCGCCGGTCCGAGTACTTCACCGGCCCCGGATTCTTCGAGTTTGGTTGCATAACGCCGTGCCTGCGTAAGCGCTGCAGCACGGTCGCGCCCAATCACGCCAAGATAGATCAGCTCTTGCGCCGGCGGATAGCGTAGTGCTTCACGCTCTGCAAGTTCCGCACAGGCAAAGCCGCCGTAGTCATGCGCTGCCGCAAAGGTGATTGCGGGATGCTGCGGCGAGTACGTTTGCACGATTGCCTCGCCGGGGCGCGCGCGCCCGCTTCGCCCGCACACCTGGGTGATCAAAGCGAAGCTGCGTTCCGCCGCGTGAAAATCCGCAGCATGCAGTCCGATATCGGCTGCAACGACGCCCACCAGCGTGACCGTCGGGAAGTCCAAGCCTTTGGCTACCATTTGCGTGCCGACCAGCACGTCGCCCTCGCCTGCGAACTCGTCGAGAAGCCGGGCGTGATCGCCCACACGTGTGGTGGTGTCGCTGTCCATTCGAACGACCCGCGCCTGCGGATACAATCGTTCTACTTCTTCTACGACACGCTGCGTTCCGACGCCGAACTCTCGAATCGTTTCCTGTCCGCAACTCTCACACGTGCGCGGTATCGCACGCTGCAGATCGCAGTAGTGGCAGCGCAGTAACCCTTCGGCGCGATGCGCCGTGAGCGAAACGCTGCAGCGAGTGCATTCTGGAACGTGTCCGCACGTGCGGCAAAGCAAGAACCCAGCGCTGCCGCGCCGGTTCACGAAAAGAACAGCTTTTTCGCCGCGGTGAAAACGGTCGTCCAATGCTTGCGCAAGCGCTGTACTAAAGATGCGCCTGTTACCGGCCTCGAACTCCCGCACCATGTCGACGACCTGCACGGCCGGCAACGGTTGGCGTGTCGCGCGTTCCTTGAGTTGCAGCAGCTCAATGCGGCCCGAGCGTGCGTCGGCGTAGCTTTCCAGTGACGGTGTTGCGCTGCCGAGCAGCAGCACCCCGTTTTCGAGCCGCATACGTTCCCGAGCAACCGTAACGGCGTGATACCGTGGAGACGTGTCTTGCTTATACGAAGATTCGTGCGCTTCGTCGACGACCAGAAGCCGCACGTCTTGGAGCGGGGCGAAAACGGCGCTGCGCGCGCCGACGACTACGTCGACATCGCCGTTGGCGCACGCTTGCCACGCGTCGAACCGCTCGCGGTCGGAAAGAGCGGAGTGCAATACCGCCACACGCTCCCCGAAGGCTTGTTCGAAGCGTCGAGCTGTCTGCGGCGTGAGCGAGATCTCGGGGACCAGGACGATTGCGCGCCCGCCGGCTCGCAGGACGTGTTTGATCGCCTCGATGTACACAAACGTTTTGCCGCTGCCGGTGATTCCATACAGCAACATCTCGTCAAAGTTTCGTACATCCAACCGTGATAGCAGCGCATCAATGGCCTGCTGTTGTTCGGCTGTTGCAGTAAATGCAGGCGGCCCGAGTTCAATACGGGTGCGCGAGCGAGCCGGCGCGACTTCTTCTTCCCGAATCGCACCCGCTTTGATCGCTCGCGTAATCATAGCGGTGGAAAATCCCGCGAGGATCGCATCAGCTCGAGGCACGCCGGGTTGTGCCTGAACGAACTCGATCAGTGCCCCGGCTTTTGGACCGCGAATGTTACCCGTTCCGGGATATAAGACGCGCACGCGGTACTCGTGCGTCCGCGGATCCATGAAGCGCCGCTCCCGCCGTAATTCGCCGCTGCGGACCAGCGTATTGACGTGACGTAAAAGCGTAGCGCGATCGCCCGCGCGCCGTGCCTCAGGGTGGCGCAGCAGCTGTTCGAGTGCGAACCCCTCGCGCAAGTCACCCCATACGAGCGAAACCAGACGTCCCGGCACCGACGGATACCGCGAACGGTTTGGTTCGGCGACCGTGCTCATGAAGGTATCGACGCTGCGCGGAACCGCTCCACTGAGAACGACGGCACCCAGCGCCTCTCCGAGCGTACACAAATAGTGTTCCGAGACAAAACGCGCGAGCGCAAGACCGATCTCGTCAAATGCGCGCGGCACGCCCGGAATGCCGCTTACGCCGCGCAGGGGGCGCTCCGATTCCATCGATGCGGGCTGAGAGACGACAAATGCAATGTGTTCTCGCGATCCTAGCGGTACGCGAATCACGTCTCCGATGCGCAGGTCCAGCTCGCCCGCGTCGTAGCTGAGCGGCAAGTCGAAGCGCGAGGATCGGATCGCCGCGAGTGCGTCGACCGAGCGGACTAGCGGAATTCTTGTCCTCCCGGTGCTTGCGTGAGACGGGTAAGCACGCTGCGTACTGCGGCGTCGCGTACCTTAATCCCGTATTCCACATCGCCGATAGCCCGCGGCAGCACAAAACGCAGCGCGTCCGCGCGCTTCTTCTTATCCGCCTGCATCGCTGCGAACACCGCATCCGGCGACTCCCGCGTCGCGGCCGGAAGCCGTAGTAGTGTAAGCAGCGTTAGAACGCGTAGGTGATCTTCGCGCGAAAAACGTCCGGTTCGCAGCGCCAGTAGGCCGGCTGCGCGCAATCCGATCGAAACGCCGGCACCATGCGTGACGCGATAGTTCGACGCGTGCTCGATGGCATGGCCGAACGTATGCCCCAAATTGAGCAGCTCGCGAATGCCGCGCTCGTGTTTGTCATCATTGACGATCGCGATCTTCACTTGCTGGGCGTCCTTGACCACGGTCTCCCACGGCCAGCGCCAAAACGGATGCGGCGCGAGCGTTTCTAGCGCTTCGAAGAAATCGTGTCCTTCGATGATGCCGGCTTTGACCATCTCGGCCAGGCCTTCGCGCACGTGCCGATATGGCAGCGTGCGCAGCGCGTCGATCCATGCAAACACCGCAATCGGATCGCGAAACGTGCCGGCGAGGTTTTTACCCGAAGGCAAATCAACGCCGGTCTTCCCACCGATCGACGCGTCGACCATTGCCACCAAGCTCGTGGCAACGTGAACATAGGGCACGCCGCGCATAAAGATCGAAGCGGCAAAACCGAACAAATCGCTTGCAACGCCGCCACCGACGCCGACGATCGTCGTCGTGCGGTCCGCGCCCGCAACAACCAGTGCTTCAACAACGCTCTGCACCGTTGCGAGGGTTTTGCGTCGTTCTCCCAGGGCAAAGGGCAGAACGCCGATGCTGCCGCGCAGCCCCTGTGTTACTTGACGCGCATAGGTTGCGACGTTCGAATCGCACAGCACGACGAAGCGGCCGATGCCGCGATCGGCAATGAACTGCTCCAGCGGCCGGCGGACGGAGCCTTCGACGACTATCACAGTGCGATATTCTTGCGGCGAACCCACTCGGCGATCTGTTCGACGATTTGTGTCGTACTCAGTTCTTCAACTTCCACAACGAAATCGGCGTGCGCGTATCGCGGCATGCGTTTGGCATACAGCTCTTTGATTTTGGAAAGCGTCGGCGTTGGCCCGAGGAGCGGACGGACGCGTTTGCTGCGGCGTAGGCGTCCCATTATCTGCTCGGGCGCCGCTTTCACGAAGATGCGGTACGTGCGTTTTTTCAGGAGTTTGAGCGTTGCATCGTAAGTGACGGCCCCCCCTCCCAGTGCGATGACCGCGGGCTGCTCCTCTTGCAATACTTGTTGGACGGCCTCGAACTCGTACTGTCGGAACTGCGCCTCGCCTTGCGCATAAAAAATATCGCTGATCGCTCCGTGCTGTTCCACGACGACGTCATCGATGTCGTAGAACTTTACGCCGAGTTTGCGCGCCAGTTTTTTACCGATGGTCGATTTGCCTGCGGCCATGAATCCCGTCAGTGCGATGTGCCGCCTCACGACGGATGCTTTTCGAGATCGAACAGCTGCGCTGCGGCTTGTGTGCTGCGGCGAAGGTTGTCGAGCGTTTCCTCCATCGAGTCGCCGCCGTATTTCTCTAACAGAGGCC
Source organism: uncultured bacterium (assembly GCA_964602255.1). Lineage (GTDB taxonomy): Bacteria > Vulcanimicrobiota > Vulcanimicrobiia > Vulcanimicrobiales > Vulcanimicrobiaceae > CAZRQS01. The sequence goes on along the minus strand of CAZRQS010000168.1, from coordinate 1,891 downwards.
CCATCAACGCAAGACGCACCATCGCTTCGCCGACCACTGCAGCAGCCGGAACGACGCAGACGTCGCTGCGCACGATCGACGCCGGCGCGTCGGTCTTCTCATGCAGATTCACCGACGGCAGCGCTTTCATCAGCGTGGGAATGGGTTTTACGCTTACGCGAAGCGTAATAGGCTGGCCGTTGCTCATGCCGCCTTCGATTCCGCCTGCTCGATTGCTCGTGCGAACGACGTTCGACCCGTCTTGTAGTGAAAACGTGTCGTGCGCGCTAGAGCCCGGGCGCGATGCGACATCGGCACCCAAACCGACTTCGACCGCTTTCACGGTCTGCATCGCCATAAGCGCGCCTGCGAGCACGCCGTCCAGCCGCGTGTCGGGTTGGCGATTACTCCCAATGCCGACGGGCACGCCGTCGACGCGCACGATATATTGCCCACCAAGCGTGTCGCCGGCGGCCTTCGCGGCATCGATCGCTTCGATCATCTTGCGCGCAGTCTCGACATCGGGACAGCGGACTTCGCTAGCCTCAACGTCGTCTTGCGAAAATTCTTCGAGTTCGGGCGCGTCTACCGGACCGATGCGGTGCACGTACGATCGGGTCGTGATGCCGAGCGCTTCCAAGAATTGCGCGCAAATCGCGCCCAATCCGACGCGCATTGCCGTTTCGCGCGCGCTTGCGCGCTCGAGCACGTTACGCAGATCGCGGTGACGAAACTTCAGCGCGCCGGCGTAGTCGGCATGGCCGGGCCGGGGATTGGTGAGCGGCTTCCCATGCCCGGTGACCGGATCCATCAGTTCGCGGACGTTTTCGAAGTCGCGATTGCGGATCATAACGGCGAGCGGCGAGCCAAGCGTGTACGATCCGCGCAGACCTGCCAAAAACTCCACTTCGTCGCGCTCGATCTTCATGCGTCCACCGCGGCCGTAGCCGCCTTGACGCTTGCTCAGCTCGTCATTGATGCGCGCGACGTCCAGACGTAGCTGCGCCGGAATGCCGTCGAGAATGCCCACGAGCGCGGGGCCATGCGATTCGCCTGCCGTTAGATACCGAAACACGCTGCTAAGCTTAGCGCCGCGCCGCAGATACCCTTGACCGGGCCTTGGCTGGCTGAGAGACGGACTCCAGCGCGATGGCCAAATCGTGCATGCCGCGGCGGATTTCTGCGGTGTCGATTGCTGCAAATCCGAGTTGCAAGCCATCACGTTGCAATTTCCGGTGCGCAAAGCTGCTCAGTGCTACGACGTTGACGTTGCGACCGGCCGCAGCCTGTGCCGCGCGTTCGGCGTCGATTCCAGACGTAAGCCATCCGGCAGTTTGCAATCCGGCTTCCACTCCGGAGATCTCCAGCAGACCCTCAAGCCTGATGCGCGCGGCGTCGAGCAGCACCGAACGCCGCTCCGCATAGACTTCACGCATGCGGCGTATGTGCCGCGCGAAGTGTCCGTCGACGATGAATTCATGGAGAATGACTTGATCGAGCAGCTGTGCGTGACGGCTGGTAACGGATTTTACGGCTTCAAACTTCGGAACGAGATCGGGCGGCGCTACGACGTAACCCAATCGTAGCGACGGAAACAGCACCTTATTGAAGCTGCCGGCGAAAATCACATGCTCCCCTCGATCCAAGCCTTGAAGCGCTGGAACCGGACGCCCCGCGTAACGAAATTCACTGTCGTAGTCGTCCCGGCGCAGGCTCATTGTGACGCCGAGCGCGGCAACGCTGCCGCGGAAGCTGAGACTTCTTGTTGTTGTGGTTGCTGGCCCAGGCGCGATTTAAGCGCATGGCGCAAACGTTGATTTAGGACAAGCAGGTAAGGCCCCGCCGTAAGTGGCCCAGACCGCAAGCCGAATCGGCCTTGACCCGGATGGTATGCTATTGATCCCTATGACCA
>CAZRQS010000167.1:0-6409 GCA_964602255.1 uncultured bacterium | reverse complement strand
TACGGAACTCCCGGCATTCCTGCGCCGGTGCCCGGCGTTAGGTTTTCGATCCATTTGTACTTCGGACGGTACGACGCGGTGAAACCGACGAGATCTTTCGCAGTGTCGAGCGTGCCGACCATATCGGTGCCGCTATCCTGCGAGCCGTTGAAGACCAGTGCCGTACCGTTCGGCATCGTGACGACGACGCGAACGTTCTTACCGTCGACCGTTCCGGCCAGCGGAAACTTTTTACCGGCCTCGTCGAGATATTGCCCAACGATCGTGTTTCCGGTCTGCGTCAGCTTAAAGTGTGTATACACCACGCCGCCCGTATTTTGAATCGCCACTTCCCATACGCCCGTGATGCCGACGCGGTTCGCGTCTTCATCCTTCGGCGGCGCCGGAGTGGTCTTCGGTTTCGGCGTCGGCAGCGTCGCCTTGATCGTCCCTGCGGTCGGCTGGGGCAACGGGGGCGGTGCGGGCGGCGGCGTTGCGGTTTGGGCGTAGGCCGGGGCGGCAATGCATGCCGCTCCGATCAGTGAGAGCAAGAGGCGCTTCACAGGGGCAGTACTCCTTTTGGACTCGCAGTCTTACGGCGTGTGCTCGATAGATTCCGGCTTGGGGGTCGCTTGACTGGGCGAGGTTTCGGGTGCACGGCGAGGCTCGTTCGGCAAGAGCGGACGGCGCACCGGTGCAGCCTGCACCTGCAAGGTGGCCGCAATCTCGCGAACATCGGCGGAAAGCGCGACCGTCACCCCGGCGCCCGGGCATTCGAGATCGGGCGAGGTCCAACCGTGGTATTGCACGACGGTTGCGGACCCGAAGGAAGCACTCTTCACGCACGGACGCCCGGCAGTGCCGCCCATCTTAGCGGCTTTCAAATCGCTGAAAAATTTCTGAGCCAGATCGCTTGGAATGCTGCCTATCGTCGCGGCACCCACCAGGTCTCCGCCCCGTGTCGAACGCACGAAGCTCGCTGAGCCGTCGGACCGAAGTTTTATGGTATAGCCTGAAAAGTTCGTCGAGCCGGTGTTGTGTATGACCGCGCCGTCGCGCGCGTGCGCGGCGATCGCAATGCCTGCGCCCAACGCAGCGACAACCAAAACGGCGATCGTGGCAGAGATCTTCATGTCCCGTCAACGCGCCCCTCAAGCCGTTGGTTCCTCTGCTCCCTTCGCTTCAGAAAACAAGCAGAGTGGATGACTTTTGTAACACCCCTACGAAGAGGGGCGGACTTTAGCCTGCTACTCAGTGTCAGAGGGAGTCTTCCTTGAAAACCCGTCTTTTAACGATGGGCGCGGCTGTTTGTATATCAGCCGGGCTTGTTGCATGCGGCGGCGGTGGCGGTGGCGGCGGGGGAACTCCTCCGACGCCGGCACCAACGATTGCCCCCACTTCGACCCCGACGCCGACACCCACGCCGGTACCAAATCCTTACGGCTGCGTCGGACAAGCGCCGTTCGCGATTGTGACCTCGCGCCAACCGATGGCGAATCCACCGCACCCTATTGCAACGGGCGACACGTTCGTGTATAGCGGCACGCTTGCAAAAACGTACACGCAAAGCGCTCCGTGTCCGCAGCCAACTGCCACGAGCGCCGCAAGCGTTTCCGTCAGCGTGAGCAACGCCGCGGCAAATTCTCCATCCGGCGCAACTGACACAGCAAGCACGGAGACAGACACGTATCCAACGCAAACAGTCAGCACGACGACGCATCAAATCGTCGCCGTTACCGGAACGAGTCCGAATCAGCAGTACCAACTCTATTCGACCAAATCGACGGATTCAATCGGTAACGCGATCGCGACGAGTTATACGAATCCGCAAGTTCTCGATATGCTGCCGGAAACGTCGGGACAAGCGTGGGGACCGAACAATCCCGCCGCCACGGTAACGGAAGCTCTTGCCGACGGCACGAGCATCGCGCGCAACGTGAGCAGCGACGGTTCGTACACGGAAACCGAAACATTCGTCAACGGTGTCACGACGAAGATTTCGGTCGACGGAGCCGCGAGCGGCAAACCGTTGGACGGAGGCGGTGTCTACACCATCGGCGCGACGAGCTTTTCGTATGCGCCGCCGGCGGGCGGCTCGATCACGCTGACGATCGGCACCAATCCGCCCAAGACGCGCACGTTCCCGTCGTGGTTCACGCCACCGTCGGGTTCGTATATCAGCGATACGTTCGTCAACAACGGAAGCAAGACGTTCGATCAGAACTGTCAGGTCAGCGCGAGCATCGGAACGAGCGGCAATCAAATCGTCGAGACGTATCAGGTTCTCGATCCCGTTTTAGGCTATATCGAGACGCGTACGACCACCTCGTACATTGTGAACGGCTTCGGTGCGGCGTGCGTAAAGATCGATGACGCGCTCAATTCGTACTACGACTACCAAAACGACACGACCAAGATCGATTACCAGTCGCAAAACGGACAACCGAATTCCTTCAATCACATCGTTGAGTACCTCGGCATGAGTTCACCCACCACGCCGTATCCGAGTATTCGACGTCCGCAAAGCGTTAGTGCCGTATCACCCGTAACGGTTGCCGCTCGAATCGCAGCAATCGATCACACACGCGCGGTTGAACGCGCGCAGCGCATCGAGTCGCTGCACAATTTCGCTACGCAGTATACGAACAAAGGAGCCGTGCGATGAAGCAACGATTGACGGCACTCTGCACGGCTCTAGCGATCCTCGCAACCGTAGCGTGCGGCGGACATGGTGGCGGCGCAACGCCGCCGACCGGCGGCACGCCATTCTCTCCATATACCGGGCCGGCTGCGCTTGCGAACTTCGATTGGGGCAAGGAGCAGCTGCAGGGCGCAATGCTTGAAGGCCCGGCTTCGCTTGGCCACATGCAAGTTACCGTCGTGCTCAAACAGCAAAACGCGACGGGACTGGTTGCATACGCTCAGCAAGCCAGCGATCCGAGCTCGCCGCTGTATCGTCACTTCCTGACGCCGCAACAAATCGGCACGCAGTTCGGCGCAACGCGACAAGACTATCAGGCGGCGGCGGATTATTTCGTCTCGCAGGGTTTGAATGTTGCCGGGTGGCCGCAGCATCTCTCACTTTCCGTCGCGGGATCGCAGACGGCGATGGAGCGCGCGTTCGGAACGAAATTCGGCGTCTATCAAAAGGACGGTTTCCATTTCGTTGCGCCGATGAGCGCACCGCACTTCAACTCCGTCGTACCGGTGGCTGCGGTTTCGAATCTCGTTGCGCTGAATCGCAAGCACACGTACTTCATTCAGGCGCCGCCACGCGCCAATGCCGGCGACAACGTCGGGTATTCACCGCAACAGGTGCGGAATGCGTTTGATTTTACCGGTGCGTATTCGAAAGGATATGACGGTAACGGCATCACCGTCGGCATCATCGGTACGGGACCGATCAACGTGGACCGTACTTCCGGTGCGGCCGGTCTGTGTAGTGAAAAAGATCTTGCAGCACTGCGCGCGCTTTACAACAACGTCAACGTTGCTACGGTGTGCGAGGCCGACGTGACGCCAAGCGGTGTTGCCGCGGGCTTAAACGCACCACCGTCTCCCATTCCGACTGCGATCCCCGCATCGCCGAATCCACTGGGAACGCCGGCGCCAAATCCCGGACAATCGCCGACGTCGATGTTTCCGTATTCCGGAAGCTTCCAGACGCCGCCGCCGGTCACGGCCGGAAATTGCTCGGGCACCCTTCCGACTTGTAATCCCGAGGATGGCGAAGCACAGCTCGACGTGCAGCAAGTCGCAACACTCGCGCCCGGCGCATCGGTGAAATTTTACCTTGCGTATAACGCGAACGATTGTTATGTGTTCTTCCCGAACACGTGCGCGCCCGCGCCTACGGCAACTGCGACGCCCGCCAACAGTAATTACGGCTATCCGCAAATCGGCATCATCGAAGCGGATGCCGAAATCGAACAAGCTATTGCCGACAACTCTGCCGACGTTATCTCCATCAGCTACGGCGGCGGTGAATCGCAAACCATTGGGGCCGGATTCAACGCAAACGGCATTGGCTATCAGCCCGAAGAGTACGCAGCGCTTGCAGCTGAAGGCGTCGCGGTATTCGTCTCATCCGGCGACAGCGGATCCGCCGAATGTTTGGGAACCGGTAACACGTATCAGGCGAAGGTCTGCGTGAGCTATCCCTCCGGTGACCTAAACGTTACTTCGGTGGGCGGCGTCAACGCACCGATTAATGAGTTCGGACAACTCAGCGCAAATATCACAACGTGGGGAAATACGAACGGTGGTTATGCGGCGCCGGGCTCAACAGCGAGCGGCTCAGGCTCCGGTGGCGGCATCTCGACGATTTTCCCCGCACCGAGCTGGCAAAAGAGCGCAATCAATGCGACGTTCCGCGAACAGCCGGACGTCTCGATGATCGGCGATCCGCTTACCGGTGTTACCGCGTACGCGAATAGCGGTCTTACCGGTTCGGCGAACGTGCCGAGTGGTGCATTCCCGGTCGGCGGCACCAGTGTCGCGGCACCGCAAATGGCTGCAATGTGGGCGTTGGTACTAACGGCATGCAAAGCTACACCCGCATGTCAAACCGGACCGGCGGCGCATCCATACCGTTTAGGAAATGCTGCGCCGTACTTCTACCAAATCTACAAGCAAACCGCGACGGGAGCGGCACCGCCTGTAGCATTACCGTATCCGCAAGTGTTCTACGATGTTGTGTACGGTGAAAACGCAGTGAACAATCCGGCGGGCGGAACCGCGACGCCGGTTCCGGGACAAGTCGCCGGAACGGGTTACGATCTCACCACCGGGGTCGGGGTCCCGTTTGCGGGTCACTTGATTCAAGCGGTTACCGGAAAAGTCGTACCCTAGCCCTTAAAGTAGCCAGGAAGGGGCCGGCTCGTCCGGTCCCTTTTTGGGCTCTGAGCCCCCCTTGCCACCCCTGATATAATGGAACGGCTGTGAAAGAGAAGATTCATCCCAAGTGGTTCCCTGAGGCGAAGGTGCACTGCGCCTGCGGCAGTACGTTTACGACCGGCTCGACGATGCCGGAGATTGCCGTTGAAATTTGCTCGGCGTGCCACCCGCTCTTCACCGGTCAGCAGAAATTTGTCGATACGGCGGGCCGCGTCGACAAGTTCCGCCAGCGTGAAGAGATCGCCAAGAAGAAGCAGCAAGAAGCTGCTGCCCGTAAGGCCAAGCGCGACGCGTCAAAAGTCGAAGCTTAACTACGCCATTTTTCGGAAAGCGGGCTCCCATGGGGCTCGTTTTCTCTTTTTTCGATGACAAACACGTTCTACGATCGCCTGGAAACCATCGCTAAGCGCTTCGATGAAATCGAGGCCGAACTCGCGCACCCTGCCGGCGAGTTCGATCAGACGCGATATACGGCTCTGGTCAAGGAGCGCGCGGCGATCGAAGAGACGGTAGGCACGTACCGTCAGTACAAAAAGACGCTCGAAGAGATCGCGGCCAACGAAGAGTTGCTCAAGGACCGCAGTGATGCCGAGCTGCACGAGCTTGCCGAAGAAGAAGCCAAGTCGCTACGCGAGCGCCGGCAACGACTCGAGGATCAACTCCAGGTGCTGATGATCCCCAAAGACCCGGACGACGACAAGGACATCTTCATCGAAATTCGCGCCGGCGCCGGCGGCGACGAGGCGGCGATCTTCGCAGGGGATCTGGCGCGCATGTACATGCGTTACGCCGAATCGCAGCGGATGAAGGTCGAGTTGGTCTCGGAGAACGAAAGCGACGCCGGCGGTTACAAAGAAATCGTTTTCGCGGTCAAAGGAAATGAACCGTACAAGCATTTCAAACACGAGTCGGGTGTGCATCGCGTCCAGCGCGTGCCGGTTACCGAGTCGCAAGGCCGGGTCCATACGAGTACGGCCACCGTCGCCGTTCTGCCGCAAGTCGACGAGAACATCGAGGTCGAGATCAATCCGAGCGATCTGCAGATCGATACGTATAAGTCGAGCGGTGCGGGCGGCCAGTACGTCAACAAGACTGAATCCGCAATTCGCATCACGCACGTTCCAACCGGGATTGTCGTAGCTTCGCAACAAGAGCGCTCGCAGATTCAGAATCGCGCCAAGGCGATGGATATGCTTCGTGCGATGCTCTACGATCGCCAGCGCCGCGAAGCGGAAGAAGCGATGGGGAGCATGCGCCGCAGCCAGGTGGGTACAGGCGACCGTTCGGAGAAGATCCGGACGTACAATTTTCCTCAGGATCGCATCACCGACCACAGAATCAACCAGAGCTTCGGAAATATACGCGGCGTTATGGACGGTGATATGAGCCATATTGTCGAGGAGCTGCTCAAGGATGAACGCGCGCGACTGCTTGCCGGAGAGACCTCTGCAGCCTAACGCTGCACCACAAACCGTAACTGCCACGCTCGCTCGCGGCATGCTCGCCCTGGCCAAAGGTAGTGCAACTCCGCGCG
>CAZRQS010000166.1:0-6414 GCA_964602255.1 uncultured bacterium | reverse complement strand
TTTGTACGCTCCGGCTCGGAAAAAGACGGTTACGTTTCGATTCGTTCCTCGATCGAGACGTTATACAAGAACAAGAACTTGTGCCACTCGTCCGGCAACGTGTTGCGTTTTATTTGGATCCACGGAATGTACTTGGGCTGGCGCGGCTTGCGGCGCAGCTTCATGTTGGCGTCTTCGGGCGTGCGGTTGTTCTTGCGGTTATTGCAGCGCATGCACGCGCAGACGAGGTTTTCCCAGGTCGACGGACCGCCTTTGCTCTTTGGCTGAATGTGGTCGACGGTCATGAAGCGGTCGCCACGCAATCCGCAGTACTGGCACATGTGGTTATCGCGAATCAGGATGTTCTTTTTGGTCAGCGCTACCTTTTGCATCGGACGCTTGATGTAGTACAGCATCCGGATGATCGAAGGCATGCGCATTTCGAAAGTCGTCGATGAGATAACCCGATCGCGCCCATGGATAATCTCCGCCTTCCCTGCAAAGATGAGCTTGACCGCGCGCTGGAAATTGGTGATGTTCAGCGCCTCGTAGGTGAAATTCAGTACGAGAACCTCGCTCAAACGTTCCCCCCATCGTCAAAACGCATGTAACAAAGCAGAAAGCGAGGCACTACAAGCCTCGCTTTCTTACAAACGCCATTCGAGTTTCGGTCAGCAATTGCGTTATTGCCAACCTTTCTTCAGGCCTCAGCCGTTCTTTGAATCGTTCGAAGGCCGTCGTCGCCACGTCGATGGCGATTTCGGCATCCGGTATCCTCGCTTGCTCGCCTTCTTCCGTGACCAAGTAGGCATGCGCCGCGAGCGAGAGCCGCGCGACGACGTCTGTGAGCAGTACCTCCACTGGCGGCACCTGCTCGGCAACGATCGCTTCCGGATTCCCGGTGGGAATCTGCGAACTCATAGTGCCTGGGAAATTACGCGACGCTGCGTCGCTTCCCTATGTCACCCTCGCGCGTTTCGCGCACCATATCCAAGAAGTACTCGTGGACCCGGGTATCGCCGGTCAATTCAGGATGAAACGAAGTGCCGAGGACGTTGCCCTGACGCACCATAACGCCGTGACCGTCGCGCTTCGCGAGCAGCTCGACCGACGGGCCGGCCCGCTCGATCCACGGTGCGCGGATGAAAATCGCGGGGAACGGATCGTTGCCCAGTGCCGGAATCGCCAGATCGACTTCCGCTGAGTCGTTTTGGCGTCCGAACGCATTGCGACGCACCGAGATGTCGATCAGATCGAGCGAGGGTTGTTCCATCTCGACGACGTCGTGCGCAACCACGATCATGCCCATACACGTGCCCCACAGCGGCATTCCAGCGCGCGTGCGGCGCACTATCGGCTCGGCGAGTGCGAAACGATCGAGGAGTTTCATCACCGTCGTAGATTCGCCGCCCGGAATAATGAGGCCAACGACGCGTTCGAGCTCCGCCGGCGTTTTCACCGGAATCGCCTGCGCGCCCGAACGCTGCATCGCCGCAATGTGCTCGACGACGTCGCCCTGCAGAGCGAGAACGCCGATTACGGGCTTACGCAGCTCAGTTGCCACGAGGCGCCAAGAGCTCCGATTCGGGAAGTTTGCGCAGGTCGATACCTTCCATCGCGAGCGAGTCTTTGCCGAGCGACCTGCTCGCAGCCACGACGACCTTCGGGTCGCTGTAGTGTGTGGTGGCGTCGACGATAGCTTTCGCGAATGCCTTCGGATTGTTCGATTTGAAGATTCCGCTTCCGACGAAAATGCCTTCGGCGCCGAGCTGCATCATGAGCGCGGCGTCGGCAGGCGTCGAAACGCCGCCCGCACAGAACAGCACTACGGGAAGTTTGCCGTTCTTTGCAATCTCTTGGACGAGCTCGAGCGGCGCACCAAGGTCGCGCGCGCGTGCAACGAGCTCTTCTTCCGGCACGACCGTCAATTCTTTAATAGCATCGTTGATCGCGCGCATGTGACGCACCGCCTCGACGATGTTGCCGCTGCCCGCTTCACCCTTGCTGCGAATCATCGCCGCACCTTCGGCGATGCGCCGCAGCGCTTCACCGAGATCGCGCGCGCCGCAAACGAACGGCGTGGTGAAGTTGTGCTTGTTCACATGATACTTGTCGTCAGCGGGGGTGAGCACTTCAGATTCATCGATGAAGTCGATGCCGAGTTCTTGAAGCGCCTGCGCCTCGGCAAAATGTCCAATGCGGACCTTTGCCATAACCGGAATGGTGACCGCGTCCATGATTGACTGCACCAGCTCCAGGTTGCTCATGCGAGCAACGCCGCCCATTGCGCGGATATCGGCCGGAATGCGCTCGAGCGCCATGACGGCGACGGCGCCGGCTTCCTGCGCGATGACCGCTTGTTCGGGCGTCACGACATCCATAATCACGCCGCCCTTGAGCATCTGCGCAAGGCCGCGTTTGACGGTGATGGTTCCGGTCTGCTGGTTCTCGGCCACGGGTGCGAATCTCCTCAATGTGTTGGTTCTAATCTGATGATATCAGCCAAAACCAATGGTGACATTGAGTACAATGCCAGGCCGGGCCTTACGGTTGCGCGGTGGGCTCTCCGGAAGGGGTCACATCTGCCTGCGGCAGCGCCGTTCCCGCCTGCGTCGCTGGGGTTGCGGTCGGCAGGGGTGCGTTGCGCCGCCAAATCGGGAGATTCATGTTCGGCGTCGGACTCGGCGTGGGCGCGAGTTCGGTCGGCTTGGGCTTGGGCTTCGGCGACGGATGGCCCGGCGTGGGCAGCGGCAGCGGTGGAACGCGTGGATCGGGGAAGACCGGGTCGGGCGCAGCAGCCATCACCACCGTCCGCTTCCAATTCGGTCCATACGGCGAGGCGCTCTTTTGAATGGGCGCGGGCGTCACCGTAATCGGCGCAATGCTATCCAGCCGCTTTTCCGTAACCTGGCCGATGACTTTGTCCCCGGCGTGCTCGCCGAATGAAATAGCGGTCACCAGCACGGCAATGCCGAGCAGTAAAACCAGAGTAATGAGGCGTTTGGATGGATCCAGCACGGGACTCTACCAGTACGCTTACGTGGGGGCGAGCGCCTGCGGAGCCACGTCTCGTGCCGCCGCGCGCGCTTGGCGGTCGGCCGGCTTGCCTACCATGTGCAGTTCGTAAATCTCCCCTGCCTCGAGCGTCACGCGTTCCGTGAGTCCGCGGAACTCAACCGATACGTTGCGCGACTGATCGTTGAGATTGCAAAGGAAGACGCGCACAGCGCCGTCCTGATCTTCGAACGCCACAGCTCCCACTTCAACGGGCGACGTCGTCACTTCGTCGCTCACGTCGCGGCCTGCGTACATGCACACGAACGGCTCCTCCGCCGAAAGTTCCGGCATGTTGGCAAAGATCGTGCCGCGTTCGAAATCGATCACGTACGTGCACAGCTTGCCGCCCCAGTGCACGCGCGCCGCGCACACCCACTTCCATCCGCGCGGACGCAGCGGAACGAGGTGCGGACGGCCGCTGGTGCGATACCCGTCGAGTCCGCCGATCGTTTCCGCGATAGCCCACAAATATTTCGCGCTCGTCCACGGCGAAAGATACATGCCGCGATTCGTGAGCGAGCCGCCGTCGAACCATTCGGCGAACTCCCCCGGCACGGTGTTGCGGACGGCGCCGGCTTCCATCGTATCGTAGATCGCTTCCATCCACTGCACTGCTTGATCCGTAAAACCGTTGCGCGCCAAGCACATCACGAACCACAGCGTGAGATCGGGCCAAACGCCGCCGAGCAAACCGAAGCCGTGCGAAGGGAAGTACCACGAATCGGCGGTTGAAATCGTGCGCAGTCCGACCGGCGTAATAAAATCCGCCTCATTGAGCCGCGCTAAAATCTTGCAGCGCTCTTCTGCGCCTGCGACGTTGAACAGCACCGGAAAGACTTCATCGGCAGTGAAGTTGTCTTGGTAGTTCTGTTCCTGATCGTAGTTCAACACGAAAGCACCGGTATCGGCGTTGAACATGTATTGCATCATCGCTTCACGCAACGCTTGCGCCTCGTTCGAATACTTCTGCCAGCGATCGTGTTCGCCGACCACCGCCGAGAGCATGGCCGCAGCTTCGAGGGCGAAGACGCCTTCGGCGTTGATCTCCGTGACCGCACCGTCGAGCGTGTAGTACGGAATGATATTCCGCCACGAACTGATGCCGAACATATCGACGCCGCTGGCGCGGCAAAAGAGCAGGCCGTTTTGATCGCGCTGGGTGAGCATGTAGTCCGCAATCCTGCAAATGAGCGGGAACCAATCACGAACCCATTGGTCGTCGAGCGTCGCGTTGTAGTGATGCAGCATCGCGATGATGTGCAGCGGCGTATCGTCGTTGATGTTCAGGTCGTATGAGGTTTTGAACCCGCTCACGCCGCGAACATACTCAATCATCTCGCCGCTCTCGTCGACGAATTTGTTGAAAACCTCGATTGCATCGCGGCTGAACTGCGGCAAGAAATAATCGAAGCCGTGCACGAACCACGAGGTATCGCGCGACACGAGAATGTCGGACGGCGGCGAGTTCGTGGATCCCCAACCGTTCGGATACTCTTTGATGATTCGCAGCATGTTGGCTTTCGCCCACACGACGCCGCGGCTGATCGCCGGCGATGGGCACATGAAGCGCGCGTCTTGGAGCTTCGACGCGAAATAGCGCTGCGTTTCGTGCAGCGCCTTCGGATCGTGGAGCAGCTGCTCGAGCACCGGACGCGATTTGTCGCGTCCATCTTTATGGAAGACAACGGCCAAGCGCAGCGACTCGCGCGAGCCCGGCGCTACTGTAATCCGGTACTCGAACGCGCCGAAGATTCGCCGGCTCACGCACTCGGCGAGCTGCGGCGTAACTTCTTCTAAGTGATCTTCCGCGCGCAGCGAGCCCATGGTCATGTGATGCAGCATGACCTGTTCGCGCAAGCCGACGATGGACGCTACGGGCGATCGGGAACCGCCCCACCACCGTTCGGCGCCGGTCTGTTGATTTTTCGAGCAGACGAAATCGCCGTCGACGAACGCGCGCACTTCGTGTTCCGGCTCGCCGTAGAAACGTTGGCCGACCAGGAGCGCCCACGGAAACACCGCGACTTCCACCGCTTCGCCGCCGGGGTTATACAGCGTGACGTCGACCACGAAACTTACGGAACGGTTGTGCCTGGGTCCGTGCGGGACGAAGAACGCCTCGGTGACATGCACGCGATCGAGCACCGTGAACTCGGAAATCTGCGCGTACGGCAGGAATGTGAACTCTCGCGTAATCTGGTGCGGAAACACCGTCTGATGCATGTCGCGCAAGCGATACGCAATCTGGTGCGTGCCGAAGATGATCTGGTCGGTGTCCGCATCCCAAAGTCCGCGGATGCCGCCCTTAGCCGTCGATTGCGCGAACGATTTATAGTTTCCGAGCAAAAGTCCGTAAGGCGTTTGAGCCTCTGGCAGGACGTAAGCGCAATACTCGTTGTGCTGTGCGTCGTAGCTCGGTCGCATACGGTTTTCACTACGACGGCTCGAAGGGATGTCCCGCCCGGCGGCACAAGGTGATTTACATGAAAGCAAGCGAGACGCTGCGCGCTCCCGCAAAACTGAACCTCACACTCGAAGTCCTCGCCAAACGCCAGGATGGCTTGCATGGCATTCGCAGCGTCATGGTTCCGGTCGATCTGTGCGACGAAGTACAAGTCGCGCCAGGTCCCGGCTTTCACTTCGATTGCGATTCGCCGGAATTGCGAGAGCACAATCTCGTGGAACGCGCGCTTATTGCGTTAGGTCTGCAAAATGCCGGCATCCGCGTTTCGCTGCGCAAAGAGATTCCGACCGGTGCGGGCATGGGTGGCGGTTCTAGCGATGCCGCCGCGGTATTGCTGGCGGCGCAGCGCGGCGCGTTCGGGGACGTGCCAAACCCGGACTACTTGGCCATAGCCCGCTCGCTCGGTTCCGATGTGCCATTTTTTTTGGTTCAGACGGCTGCCTTGGTGGAGGGAACCGGCGAACGCGTTACCGCACTCGGTGCGGTCCCGCCATGGCACGCGGTCATCCTCAAACCGCCGGCCGCCGTGTCTACCGCGTGGGCGTACGAGCAGATCGATGCTACTCCGCGCGCTTCGCGTCCGCGAAATTCGTCGGTCAGTTTGGAGATGGCGGAATCACTGCAGCGCAGCGACTTCGATCGCGCCGTCTCGCTTTTGCGTAACGATTTTCACGACGTGCTGCTGCCGGCGATCCCCGAGATCGCGAAGGCACGCGATCTTCTTCGCGCTGCGGGTGCGCAAAACGCGCTGATGACGGGCTCGGGCTCGTGCGTGTTCGCGCTGGTTAGAACGCAGCGCGAACGAGACGAAATCGCTGCTCGCGTCGAGCTTCCCGAAGGTTACCGCGTGTTCGCGTGTTCGTTCTGGAACGGCGAGGCATGGCGCAACGCGGCATAATCGGCATGACCGCCGT
>CAZRQS010000165.1:0-6433 GCA_964602255.1 uncultured bacterium | reverse complement strand
TGCCTATATGCAATCTTAACGTATTGCTAACATTGACCGTGCATTCTAGGCTCAGTACATTGCTACTGCTCGGAGGACGTTAGTGAAATTACGGGTTGTCTTCGCGTGCCTAATGGCACTGGCAAGTGTTTCCTGCGGTGCGGGTGGAGCGAACAAAACCGTTCCGTCAACACAGGACTCAACGCGCCACGCCGCGGACATGTCGAACCGGCGCATGACGTTGCCCCAGTCTGGACCGGCTTCACGCCACAGGATGGATTCAACCGGCGCGCTGATGGACGGCGGCTTTGAATCTGGTGGATACACGTATTGGGCGCAATGCGGAAACGTCAACGCGTCGGTGCAAACCACATATGTCCACTCAGGCAAGTATGCTCAAACCAGCGGCTCCGGATCGAAACCGGAAATCAACGGCGATGCCGGTTTGTGCCAGCAAGTCACCATACCGGCAAACGGAAAGCTCACGTTCTGGGTAAATCAAGGCACGAACGAGACAAGCACCACGTATTCGTATCAGGAGGCTGACTTGCTGGACAGTGCCGGATACGTCGTCCATAGCTTTTATACGAGCGCCGCGACCACGAGCGGTTGGGTTCAAAAAGCGTTTGACGTAGGCACGTACGCCGGACAAACGCTCTGGATCTACTTCGGTGTTCACGCCGACGGCTACAGTGGCGGATACATGTGGCAAGACGTCGACGACGTCGCATGGGGAGGCGCAACGCCGGCTCCGTCACCCTCGGGATCGCCGGGTCCTACATCAAGCCCGAGTGCGACGCCTGCGCCGACTCCCGTTCCGACACCAACGCCCGTAACGACGCCGACACCGAGCGGCGGACCGACGCCGATTGCAACCCCGGCGAACGGCGGCGGCAACAGCACCGGCAGCTGCGGAACGAGCTGCGGCGTTCAGCGCTGGCACATCAAGACGCTCGGAGACGCGTACGTCAACACGATCAATTGGACGCCGCAATCCATGACCGTCGATCAACTGCGCGCCGCACCGGTTCCGGTACCTTACGATCAGTACAACGACACGACGCGTTATGCGCCGTGGGAAACGGAATCAGTGACCGTTCGCGCGACGCTGGTCGGTTGGAAAACCGAAACCGATCACGACTATCACATCGTCATCGCCGATTTGGGTCATCCGAGCGACACGATGATCGTCGAGCCACCCGATCCGGCATGCAGCAGCGCTTGTGACGGCGGTTTCGCGAACTACTTCTCTGCGACGCGCCAGAAGCTCGTCAACTGTTTCGGACAATCGCCTACGTCGTTTACGAATCTGCCTTCGGGAATTGTGGTCGACATTACAGGTGTGCCGCTATTCGACGCACTGCACGGCCAGACGGGCGTTGCCCCGAACGGAATCGAGATCCATCCCGTTCTCAACATCAACTTCGTTTCAGGAACTTCATGTCACTGACGAAACGATATGCAGCGCTGGCCGCAATCGTTATTGCGGTAAGCTCAACGGGTTGTACCAAGCATGTGGAGGCGGCGGCAACGCCGCCTGCCTTGCAAATACTAACGAAAGCAAACCGCGACAAAACGCACGCCGTGGCGCTGGCGCTGATGGCGCAAGACCGCGCAAACGATGCAAAACATCGAGCCGAAATGGATCGACTGATCGATGCCGACGTCGTTCGTTCGCGCGACGAGGACCGAGCCGTATCGCTTCTTTTGCGGCTTCACAACAAGACGGCGAAAACAGTAAAAACGATCGGTGCGGGATTGGAAGTGGACGACAATCGCGGTAAGCGACTGGGTCTAGCTGAGGTCGACGGTGCGGCGATTCACATCCAACCCCACGGCACGGTATCGCTCTGGCTACCGGTGCGACACGTTCGCTTCGGGGAGGACGCCGGAACTGTGCGGATGGCCGCCTGCAAACGAAAGCGCATCCGCCTGTCCGTCCCGAGATAAAGTACACCGACGGCTCCGACGTGGGCTACGACGAGTAGGCCGCCACTATAAGCAGCGGGGAACCCATGGTAAAATGAGGATAGCCATGGAGTACCTTCCGCTGTCGCTTGTAAACACTCGGCTGGAGACGCCCGATCCGCTCGAAACGCCGCTCGGTGCCGCACGGTGGTGGTCCGCTCTGGAGCCGATTACGCGCGCTGCCCTTGCAACCCCAAAACCGCGCTTCGATGCCGCCCTAGCCGCCGAACTCCGTGCCCTGCGCGATATCCTCGCTGGGGCCCTCACCGAAGGCGCAGCCCCGCATTTCCGCTTTACCGGCTCCCCCGCCACGGACGCTATCCTCTTCCCAATCGCCCACGCAACCGTGTCCCTGCTCGCAAGTAAGCAGGCGCAACGAATACGAGCGTGCGTCCTCGCAGCCTGTGGCCGACTGTTCATGGACCAGACCAAGAACGGCTCGCGGCGGTGGTGTTCGCTCAGATGTATGGAGCGGGCGCGGGCGCCCCGGCGGCGTACAATAGGCAAGTGAACTTCAGCAAGTACCTCAAGGGCCTCGCGCGCGTCAATAAGACGTTCTCGCTAGAATTTGGCCCCTTGCGAGCCACGGGCGTACCGGCAATCCTCGTCGCCGTGAGCGGCATCGTGGTTGCAGCCGGTGCGATGAAGGCGCTCGCCGACCACTCCGAGCGGTTACCTGAAACCCTTCGCGAAGCGCGCGCGTTAGCACAGACGTTACGTAACGAAACACCGCAACTTCGGCCATAGGATGATTGACAACATTTCACTGACAGCGCTGATCCGCGCGCAGATTCCGGATGCGCAGGTCGAGATCGTCGACCGCACGGGAACCATGGATCATTTCAACGTCACCGTTCGCTCGAGCGCATTCGCGGATAAAACGCTGATCGAGCAGCACCAGCTGGTCTACAGCGCGCTAAAGGCGGCCCTGAAAGACGGGCGCGTCCACGCCGTCGAACTCAAAACCTTACCATCGGCCCTTCGAGGATCTTAGGATTAAAAATAATATGGAAGACCAACTGCAACAAGAGATCGATCGCGAGATCGCCGCAAACAAAATCCTCGTGTACGGCAAAGGCACCAAGACGATGCCGCGCTGCGGATTCACGCTCGAAACGATCCAATTCTTCGATCGCTTCGGCTATCCGTTCGAAGTCATCGACGTGCTGGAAAACATGCCCAAGCGTGAAGGGCTTTCCGAGATGACGAATTGGCCGACGCTGCCGAAAGTCTTCATCAACGGCAAGTTCTATGGCGATACCGACGTCCTCGGGCCGATGGCGCAAAAAGGCGAGCTGCAGCAAGTTCTGCTGGAAGCCTTCGGCAACGCCGGACAACCGAAAACGACGATCAACCTGCACTAGTGTTTTCGACGCTGGTCTCCGCTGACGAACTGCTTGCTCATCTGAACGATCCGCAATGGGTCGTCGTAGACACGCGGCATATGTTGCAAGATCACGGCGCCGGGCGGCGGCTGTATGATGCAGTCCACATACCCGGCGCCTTTTTTGCATCCGTTGAAAACGATCTTTCGGGCGAAAAAACCGGAAGCAACGGACGGCATCCGCTGCCGGATCCGGAGAAATTCGCGGCGTTTTTGCGCGAGCTCGGCGTGAACGACGACACGCAAATCGTCGTTTACGATGCGGGCGCGGACATGTTTGCCGCGCGCTTCTGGTTTTTAACGCGCTACATCGGACACAAGGCTGTTGCGATACTCGACGGCGGTTTCGCCGCTTGGGCCGGGACGGGGAAACCCGTGACTACACAAGAACCCGTGCGCCCGCGTAACGGCACGCTCACCGCTCGTGTGCATTCTGAAATGACCGTCGATGCGGACGAGGTTTTGCAGTCGCTGCAAAATCACGCGTTCACGCTGCTCGATGCTCGCGGCGCCGATCGTTTCGCCGGTCAGAATGAAAATATGGATCCGGTTGCGGGACACATTCCCGGCGCCGTGAACCGGCCGTTCCGCACGAACTTCACCGGACCGCTTGGACTCATGAAACCGCCCGGGCAACTGCGTACGGAATTCGAAGCAATCGGCGTGCCCGCGCAGCGCCTTGTACATCAATGCGGTTCGGGCGTCTCCGCTGCGGTCAACATGCTTGCAATGGAAATTGCCGGACTGGGCGACACGCGCATCTATCCCGGATCGTGGAGCGAATGGGTCTCCGATCGATCGCGCCCGGTGGTAACGCCCTAGCGCTTTTGCGGCGGCGGAACCGCAAAGGGTTTCGCCACTTTACCCGCCGCTGAGGCCATGAGCCGATCGAGATCTTCTTGCGCCGGCTCTTGGGAGAAGTCGCGCGCGGCATCCACAAAGCAATAGAATCCGAACGGCTCGTCGGCGCGATTCACGAACTGGTGCAATTCGAGCGGCGCCACGTAGACGACGTCGTTCGGTCCGATCTCCGTAAGCGTATCGTTGATCACTACGTAACCGAAGCCGCGCTTCACGATGACGAAATGTTCGTGCTCATGCTTCTCTAAGCGTGAAACGGCGCCGGGCTGCAGTTCGAAATAGCGCAGTTCCTTGGATGGACCCGATTCAGCCGCATCGGCTTTGCGCCCGCCTAT
Organism: uncultured bacterium; assembly: GCA_964602255.1. Classification (GTDB taxonomy): domain Bacteria; phylum Vulcanimicrobiota; class Vulcanimicrobiia; order Vulcanimicrobiales; family Vulcanimicrobiaceae; genus CAZRQS01. The sequence continues at coordinate 1,906 of CAZRQS010000165.1, read as the reverse complement.
GAGCGTGTGGCGCTCAACGCCTACAGCCGCGCCGGGGCGATAGCCCTCGACGGGAACGCCATCCCAGCCTGACTCCGTTTGGTGAATCACTCGCCGCTGCGCCGTCTTTTCCATCGTCTACCGAGAATACCACACTACGTCGGCCGGCGCTGCCGCGCGAGTCGCACCGAAAGCAAGACAATCGCCAGGATGACCAGCAACGCAGCCAGAGCAGCCGCTGCTCGTAGAAACGTGACGCGGCGTTCGTCGCCCGCGCAGGCCGTGTAAGCGCCGGCGAAATCGGTTTGGGCGCACCAGAACGCGCGCCACGCGCCGCGCAGATCGTTCATCTCCGCGTTTGCGACGACGGAATCCAGCCAGCGCTCCTGCACCGCCGGATCGTGCGCGATGCGTTCGTGCGCTGCGGCCAGCGCATTAGGGGTAAACCCTTCCACGCCATACGTTTTGTCGAAGTCAAAGATGCGCGACCACGTCTGCGCCTTCGCGTCGTACGCGTACATTTGATAATCGCGTATTGTTCCATCGCTCATCTGCAACGTGAGAAATGCCGGATTATTCGAGTACACCGGCGAGACGGACGGTGCAACGAGCATGGGCACACCGCTGCCCAAGCGGAAATCCGTCCGGTGCATGTGACCGGCGAGCACTACCGAGACGCGATCGGACCTCGCGTTGAGAATATCGAGAAAGCGCTTGCGCATGTCGTCGCGCCAATACGGCACGACTAAGAAGCGATGCGCGAGCAGTGTCGACGACGGATCGATACCGGGCGGAACGTGCAGCAGCACGAGGTTTCGCTGCTCTGATGACGCAGAAAACAGCGTGCGCGCAAACCAGTTCATCTCTGCGGACGGCATGCCGGCAGCGCTAGCCTTGCAGGGCTGAAAAAACAACGACCAATACACGTCGTCGACGACGATCGCGCGCATATTTCCAGGCAAGCGCGCCGTGTACGATGCCGTATGCGCAAAGTCCCGAGTGAAGTTTGCTGCTCCACCGCGCCGGTTTACCAAAGGCGCCCAGATCCGCGCGAGTTGCGAAAGATAGTCCGTGTCGGGTGCCGTTTTATAATCGCCGCACGGGTCGTCGTTGTTGCCCATGGTGATGAGAAACTGTGCGTGCGGAAATGCGCGCGCAAATGCCGATTCGATACGGGACATCGTGTTCAGAGCCGCCGTCGTCGTGCTTTCATTCAGACCGGACGCTTGGACTTTTTCTGCGAAGCGGTGGGCCAGAAAATCGCCGCCGATGATCACGACCTGCGGATCCGGCACGGCCTTTCGCATCTCTCCTAGCGTAGAGGTGAAGAGCGCCCAATTCGTGTCGGACTTATAGTAGGCCGGCGTCGTGCTGCGATTAAACGGGTCCACGTGCAAGTCGCTGACCATTAGCCACCGCTGGGTTACCGCCAAGAGAACGGCGAAGAGCACATGCATGCGCTATTGGTTGTTCAAAAGTGAGCCGCACGCCTACAGCTTCGAGCAATTGCAAAGCGACGGCACGACGCCTTGGAGCGGCGTTCGAAACTTCCAAGCACGAAACAACATGATCGAAATGCGCGTGGGCGACCTCGGCTTCTTCTATCACTCCAGCATCGCCGAGCCGGCGGCTGTCGGTATCGTCAAAGTCGTGAAGGAAGCTTATCCCGATTTCACCGCATGGGAAAAAGGCGGCGAGTATTTCGATCCGCGGAGCACGCAAAACAAGCCCATGTGGCAAATGGTAGACGTTGGATTCGTTGAACCGCTCGCGCATCCGGTGACGATAGCGCGCATGCGCGCCGAACCGCGTCTCTTAGGAATGGAGCTGCTCAAGAAAGGGCAGCGTCTCTCGGTGCAACCGGTCATGCCGCACGAATGGAACATCATTCTGGAATTGAGTAAGACCGGGCAATAGACAAGGGGCC
>CAZRQS010000164.1:3672-6550 GCA_964602255.1 uncultured bacterium | reverse complement strand
TCAACCCCGAATTCGATAACATTATTTGGCGGTAAGCCCATCGAATCGGTTAGTGGGCGCGCGTTGCGTGCCATCCAGCGGAAAAGGTTGACTTGCCATCCCGGTAGTCCATGCGGACTGTGATCGTCGCGAATTTTCGGGCTGGCGAGATAATACGTCGGATGGGCAAAATCCGTCTTAGGACATTGGCGGCGCAGATGATGCAAGATGTCCTGAATATTCGGCTCTTGCATGAACCCGTACCATGCTTTGACACGTAGCAACCGCGGCGAGAGCGTTTCAATCTCAAGCCGCTTGTTCGGATGGACGAACGGCTGCGAGGCGTGCATGACCGTGAGCAACACGATCGTGTCGTAAATGATGTGGCTGCGCATCCACTGATGGCGCAAGATAAACGGGATACCGTGCGGATCGGGGCTCAGGAAGAACGCCGTGCCGCTCACGACCGTCGGCTCTTTCACCTCGCGAATGAACTCGTCGACCGGCATCGTGTGCTGCATGAGGGCTTCCATCAATCTGCGGCGCCCCCGATTCCACGTAATGAAAAGCGTGAACAGCGCAAGCGCCATCGCAAACGGAACCCAACCGCCCGAAATGAATTTCGACGCGTTTCCGATGAGGAACATCAGCTCCCATGACAGGAAGAGCGCGATCAGCGGAACCCATTGCCACGCCGGCCACTGCCAGCGCTTGCGAAGCAGCTGTGCAAACGCGATTGTCGTCGTGAGCATCGTTATCGTTACCGCGAGCCCGTACGCACCTCCGAGCCGATCGGACGAACGGAACGTGACCACTAAAACGATGCAGGCGATGCCGAGCATCGCGTTGATCGTGGGCATATAGATTTGCCCTGCGAAATGGCGCGAAGTGTGCACGATCCGGAAGCGCGGCGTATAGCCCAGTTGCATCGCTTGTTGCGTGAGCGAGAACACGCCCGAGATCAGCGCTTGCGATGCAATGACGGTGGCCACGGTGGAGAGGATCACCATCGGAATGAGCCCCCACCGCGGCACCAGGCTATAGAACGGCGTTGCAACCACGTTCGGATGTGCGAGTGTCAGCGCGCCTTGTCCGAAATAATTCAGCAGCAACGCCGGTAGCACGAGCGTCACCCACGCAATCGTGATTGGCTTACGGCCGAAGTGCGCGAGGTCTGCGTAGAGCGCTTCGACACCGGTAACGCACAGAACGACCGCGCCGAAGATGAGGACGCTGCGCACTCCGTTGTGCGTGAAAAAGTACACAGCATACACCGGATTGACGGCGGCCAGCACCTGCGGATGCTGCTTGATGCCGAAGAACCCAAGCACGGCCAGCGCCGCAAACCACAGCACCATGACCGGACCGAAAAAATTTCCGATGCGTCCGGTTCCGCGTTTCTGCACGGCGAACAACCCAATGAGTACGATAACCGAAAGCGGGACGATGAAGCGGTGAGCCGCCGTCGTCCACACATCCAGCCCTTCCATCGCCGAAATGACGGAGATTGCCGGCGTAATTGCGCCATCGCCGTACAGCATGGAAGAACCGAAAAGCACAAGAAGCGCAAGCGGCCCTAGGCCCATGGGCATTGCCGTGCGCTTTGGCGGTATCAACTGCGCGAGCAGCGCAAGCGTTCCGCCTTCTCCATCGTAATCTGCGCGCAATAAGAAGCCGACGTACTTCACGCATACAACAACGAGCAGCGCCCAAAAGATGAGCGAGAGGATGCCCAGCACGTTCGGCACCGTTACGGCGGCGGGAAATTCACCGTTGAAGCACTGCGCGAACGCATAGAGCGGGCTGGTGCCGATGTCTCCGAAGACCACGCCGAGCGCTGCAAGCGAGAGCGCTGTTATCGGTTCCGTCCGGTTCCGGCGAGCGCGCACCCCATCGTGCGCCTGCGCCTTCGTGGCTTGCACCGCCATGAGAATCGTTATGCCCGGCGCAGGTATCGCTTACGCAGTTCGTCGATGACCACGGCGAGCAGAATGACCGCGCCAAGGACGATCTTCTGCGTATAGGATTCGATGCTCAATAGGTTCATGACGTTGTACAGCATGCCGATGAGCAGTGCGCCGAAGAAGGTTCCGATGATGGTGCCGCGCCCGCCCATGAGGCTCGTGCCGCCCACGACCACGGCCGCAATAGCCTCAAGCATTTCATCGCCGGTTCCGGTTTGCGGTGAGCCGGACGAGAACAGCGCCATCAGCAAGAAGCCGGCGACCGCCGCGCACATACCGCTGATCACATATACCATCGTCTTGACGCGTGCAACGCTCACGCCCGCTAGGCGCGCGGCTTCTTCGTTGCCGCCGATTGCAAAGACGTAGCGTCCAAAACGCGTACGCATGAGCAGAACGGAACACGCGATAACGATGACGAGCATCCAAATCACTGGAATCGGTAGACCCGGCAGGTGCAGCGAGCTAAATAGCGGCCCGAGGAAAAATCCGATGCCGGTATTTTGGAAGTCCCCGCTGTTGAGCGGTATCGGCCGCCCATGCGAGAGTTTGAACGAAAGCCCGACGGCCATCAACATCATCGCGAGCGTGGTGATGAACGGCGGTAAATTCAGTTTGACGACAGGTATCGCATTGACGAAACCGGCGGTAGCACCGAGCGCAAGTCCGACGAGCAGCGTCGCCGCAATGAGCGGAAACCCGCTCAAGTGTACGGCGTTGGCGAACATCGCCATGACCACACCGCTGAGCGATACGATGGAACCTACCGAGAGATCGATACCGCCGGTGATAATCACGAACGTCTCGCCGACGGCAAGAATGCAGCCGTACGTGATCTGACGCAGAACGCGGATGATGTTTGCAGGTTCGAGGAACGCGCCTTTTGCAGCGACGTTCACCACGATGGCAATGATGACGAGCAGCGCAATCGCGCC
>CAZRQS010000164.1:0-3572 GCA_964602255.1 uncultured bacterium | reverse complement strand
CTTACCATGACGATCGCCGCTCCGTTTTGCGCAAGTTTGACCATGAGATTGTAAATTTCGGCTTTCGCCCCGATGTCGATGCCCCGCGTGGGTTCATCGAATAAAAACACTTTGGCGGCGCCCAGCAGCCACTTGGCCAAGACCACTTTCTGCTGATTACCGCCGGACAAGTTGCGTACGATTTGCTCGGGACTGGGCGTGCGGATGCGCAGTTCCTCGATGTATCGCTCGCTGACGTCTTCTTCTTTATTTTCGTCGACCAGCAGTTCGCGGTTGACAAACTGCGCAAGGTGAGGCAGCGTGATATTTTCGCGCACGGTCATGCCGAGAACCAGGCCCTGTGCTTTGCGATCCTCGGTGATGAATGCAAGACCCGCTGCAATGCCATCGCGCGGTCCGCGCAGGTGCAACACGTTACCCTGAACGCTGACTTCGCCGTGCTGCGGAATATCCGCGCCCGCGATGTTGCGCACGATATCCGTGCGTCCCGCCCCGACTAGTCCCGCAAGGCCGACGATTTCGCCGGCGCGCACCTGGAACGAAACGCCGTTGACCATCGGCGCGCGCGCAAGATCGCGGACGTCGAGCACTACCGGAGCATCTGCAGCCACCGGCGGAAGTGACGGAAAATGCGACTCCAAGCGGCGCCCCACCATCGCGCGCACGATGTCGTCCGGCGGAAATTGATCGATGGTGCGCGTTTCAATGGCGGCCCCATCGCGCAAGACCGTAATACGATCCGCAATCCGCGGCAGCTCTTCCAAACGGTGCGAAATATAAAAAATTCCGGCACCGCGCGCTTTGAGTACTTTGATGACTTCGAAAAGCCGATCGATCTCGCGGTCCGTCAGCGCCGCGCTCGGTTCGTCCATGACGATGATGCGCGCGCTGCGTGAAAGGACTTTTGCGATTTCAACCATTTGCTGCTGCGCAACCGAAAGACGCGAGGCCTCCAGGTTGAGCGGCAACTCAATGCGCAAATCCGCGAACACTTTTGCTGCCCGGTCGCGTGCTGCTCGCTCATCGATGAACAGACCACGCACCGGCTCGCTGCCCAGCACGATGTTGTCGATTGCGTTCAGTGACGGAACAAGATTGAACTCCTGGTAGATCATACCGATCCCCAGGTTCTCGGCAGCGCGCGGTGAGTCGATGAGTGCCGGTTTGCCGTCGATGAAGATCTCGCCGGAATCGGCGGGCTGCGCCCCCGCCAGGATCTTCATCAACGTTGATTTTCCCGCGCCGTTTTCGCCGACGAGCGCGTGTACTTCGCCGGCGTATAGGTCAAGTGTGACGCCATCGAGAGCGCGAACACCGGGAAAAGACTTCCCGATGTCGCGCATCTCTAAGAGAGGTGTGGTGTTCAGGGCCGTTTACTTCGCTGCGTTAACCTTGGTGAAGATTCCAACGGGAACGTCGACTCTCGCCGGCACTTTCTTTCCGGCGAAGTAATCATGAATGATATCGATCGTGTCTTTACCGATGACGTCCGAGTGCTGGACCGCGTCTCCGTAAATCTGTCCGTTTGCAATCGCGGTACGCGCTTCGGGCTGTGCGTCGTAGCCGATCACCGCAATGTTCGAGAGTCCGGCTGCGCGGATTGCCGCTACGGCTCCCAGCGCAGAGTCGTCGTTGATGCCGAAGACGCCTTTGAGGTTCTTGTGCGCCTGCAGAATGTCGCCCATGTCGGAGTTCGCCTTGTTACGCGTTCCGCCGGAGTCGACTTCGGCAACAACCTTTACGCCGGGGCAATGCTGCGCAAGCGCCATTTTGAAGCCTTTAACGCGATCTTGCACGCTGGTCACTTCGGGCTCGTCGAGAATCGCAACTTCACCCGAGTTGCCGACGGCTTTGCACATCAACAGTCCTGCTTGTTCGCCGCCTTGCACGTTATTTGAAGCGACGTGGGCGATTACTTTGCCTTGTTTACTGGTACTGGCAATGTCGGCGGTAAAGACCGGAATGTTTGCGTTGTTGGCTTCCGCTATCGCGCTGCCGATAGCTTGCGAGTCAAACGGCGTCAGCACGATCGCGTCGACTTTTTTCGAAATGAAGTCTTCAACTTGCGACTGCTGCTTTGCACTGTCGCGGCTTGCGTCGACGAACAGCAAGCGATAGTTGTATTTCTTCGCTTCCGCTTGCATGCCGGCTTCCATCTGCTGATAGAACTGCGCTTCGAGGTCTTGAATCGAAACGCCAACGGTTTTAACCGCGCTCGACGAACTTGCAGTCGTCGACGTGGTTGTGGATTTCGTACTATTCGACGCCGTGGATCCCGAATTAGACGAGCAGGCGGTCAGAACCGCACACACGGCAACGGCCGCCATGAGCAAGCGGGAATTATTCAACGTTTAGACTCCTCCGAAAGCATTCCGACGGGGGTTAACTGCGCGGCTTGCGAGCGCCTTTCGGGAAATTGCTACTAACTATCCACAGCCGGGGGCACCACGCCTGTGGGCGATGTGGAGAACTAGCCCTAAATCGGCCTGAAGCCGGGCGAGGCCTCACCCAAAGGGGCTGTATTGCAGCTATACGGCCGTGCCGTCCGTAGAGCCGGTGATCGGCGACGGCGACCCGCATCCAGGCTTGCCGCATGCGGCGCCTCGCGTGAGAGTACTCGCGGAGGAAGACTTTGCTTTCACTTGCCTTTTCCGCAGCAATGCTCGGCATCGACGGCTACGTCGTGCGCGTCGAGGCGGATAGTTCGCCCGGCACTCCCGCTTTTGCAATTATCGGATTGCCGGATCGAGCACTCAACGAAGCTCGCGAACGCGTACGCGCGGCCATTTTCAACTCGGGTTTTACGTTTCCGGCGGGACGGTTGCTGGTGAATCTTTCACCGGCAGATGTGCGCAAGGAAGGACCCTCATTCGATCTTCCGATCGCACTTGCGCTTATGGGTATCGACGAACAAGTCGACCGGCTCGCATTGCAAAGTTTTTGTGCGCTGGGCGAATTGGCGTTAGATGGCACGCTGCGCGCCGTGAACGGTATCTTGCCGATGGTGCTCGGAGCACGCAACGCCGGCTTCTGCAAACTCGTCGTGCCTAAAGGTAATGCCGACGAGGCGGCACTCGTCGAAGGCGTCGAGCTTTACGCGGTAGATTCGCTGCAATCCGCGGTCGCGGTAATTTTGGGCAACGGCGCGAAATGGCGCACCCACACCAGCGCGCCTGCGGTGGCACCGCTCGACGAATACTTTTACGGCGACTTTGCCGATGTGCGCGGACAAAGCGGCGCTAAACGCACGCTTGAGATCGCCGCCGCGGGCGGGCACAACGTGTTATTTGTCGGCCCTCCCGGCTGCGGCAAGACGATGCTCGCGCGTAGGTTGCCTTCGATTCTTCCGCCGATGACGCCGGCAGAAGCGATCGAAGTCACGAAGATTTATAGTGTAGCGGGATTATTGGGAACGGAACCCGGCATCGTTCGCGTTCGTCCGTTTCGGTTTCCGCATCATACGATTAGCCAAGTTGCGCTTGTCGGTGGCGGCAGCGCGATCAAACCGGGTGAAATAAGCTTGGCACATCATGGCGTGCTCTTTCTCGACGAGCTTCCCGAGTTTACGCGCT
>CAZRQS010000163.1:0-6555 GCA_964602255.1 uncultured bacterium | reverse complement strand
GGATGTTCGCGAAGGCGGTCGCTCGGGGGCTCGGAAACAAAGCTGGGAGAGCCCTTCGACGTGTCCCAATTGTAGTCGGCGAAATGGTGGAACGTCGATTCCGCCAGCCCGTTACCGGCTCGACTGCGCGAATCGAAGGCAACGCCGATATTGAATTTGCGTCCCGTCACGGTACTCGTGCCGCGCGCAATGACGCGCGCCGTCGGGTCGTCCGGTGGCGCGCCCACCCCGCCCTCGTGTGGATGCGCGGGGAAATAGCGAAGGCGTTCACCGCCGTTTCGCATCAGCAGCGGGTGAACCGGTTCGACGATCTCGATCTCCTGCACGTCACCGTTCGAGCCGGAATGAAAGTTCGGCCAATCGATCGCGGGCGTATCGCGATCGTCGCGACCCTCTCGCGCGATTTCCGGATCGACATTTTTCGAATGAAAGTGGTGTGCTTTTCCGATGCCGCCGAGATCGCAGACGGAAACGCCCAGATCCATGTGATCGCGCGTTACGAAAAGTCCGCCGCCCTGCGCGCGAAACGCCGATAAGGCATGGCACTCTTCCGGATGCAGTCCATCACCCGTATCGACTGCGAAGAGCCACACTTCATCGAAATCGCTTTCCGGAAGCGCTGCGAGAACGGGGTCCACGCGGTCGCTCGTCTCGCGATCTCGCGCGACGACATCGTGTTCGCGCGCCAAGTGATCCCGCAAAAGCGAGAACCTTCCGATGTGCCAATTATCTTCCGCAAAGGGTATGGTCGTTTGGAGCAGGATCTTGGCCATGAGCTCTTCCTCCGGTGTTACCAAAACGCGCCGCTGAACGACACGGTTGCGAGCGTCACGCCGGTCTCGCAGGGAACGTTCGAACCTGTATGAAGCGCTCTATCGTATTCGCGCTGCTTGCAGCGCTGGCTGCCGTTGCATTGCCCGGAAAGGCTGCAGTGGCGGCGGCCACCGGCGTAAAGCCGGTGAACTACGACGACTTCGGATTTGCCTTACTACGGCAGCTTGCTCCACAGTCAAAAGACGAGAACGTTTTCATCTCTCCGGTCAGCATCGGCGTAGCGCTCTCCATGGCCGCTGAGGGTGCGAAGGGTTCCACGCGCAGCGCGATCGTGCAAGGATTGGGTGTGCCGGCAAACGGCTTGGCCGGCGGAAACGCCGCGCTCATCGCTTCGCTCCTGAGCAATCGCGATGCAACCGTCGGCGTGGCCAACGCGATTTGGACGCGAGCGGATCTTCCGCCGCTGCGCCCGTATGTGCAAACGCTCGAGCAGAAATACGATGCGCGCGCGCAAGCCTTGCGCTTCGGCGATCCCTCGGCCGCGCAGGCAATCAACGCCTGGACCAAGGACCACACGCTCGGCCTCATCGACCGGTTGGTGGACCGCACGAACACCTATGACTTTGCGTATCTCACCAACGCCTTAGCCTTCAACGGCAAGTGGACCGAGCCGTTCAAGAAAAACGCGACGCACCCCGCGCCGTTCACCGATGCGAGCGGCTCGAAGCACAACGTGCAGATGATGAACAATACCGCCAGCTACGCGGATTTCGACGGACCAAACTTTCGTGCGGTTCGCGTGCCGTACGGTCATGGCGGGTTCGCGGCGTATATTCTGCTCCCGGCAGATCGAACCGCGGACGCTTTTGCAAACACGCTCGATGCGGCTTCCTTCGCGCGTATCGCTTCAAACATGCACGCGGAGCGCGTAGCGCTCTCGGTGCCGCGCTTCACCGCGCGTTATCGCGCTTCGCTCACGCCTTCATTGAAGTCGCTTGGAATGGCCATCGCGTTTTCGAAAAGTGCAGCGGATTTTTCGGTCATTCACCCGATGCCGCCGCGCCTCTACATCGCCGACGTCGAGCATGCATCCTACCTGCGAGTCGACGAGGAAGGCACTGTCGCCGCTGCTGCCACCTCCGTGGAGATCGGTCTAACCGCCGTCGAGGTACCGCCAAAAACGTTCGTCGTCGATCATCCGTTCGTCTTCGCCATCCGCGACGAGCATTCGGGCTCCTTACTCTTCCTCGGCGTGATTCGCAGCGTGCAATAGGCAACCACCAGCAAGATTCGGGTGGTCGTACCCACCGAAGGTTCGTACACTGGGATGGCTATGGACACCGATTACCAGCGGATCGAACGAGCGATCCGTTATCTGAGCGAGCAGGTTGAATCGCAACCAGGGCTTGACGATGTTTCCGCGAGCGTCGGCGTGAGCCCGTTTCATCTGCAGCGGCTCTTCCGCCGCTACGCCGGCATAACGCCGAAGCAGTTTCTCCAACATCTCACGCTGGACCGCGCAAAGGACGCCCTCGATGCATCGCGCAGCGTGCTCGACGCGTCACTGGATGCGGGCCTCTCCAGCCCTGCGCGCCTGCACGATCACTTCATCACGCTTGAGGCCGTAACGCCCGGCGAATATAAGTCGGGCGGCGAGGGCTTGGAGATCCGCTACGGGACCGCGCCAACTCCGTTCGGTACGATCTTCGCCGCGCAGACACCGCGCGGGATTTGTACGCTGTCGTTTATCGAAGACTCCACGAACGATCCGATTGAGCAATTACGCAATCAATGGCCGCATGCGGGCCTTGTGAGCGATGACGCAAGCGCCGCACAGATTGCCGCGCGCATCTTCCATCCGCAAAACGAACAGACGCCCATTCGCCTTCTCGCCGCTGGAACGAACTTTCAGGTGCACGTTTGGCGCGCACTGCTCGAAATTCCATTCGGCGCTACGCGAACGTATCAGCAGATTGCTAGCGCTATCGGCGCGCCGCAAAGCTCACGCGCGGTCGGTAATGCGCTCGCAAATAATTCAATCGCCTACCTGATTCCGTGCCATCGCGTCATATTGAGCACGGGCGCGATAGGTCAGTACCGCTGGCAACCGTACCGCAAGCGCGCTTTGCTTGCGTGGGAGCGCTCGCGCAGTAGTAGCGCGTAATACTAGTAATATTTGAACCTTTGCCTGCGAAGTCTGCCGTAGTAGCATTAGCTGCATTCTCAAGATGCTACGGAGGTTTCTATGAACGACTCTGGCAACCGAGGCAGCGGCAGCGAGCGGGGAAGCATCGAACCGCGCAGGCGGCAAGGTATTTCGAATCTGCTCGAATGGGATCCGTTCCGCGGTTTCTTCCCGGGCAATTGGCAGCAGATGTTCGGTATCGACGTGAATCGCAAAGGCGATAGCTACGAGATCGAAATGCCTGTCCCGGGATTCAAACCAGAAGACATCGACATTACGTATCAAGACGGCGTGCTGACCGTCACCGGCCGCAACGATCGCCGCTCTTTCACACGCATGCTGACCGTACCCGAGGACGTCGACGAAGACAGTATCCAAGCGAATGTCGACAACGGCATCCTCACGATTATGATGCGCCAGCATCCGAAAGCACAACCCAAAAAGATTAGCGTCGGGGCGAGCCAAACCAGCAGCACGACGACGGGCACCACGACCGGAACAACATCCGGCGCGAGCACCGGCACTATGCAAACGGCCGGAGCAGGCAGCTCAACGACTCAACGTTCGGGCTAACGCGTACAAACGGTACGAGCCCGGTAAACGCGCAGTGGACCACAGAGTCCGCTGCGCCCGGGCGTACCGTTAGGCGCCGGGATGCGGGGTGCCGGGGATGCAGCGCAGAAGGCCTGGGCAAGCACCGGCAATTACGAATAGGCGAAATATTTTGAGCACCGTAAGCCCTGGAGACCGCTCTGCAGCCGAACGCGCAGATGCCCGTCCTTATGTACCTGAGAAGGGTACGCTCCGACGCCTCACCGCGGGCGCGATCAAACGCCGAAAGAACAAGACGGTCTTCCCGGTTGTCACCGCTTATGACGCGCCGTTCGCGGAGTTTGCAGAACGCGCCGGCATCGACGTCATTCTGGTCGGTGACAGCGTCGGCAACGTCGTGCTCGGTTATGACGAAACGACGCCGATTACGCTGGACGACATGATTCATCATGCGCAGGCGGTTACACGGGGCACGTCGCGCGCTCACGTTATGGTGGACATGCCGTTCGGTTCGTATCAGATCAGCGACGAAGATGCGATCCGCAGCGCGATCCGTCTGGTCAAAGAAGGGGGCGCGTGCTCGGTCAAGATGGAAGGCGGAACGCAAGTAGCCGAGCGCATTCGCGCAATTTATGGCGCCGGTATTCCCGTGGTCGGACACATCGGCGTGATGCCGCAGACAGCCAGTCTAGGTCCGGGCTACAAAGTGCGCACCAACCGCGAACGTTTACTCGCGGATGCGCGCGCGGTTGAAGCAGCCGGCGCGTACGCAATCGTATTGGAAGTCATCGACCACGAGGTCGCGCGCGAAATCACGCAAGTACTTTCCATTCCGACCATCGGCATCGGTGCCGGTCCGCACTGCGATTCGCAGGTTCTCGTGCTGCACGACGTGCTTGGAATGTATCCTACGGCGCCGAGTTTCGCAAAACAGTACGCCGACATCGGCAGCGCCGCAACCAATGCATTGCGCGCGTACGCCGAAGACGTTCGCGAAAAGCGGTTCCCCGAGTCGTAAAAGGGGGGTCGCGGAGCTACGCTAAGACGCGCGGCTCGTGCGCGGCCGGCACGTTCGGATAGACGCCGGTCAAACAGCCCAAGCACATTTCATTCGAGCTGCGCCCGGTTGCTTCAATGAGGCCCTCGAGGCTGAGATACCCGAGCGAATCCGCACCGATCTTCTGACGGATCTCTTCAACGGTGAAGTTGGCCGCAATGAGTTCGTCGTACGACGCCATGTCGACGCCTAAATAACACGGGTGCTTGATCGGCGGCGAGGTTACCCGCACGTGCACTTCCCGTGCGCCCGCTTCACGCAGCAGCTGCACGATGCGCGGCGTCGTTGTACCGCGCACGATGGAGTCGTCCACGACGACGACGCGCTGTCCGTGCAGATTCTCGACGACGGGGTTGAACTTCAAATGCACGCCACGGCTGCGCATGCGTTGATCGGGACTGATGAACGTGCGGCCGATGTAGCGGTTTTTGATGAGCCCTTCGACATAGGGCAACCCGCTTTCGGTCGCGTAGCCGATACCGCCCGGAACGGCGGAGTCGGGAATCGCCATGACGACGTCGGCGTCGACCGGGTACTCCTTCGCGAGTTGGCGTCCCATGCGATAACGTGCGGTGTAGATGGACTGTCCGTTGAGTTTGGAATCCGGACGCGCGAAATAAATGTATTCGAACATGCACAGCGCCGGTGTCTCGTCGATCTTCACGATGTCGGATTGAATGCCGTCCGCATTGATGCGCAGCACTTCGCCCGGTTCCAGTTCGCGTTCATACGTCGCGCCGATCGTCGAGAGCGCGCACGATTCCGATGCGACGACCCAACCGTCGTGATAGCGCCCCAAACACAGCGGGCGCACGCCCCACGGATCGCGGAACGCGTACAATTCGTTTTGCGTGCAGAGGACGATGGAGTACGCACCGCGCGCGCGTCGCAGCACGCCTTTGATGCGATCCATCATGGTGCCGGGCGTCTCGACGAGCACCTTCGCCATCACTTCCGAGTCGGATGTGGCTTGCAGCGTCACGGTCGGCGAGAGGGTTTCGCGCAGCTCGTCGGTGTTCGTGAGATTACCGTTGTGCGCGAACGCGAAGTCGCCGAGCTCGGTGCGTTCGAGCAACGGCTGCGCGTTCACGACGATGGACGAACCCGTTGTAGAGTACCGCGTATGCCCGACGGCGATGTGGCCGCCTAGTCCGCTGAGAATGTCTTCATCGAAAATCGCTCCGATGAGGCCCATGTCTTTGTGCGAGCGTAGCGTCCCGCCGTCGGCAGCGGCGATGCCCGCGGATTCCTGGCCGCGATGCTGTAACGCATAGAGCGCAAAGAAGGCCAGACGCGCCGCGTCGTGGCCGGGTGCGTAGACGCCGGTAATGCCGCACATGAGAGGGTTATTCTAGCATGCCGGGAGGGTTCCGGCAGTGCGATTAGTCTTCGCTGCGCCGGGCTCCGAGCAGTGAGAGGACCGCTAAGAAAATATTGATCGCGTCCAGATAGATCTGCACGGCAAGCTGGACAGGCGTGAGGCCGTCTCCACCGGCACGGATGCGAGCAAAGTCGATAAGCACGAGTCCCGTGAAAATGATGAGCGTCAGCCACGAATAGGTAGCTGGATGCACCCAATGCGTGAACGCTGAGACAATTCCGACAAGCACCAGGCCGATCAGCGCGAGGAAAAAGTATCCCTGGAATCGGCGCAGATCCAGTCCGGTCGCATAAACGATGCACGCTAGCGCAAGCATGCCGAGGCCCGTCGTGGCGGCCGCGTCAACGACCACGCCACCGCCGATGCTTCGCACGTAGTAGTGAATAGTAGGCGCTATGCCGGCACCCTCAAGCGCGGCGAACGCGTAGAATAGCGTCAGTGAAAGCGCCGGATTCGCGCGCGTCGCGTTGATCGCGATCAGCAGCACGAAGCCGATGATCATCGCCAGTAGTCCGATGCCGTAGCTGAGATCTTGGAAAAGATACGCGGTGCCCGCGGTGATGAGCAAACCGATAGCGGTTATGCCGAGCACCTGCCCGAGCAGGG
>CAZRQS010000162.1:0-6621 GCA_964602255.1 uncultured bacterium | reverse complement strand
ACGAGATCCGCGGCGCTGCCGGCGAGATCATTCTGTTCATCGACGAGCTGCATACGCTGGTCGGTGCGGGTGCGGCCGAAGGCGCGATCGATGCCAGCAACATCATCAAGCCGGCGCTTGCGCGCGGCGAGCTGCAATGCATCGGCGCGACGACGCTCAACGAATTCCGCAAGCACATCGAGAAGGACTCGGCGCTCGAGCGGCGCTTCCAGCCCGTCATGGTTGGTGAGCCGACCGTTGAAGAAACGATCGAGATTCTCAAGGGCCTGCGCGACCGGTATGAAGCGCATCACAAGGTGCAGATTACCGATGAAGCGCTAGCTGCTGCCGCGAAACTCGGCGATCGTTACATCACCGATCGCTTCTTGCCGGACAAAGCTGTCGACCTCATCGACGAAGCTGCCTCGCGCGTGCGCTTGCAAGCGACGTTGCCGCCGCCGGAGATTCGCGAGATCGACGTTCAACTGCGCAAACTGGTTGCGGAGAAAGAAGCCGTCGTCAAGGCGCAAGAGTTCGACAAGGCCGCTGCGCTGCGGGATAAAGAAGAGAAAGTCCGTCTCGAAAAGGCGCGGCTCGAAAAAGAGTGGCAAGAGAAGCGTTCGCAGAGCGACAAGATCGTCAAAGTCACCGAGGAAGACGTCGCGTACATCGTAGCTTCTTGGACGAAGATTCCGGTCAGCAAGCTCGCGGAAGCGGAAACCGCGAAGCTGCTCAACATGGCGGAGTCGCTGCACAAGCGCATCGTCGGCCAAGATGAAGCGATCAACGTTATCGTTCGAGCCATCCGCCGTTCGCGCGCAGGATTGAAGAATCCGAGCCGTCCGATCGGTTCGTTCATGTTCCTCGGTCCGACCGGCGTGGGCAAGACCGAAGTGGCGCGCAGCGTGGCGGAGTTTTTGTTCGACGATTCCGACTCGATGATCCGCATCGACATGTCGGAGTACATGGAGAAGTACGCGGTCTCGCGTCTGGTCGGCGCGCCTCCGGGATACGTCGGCTACGAAGAAGGCGGACAACTGACCGAAGCGGTGCGCCGCCGGCCGTACTCCGTCATTCTGCTCGACGAGATTGAGAAAGCGCATCCCGACGTCTTCAACTTGCTGCTGCAGGTGCTTGACGACGGACGTTTGACCGACTCTCAGGGCCGTCAGGTCGACTTCAAGAACACCGTGATCATCATGACGTCGAACGTCGGTGCAACGGGAATGCAGACGACCACCGACATCGGATTCCGTACTTCGAAGACGTCGGAAGAAGACGAACCGCGGCAGTACGAGCGCATGAAGAACAAAGTGCTCGAGGAAGTCAAGCACACGTTCCGGCCGGAGTTCGTGAACCGCTTAGATGAAATCGTAGTCTTCCATCAGCTCACTCGCGTGCAGATCGAACAGATTGTCGGTCTGGAACTCGAGAAAGTCATGCGCGAGGTCAAAGCGCAAGACATGCATCTGGAAGTTTCGGAAGAAGCCAAGGCCCTGCTTGCAAAGAAAGGCTGGGACCCGCAATACGGAGCTCGTCCGTTACGTCGCGCAATTCAGCGCGAAGTCGAAGACGAACTCGCGGAAGAGATGCTGCGCGGCACCTTCGGCGCGGGCGATCGCATACTGGGCGAAGTCGATCCGGACAATCCGGAAAAAATGCGCTTCAGCAAAATCCCCGGAATCGAGCCGCCGCCGCAGCGTGAAGCGGAAATCGCAACGACGTAATCAGCTAGCAAGCGAAATGCTGAATAGGGCCCCGTATAAGCGGGGCCCTATTATTTGTCGCCTACCTTAGCAACGCGATGACTGGTTAAGGAATTTAAACGGAATCGCAACAGTCGTTTGTTGCTCGCCCTGATGGGCTAGGTCAGTATTAAGAGCACCGGAGCTCATATTTACTAACGTCTCGCGATAGGGTATTCGCGAAGGGGCGACACTACAGATGATAGCCACTCAAGAGCATCCGCTTCGTGTATTTATTATCGAGCGGCAATTGCTATTTGGTAAGGCCGTTGCACACATTCTCGCCTCCGATCCGGATGTAGTTATAAGCGGCATCGCCGCCGACCGGGAAACGGCAACGATTGCGGATGGTCAGGTCGACGTCATCGTGGTCGACATCGATTCGGAAGACGTCGACAGCGTCGTAGAATATTACCGCGCGACTTGTCCTTCCGCGCGGGTGTGTTGCTTATCGATGTACACGCAGCCCGAACTGATGCAGCGCTGCCTCTCCGTGGGTGCGGACGGGTACATCGTCAAGGATTCTTCGCTCCAAGAACTGCTCACCGCAATCAAGTCGATAGGCGAAGGGACGAGCTACGTGGATCCGCGAGTTGCAGCAGCGCTGTTACGGCGCCGGGCTCCCGTGCATCTGCCGTATACCGATCAACTCTCGCCCCGCGAGACCGACATCATTCGCCTCATCGCTCAAGGGCTCTCCAACCGCGATATCGGGCAGCGTCTCGTGCTCTCTGAGAAAACGGTGAAGAACCACGTGAGCCGCATTTTCTCGAAGCTGCACTTTACGGCCCGCTCGCAAGCCGCGGTACACGCGATTCGTAACGGCTTGGCCTAGGCTAAACCGCAGCCAACGCCTTTTTGGATCCTTCAATTTTCGCGACGTCTGTCAGCGGAACAATTTCGAATTGACTTGCAAGCATCGAAAGCGCTGAGTATAGAACCGTACGCTTCAGACCGGCGTCCAAAAGCATGGCGGGAAAGAAAGCGAGCTGCGGACATTCGTTTGCGCTCAGAAAATCGAGCGGATGTAACAGAATCGACGGCTCCGTTCCGCTGGCCTTGCATAGGAGCAGTGCGGTGCGGAAGTACGCCAGCGCAAGCATCGGCGATATCGTCGCGATGTAGAGAACGTAACTGATATGAAACGGCAGGCGCAGGCCCGGCAGCGTCGTCGTTGGGATCTCCGCAATCGGGCCTTGCTGCGTTTCTATCCGGTGCTGCCGGTTCGGGCGAAAGCCGTCGGAAAAGCTTCCGAAGAGATCCTCACGGTCGCGCATCTCTTCCGGCGTGAGTTTGGCCGTATGAAAATAATACGATCGCGCGAGGGGACCGATGAACGTCGGTAGCGATGAGGCGTCGTATGCATAGCCGCGGCGTACTAACGCTTGTAACAGGTCGGCAGACTGCGTGAAGCCGGGACCGCGAAATCCGCGCGGGCACTGGCCGGTAACCGCTTCGATGCTTTCCTCGGCCTGTGCCAATTCGCGGTCGATCTCGGCCTCCGGCCGCCGGTGCATCCATGGTTCGTGATGAAACGAATGATTGCCGATCTCGTGCCCCGCTCGCGCGATCTGTGAAATCGGTTCCGCGTTTGCCGGCAGCGCGGCGTCTTGTCCGACGATGAAAAAGGTGATACGCAGGTCGAGCTTTGCCAGCATGTGAAGCGCTCGCGGCACTACGATATCCAAATACGACGGAAACGTTTCCCAGCCGGGGTCGCCATGTGTTTTCATGTACGACCACTTGTTGTCGAGGTCAAGCGATAGCGCGGCCTTCATCGGACACCCTTAATGGCAGAGCGGAAGCATCGGAGAGGAGAACCTGTGCGGTTCGGTTCGCAAGCTGGACGGTTTCATTCACGTTCAGCGTGCCGTTGACGATGTGCGCGCTGTTGACCAGATACAGATCGGGCACGGTCGTGCGGATCGGCGGCAGAGAATCGGAGTAGTTCAACGTCGCGATCGGAAGCACGTAACGCACGCGCGATATGCGGAACGCGCGCACCGAACGGCGCGAAAAAGCGGGATGCATCTGCTCTAGGGCGCCCAGAAAATCTTCCTGAACCTGCTCGTCACCCAGATTGAATGCCGGATCGTCTGCCGGAACGTATTTCGGCAGATACACGAGCGACTTGCCGCCGAATACTTTCGGATCCACGACACGCGTCATCTCAATGACGCCGGTAAACGGAACCCAGCGGTCTGTGATGTTCGTCACGTAGAACGGCGTGATCGGCTGGTCCGTCAACAGCGATGCGCAGATGATCCCTTGGTATTGAACGCCGCGCAGCAGCGCGCACTCTTTTAGAGTTAGCTGCGGGCAGAGCTGCGCGGCCAGCGGCGCGGCAACCGTTACCGCGGCGCGATCGAAATGCCGGTGGTTGCCGTTCTGATCCGTGACGATGACGCCGACGCCGTCGGATTCAACGCGCTGCGCGCGAAAGGAGGTGAGTATATCGATATCGCGAGCCCTAAGATGCTCTTCGAACCGATGCAGAACGCGAGCATATCCGCCGTCGACGTGGCCGAATTGCTCGCGTTTCATTCCGCTGCGGCGCGCAGCGTACATTCGCGCGATTACCGCCCAGATGAATGCCGCAGACGCACGCTCCGCGTTTGCACCCAGCTTGGCGCGCAGCAATGGATACCAGATGGCTTCCACGGTTTTCTTGCCGCTCAGTTGGGTCAGCCAATCGAGAGCCGTGATACGCTCCAGCGGGCGCCAATCCGTTATGCGCGACGCGTAGACGATTGTGGCGGCAAGACGCACTTTTTGCAGCAAGCTCAGCGGCGGGAAGCGGAGAAACTCCAGCGTGTCCGATAGCGAGTACAGCTTGCCGTCGACGTAGAAGCCCGTGCGCGTCGTACTCCATCGGATCTCTCGTTCGAGATCCAGCTCTTCAAGCAAGGAGCGAAGAGCAAGATCCGATGCGAGCGTGACGTGGTAGTGGCGATCCCAAACGATGTCTCCAAGTTGCCACGGTGCCGCAAGGCCACCGACGTGATCCGCCGCCTCCAATACCGTCACGTGGTGCCCCGCCTGTGAGAGCCGCAGCGCGAGGGTCATGCCGAGCATTCCGCCCCCGACGATACCGAAGCGTGAGCCGTTCATATCGTCGGTGCCAGCTGTTTGACCGAAGACCCCGCGACTTCATAACGTGTTTCACAAGAGACGCACACCTTCTCGGTGTGAACTTCCGAGAAACCGTCATGACGCGGGGGAAAGAGCGGATGGCCGCAGGCACAGACATAGCCCATTTGGCGCGCGGGGTTGCCGGCGACCAAGAAAAAATCCGGTACGTCGTGAGTGACGACAGAGCCCATGCCGACAGTTGCAAACCGTCCGATCTTCAAATTACAACCGATCGTGCAGTTCGCTCCGATCGTCGCGCCTTCGCGCACCAAGGTCGGCAGCGTTTCTTCATCGGGATCCGAAGAGCGTAGACGCCGGAGATCGGGAGTGGTTGCGCGTGGGAATCGATCGTTTGTGAACACCGTCCCGGCTGCAATCATCACGCCGCGTTCGATGACCACCCCCGTGCATATATACACGAACGCGTTGATTTTCACGCGGTCGCCGATATCGACGCCGTACGCGATGTACGTTTTCTCACCGATGATGCATTCGTCGCCGATTCGCGCCGAGTGCCGGATATGAACGTTGTCCCAGATCGCGGTTGCCTTTCCTATGACTACACCCGGTTCGATCATGGCTGACGGATGAACGGCCATATTACACTGCCTCTAACGGATGCGGGGGTACTGAGGAGAGGGGCGGTGCGACGTCTTCAATACGGCTTGCGATGTCTTGCCAGCGTGTTCGTTCGAGAGCGGCATAGGCGGCGGTAATGACTTCAACGGATGCCAGAGCGTCCCGGGCCGTAATGACGAGTTCGGCTTTACCTAGGATGGCCTCACAGAAATTAACGAGCTGACTGCGAAACGCTTGAACTTTATTGTAACCCGATCCGAAGATGTGCCACTGCGGATCGTCGCGACGCCGATACTTCGACTCTTTCCACCCGACGAGAATGGTACCGTCGCTTCCATAGATGCGTAAATACGTATCGAGTTCCTTATCGATACTCCACGATAAATCGGACGTGCCCATAACGCCGTCGTCGTTGCGAACGAAAACGCGAACGGTGTCCTCGACGGCCAGACCTTGTATGCGCCGTCCTTCGATAACCTGAATGTCTCGCAGTTTTCCAAGGAAGAACCGCAGTATGTCGACTGCGTGCGTTCCATTGTCGATCAGCACGCCGCCGCCGCTGATTGCCGCGTTGGCGTTCCAGCGCCGCATCATGTTGATTCGCGACGTAAAGGCATTCTCAATGAAGACGAGCTCGCCGATACCGCCGGCCCGAACCAGCGAACGCGCTTTACGCACGTCTTCCGCGTAACGGAATTTCGACGCCATCGTCAACAGAGCGTGTCCGGTGCGCGCCGCCTCGAGCATACGATACGCGCTTGACACGCTCGTTGAAAGCGGTTTTTCGCACAGGACGTGAATTCCGTGGTGTAACAGCGTCCGCGCAATGGATTCGTGCGTCGAGGGCGGCGTACACACGATCGCGGCATCGATGTGGTTGTGGCGTGCAAGCGATGCGGCTGACGTATATGCCGCACAATGAAGGCGTTTTGCGAAAGGCAGTGCCGCCTCTCGACGGGCGTCGCACACCGCGACGATTTGTGCTTCTGGCAAGCCTTCGAAAGCAGCTTCGTACGCCGCCGCGATGGCGCCGGTTCCAACCAGGGCGAAGCGCAGCGGGTCGCTCATGTGACGACATGCTCGCGCGCGAGAGCGCGGACCGCTGCATCGATGCCGTCAGCGATGTACTCAACGTCTTCGGTTGTATACCGGTCGTTCCACGGAATGACGAGGACGCGTTCGAGTG
>CAZRQS010000161.1:0-6643 GCA_964602255.1 uncultured bacterium | reverse complement strand
TAGTGAGACCGTTATAAGCTCACACATTGCGTATCGGCAACGTCATGGTTCGACAGGCTCACCCTACAAGGGAAACGCCTCCCGCGATCGATCAAATCGCGAACATCACGTCGAGCAATTGCTCGATAGTCGTAGCGGCGCGCACAAGTCTGCGGTTTTTGCGCGTTACGAAACCTTCGGCGACCATCTTGTCGAAAAGCGCGAGGAGCTCGTCGTAATATCCGTCCGCGTTGAGCAGGCCGACCGGCTTGTGGTGGATGTGTAACTGCGCCCACGTGAGGATCTCGCAAAACTCATCCATTGTTCCGAAGCCGCCGGGTAGCGCAATGAATCCGTCGCTCAAGTCCGCCATCAGTGCTTTGCGTTCGTGCATGCTGCCGACCACGTGCAACTTCGTTAGCCCGCTGTGTGCGATCTCTTCGCCTGCGAGCGCCTGCGGTATAACGCCCACGACCTCGCCGCCTGCTTGTAATGCCGCATCGGCGAGGACGCCCATCAGTCCGACACGGCCGCCGCCGTACACGATGCCTATGTTGCGCTGCACGACGTACTCTGCGACATTCTGCGCGATCTCGATGTGGCGCGACCCGTTGCCGGTGTGTGCACCGCAGAAGATGGCTACACGACGATCGATCATGCGCCGGGCGTTTGGCGAGGTGAGCGCGCGCGCCTGCCGAACCGCTCGCCCGTGAAGAATCGCGTTCCCGATGACGGCATCGTGCGCGTGATGCGTGAGCGCCGCCGCGCAAGTGTCGTGTGCATTATCACAGGCCTGCCCGAACGCGAGTTGCCGGAGATCGCGAAGGCGATCAAGCGTTTGTGCGGCACGGGGGGAACGGCAAAGAACGGCGTGGTCGAGATTCAAGGCGACCACCGCGAGAAGATCGTCGAATTTCTGCAGTCGCAAGGCCGGACCGTCAAAAAAGCGGGAGGCTGAGCGTGCGTGAAGCGCCCGGTCCCGGTATGTGGCAAACGTACAGCCGTTTGCGCCGCACGCCGCTGCGCGAGTTTCCAACGTTCCTTGCGGATGTTTCGCGCGAGTTCGGACCGGTGACGACATTCCGCGTACCGTGGCGCCGCTTTTATTTCGTGAACGAGCCGGCGGCGATCAAAGACGTGCTGGTCACACATCAGCATGATTTCATAAAGTCCGAGGGCACTCGCGCGATGCGCGAGCTGCTTGGCCAAGGACTCGTGACCAGCGAAGATCCGCTCCACCGGCGCATGCGCCGGATCGTGCAGCCGGCGTTCCACAAAGAGCGCATCGCGGCGTACGCGCGGACGATGCAAGACTACGCGCAGGCGTGGACAGCGCCCTCGGACGTCTTCGACATGCACGCCGAGATGATGGAACTCACGCTGCGCATCGCATCGAAGACGCTGTTCGGCGTTGATGCCGGCGAACAAGCGGATCGCGTCGGTGCGGCGCTGCACGAAGTCGTCACGATATTTCCGAATGTGCTAGGACCGCTGGGCGCAATCAAGCGCCGCTTGCCGGTTCCGTCGACATTGCGCTTCCGGCACGCGCGCAAAGTGCTCGATGAAATCGTCCTCGCGCTCATCGCGCAGCGCCGCCGCAGCGGTGAAGATCGCGGCGATGCGCTCTCGATGCTACTCGCCTCGCACGACGCGGACACCGGCGAAGGCCTTGACGATGCGCAAATCCGCTCAGAGGTCATGACGCTTTTCGTTGCCGGACATGAAACGACGGCGAACGCGCTGACGTGGACGTGGTACTTGCTCGCAAAATATCCCGAGGCCGGCGAACGTTTGCGGGCAGAATTGCGCGCGAATCCGAAAACGCCGTATCTCGACGCAGTGCTGAGCGAGAGTTTGCGGCTCTACCCGCCGGCGTGGATTTTGGGACGCGATGCCGTGCGCGACGTCGACGTGCAAGGTTGGCGAATTCGCAACGGCGCGTCGGTGTTCGTCAGCCCGTTGGTCTTGCACCGTTCGCCGGATTTCTTCGACGATCCCGACCGCTTCGACCCCGAGCGCTGGCTGCGCGAACAGAACCTGCCGCAGTTTGCGTATTTTCCGTTCGGTGGCGGCTCGCGCAAATGTCTGGGAGACCAATTCGCATGGACCGAAGCGCGAATCGAGCTCGCCAATCTCGCCACACGCTACCGGTTCGAATTGCAGCCCACGGATCGCGAGATCAAAGCAGAGCCAATCATTACGCTGCGCCCGCGCGGCGCGGTACCGATGCGCGCACAGTTCTGAAGTTACGGGTTAC
Source organism: uncultured bacterium (assembly GCA_964602255.1). Lineage (GTDB taxonomy): Bacteria > Vulcanimicrobiota > Vulcanimicrobiia > Vulcanimicrobiales > Vulcanimicrobiaceae > CAZRQS01. The sequence continues at coordinate 4,407 of CAZRQS010000161.1, read as the reverse complement.
GCCAGAACGAGTTGCTCGTCGGCGGCACCCGCAATGCGCAGCGCCTCGTGGATCATCTGGTCTTGGATGTCCTTGACGGCCCAGCGCGCTTGAGCGTCGGGTGAGAGCCGGTCGATAGGATCGAAATAGAGGAACGCTTTACCAGGCTTCACGCTCGGTGCGGCGTAGACGGCAATGCCGTTCTCGCGATCGTAGTACTCGTAGCTGTGCACGTCGCGCTTGCCGCCGCCGCCCGGCGCGTCGCACACGAACGTGGGCGAGTTGAAACCCGCGGTGCTGCCGCGCACGAATTTCTCGGCGTCGGTTGCCGTTTGAATCGTCGTGCGCAGTTCCTCGACGCCTTTGACCATGTCGTGCATGTACACGTAGTATGGGTGCACGTTCAGGTGGCCTAAGCGTTTCACGAGCAGCTGCATGCGCTCGGGCGTGTCGTTCACGCCGCGGATGAGCACCGATTGATTGCGCGTGAAGATGCCGCGCTCGAAGAGCATTGCCATCGCGCGTTCCGTGATCCACGTCGCTTCTTCAGGCGCGTTGAAATGCGTGTGCAGCACGACGTCTTTACCGAGTTTGCGGCCGCGCTCGACGATGGAGGTAAGCGCATCCAGCCATTCGGTATGCGTGATGATCTTCATCGGCATAATCGCCGGGCCTTTGGTCGCAAAGCGCATACGCCGAACGTGCGGAATATCGAGCAGCGCATTGCCGATGGTCAGTAGGCTCTTGGGCGGAAGCTGATAGGTATCGCCGCCGGAGATGACGATGTCCTCGAGTTCGGGACGTTCCGAAATATACTTGAATGCGTCTTCCCACTGCTTGGGCGTCTTGGCAAGCGTGGCTTTATCGACGCTTTCCGTATCCGGACCGATGGCATACGAGCGCGTGCAGAAGCGGCAGTACACCGGACACGTGTTGAGCGGTAAGAACAGCGCCTTGTCGACGTAGCGGTGCACGAGGCCCGGAACCGGCGAGTCGTCTTGTTCGTGCAGCGAGTCCAGCGTCAGCCGCGGATGATCCGGTAGCAGCGTGCCGCCAACGGGAATGAACTGCCGGCGAATCGGATCGTTGTACGGATCGTTCCAGTCGATGAGCGATAGCGCGTACGGTGAGACGCGCACAGCCATCGGCGCGCGGTGGAAACCTTCTGCCGCGTCTTTGATGAACTCCGGCGATGCGAGATCTTTGATCGTTTCGAGCAACTCTTCCGGCGTCTTCACCGCATGCTTCTGCTGCCAGAGATGATCGAGGAACGTCGCCTCGTCCACTTCGCGATAAGCGGGAACGTGACGCCAAAACTCGCCTTGCTTGAGGTTTTTGTATTCGAGGGCTTCCGGATTCACCGGTGGTTTTTTATGAACGATCATGAAGCTAACGACTCCCGGCGTATTTTTTGTTGAAGTATTCGTGGATCTCGGGGTGATCGCGCAGTGTTTGCAGCGCGATGCCGGCATGGCCCTTAGCGTAACCGTTGCCGACGATCATGGTGACGTCTTTGCCCACGCCTTCCGCGCCGAGCGCGGCCGCCGTGAACGACGTCGCCATAGAAAAGAAGTAGACCGTGCCTTCATCCTTGGTGCAAAGGATCGAACCCAGCTCGGTTCCCGGCACGTTGACACAATTGATCACCAGATCTGCCAAGTCCGGAACAAGCACGGACACTTTCTGTGAAAGATCCAGCGCGTCGCGTGCATCCGCCTCGACCAACGCATCGACGAGACTCGTGCGCTGGAGCATTTGCGCCGCGTCGGTACGCACGTCAGGCGTTACGCCGACCACTTTTCCTGCGGAACCGGCTTGCGTTTTTGCTTGCGCGCACGCCAGCATACCGGACTTTCCGTCGGCGCCGATAACGACGACCGTCATCCCCGTCTTGGTCATGCGCTGCACTTGCGCCGGTGCGCCGGCAACGTCGAAAACCGCGAGCGCGACGTCGTCGTGAATATCGCCGGGAAGCTTCGCCCACAGCCCGGACTCGAATAGAATCGCTTTTCCGCGAATCCACACGCGGCCCGTTTTAACATCGACGTGCGTGACGGATTCGATATAAAGCGGCGTGAGCGTCAGGGAAACGAGTGAGGCGATGCGGTCGCCTGCACGCAGATCGATCTTGCCACGGAGCGCTTCACCGATTTTGAGAACGCGGCCGATGAACATGCCGCCGCTTCCCGTTACGGGGTTGTGCTGTTTTCCGCGCTCGCGTACGTTTGCGGCAACGTGCTCCGCAATGCGCGCGGCGTCACCTTCACAATGATCGTGGATCTGTTTGAACGACGCCGAATCGATATTGAGCGTTTCAACGTCGCACAGAATCTCGTTCTCGAAAGCGACCGGCGTATTGTCGATCTTGCGGGCGTTTTGCGGCATCGCACCCGGCGGGTCGATGACGCGATGCGTTCCTAAAGGATGGGGATGAGCGGCGATCACTGGACGGATATCCCTCCGCGTTCGAACGGGCTCGAAAGCACGATCGTCGTCTTGGTGCGCGCCATACCGGGAACGGCTTTCAGGCGCGAGAGCAATTCGTCGAGATGCGCGGTCGACCGCGTCATCACTTTGAGCACAAACGACTCCTCGCCGGCCACGCTGTGCACCTCGAGGACCTCGGGCAGCTGCGCCAGCGTATGCGTGAAGGTGTCGTAACCGCAGTCGGGGCTAGTGTAACAACTAATGAAGGCGATGAGCTCGAACCCTAGCAGCTTGTTGTCCAGCTGCGCGGCGTATCCGCGAACGTACCCCTTACTCTCCAGGCGCTTCACGCGGTCGTGAACGGCGGGCGGCTTGAGGCCGACGAGCGACCCGAGCTCCGCAAACGTCGAACGGGCGTTGCGCTGCAACGCCTCCAGCAGGCGCAGGTCCAAGTCGTCGAGCTCACCCACCTCGACTGCAATATTCGTTCGTTTGTCCATAGTTCCGAAGATTATTTGGCGTAACGACTATACCACCCAACATTTCTTCGGGCAAGCGGTCAAGCCAAGAACCGGCTCCCCGGCGGCGAAACGCCCATCCCATGCGACACCGTCCGGTCTTCTTCGCGCTCGCGCTATGCTTGCTCGCCGCTTGTGCGCCACAACCACGGACTGCCGCCTCCACCGCCCCTCGCGAAGCCGGCTCCGTACGCTTTGACCTTGCGGCAGACCCGGCGAACCTGAATCCGCTGTTTCTGCACCAGGACTCGGCCTCGGTCGAGCAGCAGGTTGCCCGCTTAGCCTTCGAGCCGTTTATCGACCTGGACCAGAACGGCCGGGCAATTCCCGAGCTCATCACCCGCATCCCAAGCGTGAGCAACGGCGACCTCTCGCCGGACGGGCGAACGATCACGTACCGGCTTCGCCCGCAGGTGCGTTGGACGGATGGCGTTCCGGTTACCGCGGACGACGTCATCTGGACGTTGCATGCCATCCTCGATCCGAACAATCCCGTCCCCTCGCACGAAGGCTACGACCTCATCGACCGCGCGTATGCAAAAGATCCGCACACCGTCGTCTTTCATCTAAAGCACGCGTGGGCGCCGGCCGTCACCACATTTTTTTCGTACGGATTTCGCCCGCAGTTCGTGTTGCCGAAACACGTCCTAGAACACCAGGCCCCGCTCGCGCAGTCGGCGTTCAACGCGGCGCCTCGCGTGGGCGACGGACCATACACGTTCGTCTCGTGGCGGCGCGGTGAATCACTCACGTACCAGGCGAACCCGCGATATTGGCGCGGTGCTCCGCGAGCTGCTCGCTTGGACATTCGCGTGATTCCGGATCCGCAGACGAATTTGGTTATGCTTCGTTCGGGCCAGCTCGATTGGAATCTCATCGCGCCCGTTCAGCAGGCAGAACTTTCCGGAGCGAAGGACGTTGCATTCCACGCCGTGCCGACAGCAGTCGTCGCCGGCCTCGTGCTCAACCTCTCGCATCCGCCGCTCGACGACGTACGCGTGCGGCGGGCGCTCGTGATGTCGATCGACAGAGATGCGATCAGTAAAAAGATTACGCTCGGACGATATCCCGTCACCGACGTGCTGCAGCCGCAATTTTCGTGGGCGTACGATCCGTCGGTGAAAGAACCGGGTTACGATCCGCGCGCGGCGGACGCGCTGCTTGACGCTGCGGGTTGGCGGCGCGGCGCAGACGGCGTACGCGCGAAGAACGGCGTACCGCTTGGGCTAGTGTACGTCCAGTTTCCCGAATCGATGACCGGCGTGCGCGTTGCTACTGCCGTGCAAGCGCAGCTCAAAGAGCGAGGCCTTGCCGTCGAAGTGAAGTCAATCAGCAACGCGCAGCTCTTTCTGCCATCTTCTCGCGGCGGCACGCTGGCGAGCGGACAATTCGACATGGCGTACGTGCCGTTCACTATGGGATCGGATCCGGACGATTCGTCGGTACTCGCATGCAACGGCCCCTCGAATTACATGCGGTATTG
>CAZRQS010000160.1:0-6661 GCA_964602255.1 uncultured bacterium | reverse complement strand
ACCGGATCTCTGTAAGCCGAATCGACGTCTGCGCGTTCGTTTCCAGCCTGATTGATGTAGATATCGTGGCCGGGCAGACTCAAATCGATTCGCGCGTGAAATGGAGCGCCCGTTCGGTGAATGCGACGTTCGATCAGCACGCGGCAATTGACGATGCGCGAGAAGTACCGTTCGAGTTTAGCAACTTCTTGCGTGATAAGACGGTCGAGCGCATCGGACTGCGTTACGTCACGGTAGGAAATCTGCAGTGGAATCACTACTCCTCCAGCACGAACGTGATGAGCATGTTGACACGATAACTAGTGATCCGATCGTTATCGATGTCGACGGTCTGCTCTTTAATCCATGCGCTGCGGATGCCGCGAAGCGTTTGGGACGCGCGCTGGATGCCTTGTTTTACGGCGTCGTCGAAGCTTTGGTTCGAGGTGGAGCTGATCTCCGTTATGCGAGCTACGGACATAGGACGAGCCTCCGTGACGGTTGGCGCGTTTCATGTGAGGTAGAAGGACCTGGTAACTTCAGTGATTGCGAGAAAAGTGCCTGTACGGCAACCTGGCGAGCGTCTAGTGCCCTTCTCCAAAGCGTTTATCCGGCACGAGCACGATTTTTCCGGGCGGCGTTTTCCTCGCGCGCTCATACGCCCTCGCAGCTTGTGATAGTGGATAACGCTCAAATACCGGCAACGGGCGAATATCACCGGATTCGAAGAGCGGTTTGAGTTTCGTAAAAATACCGGCGCAATCAACAGCGTTCGCCACAGAAGTATCGATGCCGAACATTTGGATGCGCTTACGATAGAACATGAAAAGATCCAACGTAACGTCGCGTCCGGCCACGGCCGAATATACCGCCATGCGGCCATCGTGCGCAAGCGAATCGAACATTACCTGAAAGATCGGCGCGCCGACGCCGTTGAGCGCGAGGTCGGCGGCGCGTCCGCCCGTAGCTTCTTTAACGACGTCAACCAGATTATTCAAATCGGAACGCGCGACGCCGGCGAGTCTGCTGTGGTCAAGACGCTGCGCCTCCTGCTCGTCGAGTACGAGCGCTATGACCCGCGCGCCACGAGCGAGTGCAATTTCCGTGGCGGCTAGACCGACAGCGCCAGCAGCTCCCGAAACGATAACATATTCGTCTTTCTGCAACCGGCCGTACTCGACTGCAGCAATCCAAGCGGTTACGAACGGCACGCCTGCGACCGCGGCTTGTTCCACCGAGATATTGTTGGGACGCAGCGCAACGGCATCACGAGGCAACGCGACAAACTCCGCATGCGTACCGTTGCGAGTAATGCCGAGATCCCCGCCGGAACCCCACACCGCGGCGCCGAGAAGATCGGACGGTCCTCGCACGACCTTTCCGGCAAAGTCGCGCCCTAAAACTCGCGGCAATACTGCTTGGGGGAAACGCCCTTCCAGGCTTACGCTGTCGCTCGGGTTTACGCCGGCCGCGAGCACCTCGACGAGGACTTCGTCGGGACCGATCGACGGCACGGGGATGTCGACCGAATGCAAGTTTTCGATCGTCCCGTGCTGCTCGATGTATAGCGCTTGCATCTCATCTTCAACCGACTTTGATGCTCTCCAGCTGCTCTTGCTTGGTCTCAGGGACCGCAAACCATACAAAAACAATCGTCAACGCGCTAAGAAGTGCGTAGACCAAGAATGTATCGCGCTGGCCGAGCGCCTGAATCATGGTCAGAAAGAACATCGCGACGATAAAGTTTGCGGTCCAATTTGAGAATGTCGCGACGCTCATCCCGGTTCCGCGCACGCGCAAGGGATAGATTTCCGAGATCAGGAGCCAAACGATCGGGCCGAGGCTGAAAGCAAAACAGCCTACGTACACCATGAGGCTGATGAGCGCGATGATTCCGCGTTCGTGCGCGGGCACGGGCAGTGAAAATGAAAATGCGAGGACCAGCAATGCCAATGTCATCCCGGCGGAACCGGCATACAGCAGCGGTTTGCGGCCGATGCGATCGGAGAACGCAATCGCCACTACCGTCAATATAACATTGACCACGCCGACGGCTGCAGTCGCGAGAATCGATGACGATGCCGACTGAAAACCGGCCATTTGGAATATTTGCGGCCCGTAGTAGATGACGGTGTTGATGCCGGTCACTTGCTGCAAGACCGCCAGCGAAATTCCGACGAATAGTGCAAAGCGGATATTGTGCATTACGCCGACGGCGGGACCGATTTGCAAGCCTGCGAGCGCATCACGGATGGTTTGTTCTTCTTGCGCGGTGTCCGCGCCCGATCGCATGCGTCGCAGAACCTGACGCGCCTCGTCGTCTTGACCCGTCTTGAACAAGAATCTCGGACTCTCCGGCATCACGAGCATTCCAAGTACCAGCAGTGCCGAAGGAATGATCGCAAGCCCGAGCATCCACTGCCATGCCTCGGCGCCTGCGAGCCAATAATCAATTGCGAAAGCTGCGAGAATGCCCACGGTTATCGCAAACTGATAGAGAGACACCAATCCGCCGCGAATTTCCGCCGGAGCGACTTCCGAGATATAAAGCGGCGAAGTGACCGAGCTAAACCCGATGGCCACGCCCACGATAAACCTTCCGACGAGAAGCACGCCAATGGTCGGGGAAAACGCTGAAAGCACTGCACCTACCGTAAACATGATGCCTGCCGTAAGAAGCGTGCGACGCCGCCCGACCCGGTCAGCGACGTATCCGGCTGCCATGGCGCCCGTGAGCGCGCCGATCAGCACGATGCTGATGACGAACTCTTTCATCTGCGTTGAAATCGTAAACGACTTCGCGATGAAAAGAATGGCACCCGAAATGACGCCTGTGTCGTAACCGAACAGTAGTCCGCCCAGCGCAGCAATAGCCGCGGCCATAACCACAAAAGGGACTCGGCCTGCCCGCGCCACGGCCTGAGACTGAACGCTCATCTGACTCTCCACTCCGTAAGAACCACGTTGTTCGCCTACTTCCGCTCGCTTGCACGGCCAGCCTTGTGCGTTGACGCCCCACCAACACTTCAAAGGTTACGCGCGTCTATTTATAAGATGATAGCCGCTGCAGAGCTGCTCGATGGGAGCCGTGCGTGCCGTTAGACCTTGATGACCGCGTTATTGAAGACGCCCGTTTCGGCGGTCCGGCTCTCGACGTTTTGATAACGGCCGTGTGGCCCGAGGCCTATCGGATCGCCTTAACGGTCCTCCGAGACCCGGGCCTCGCGGAAGATGCCGCACAAGAGGCGTGTGCGAGCATAGCAAGATCGCTCCCCAACCTCAAGAACTCGAGCGGTTTTCGTGGGTGGAGTTATAAAACTATCGTGCGGTGCGCAATCACTCTCGCGCGCCGTCGTCCGCGCACGGAAGCAATCGACGATGCCATAAACCGGGCAATCGACTCTAATCACACTGATGCGCTGGACCTGCACAATGCGCTTGCCTCGCTTCCGCCTGTGCAGCGCGGCGCAGTTGTCTTGCATTACTATGCCGGCCTAAGCAGCAGCGAGATCGCGGCCGCTACCGGGTTGCACGCTTCAACGATTCGTTTTCATCTGATGCTCGCGCGAAGAAGACTGCGGACGGCACTTTCCACGGAATCTAGCGCGATAAGATCCCGCGACGAGGTACCTTGCGATGTCAAATGATCGAGCCATCGACGCAGCACTCAATGCGATGCTGAAAAGCATCGTTGTACCACCAGTTCCCCTAACAGAAATCCGCGGCAAGATCTCGCAACAATCCACAATTGGTGTCATAGATCGACAACGTAATCGCAGTTTACCTGTTGCTGCGGCGGCCCTCGCGGCGCTCGTAATAGCGGTGCCGTTAATATCGCCCGCCGTCGTTCAGAATCTAGAAGCGCGCTATCGCGCGGCTTTGGTCGCATTAGGAGGGATTGCACCGCCCGCAGTCCCGAAGCGTATATTGTCTAAACTGACGTCACAAAACGAGACGCTCGTGAGCGCGCAGTCGCGCGTTAATTTCACGATCGTGCCGCCCGCCGGTCTACCTCGGGACGCTGCCTTGTACAAGATTACAACCAGTGGGACGGGCGTTTATTCCAAAGAAACACATTCTTGGCGAGTGGGCCCACAGGAAGTCGTCTTCGTCTTCCGGCGTGCAGGCGGCCGTAAATTCGAACTTATTGCGGACCGCTACGATCCCGCCGGCGAGCAACCGCCGAAGTACATTTTTGAAGCGCAAGATCCCACGGCCAACGGGCAGCCTGTGCTTATCAAACACGAGAACTTCGCCTGGCGCAACGGTAATCAGATAATGCTCGCAACGGAAGGCGTCGAGATTAGCGCGTCTGAAATCCGCGCGATTCAAGCTGCGATGCATGGCAAATCCGTACCGCGCCGGGAATTGCACGCGCGGGATTTTGGAAGAACGATGAAAGTACGCGTTATCACACCTTAACGATCACTGAAATGCGATCACGCCGTTCAGCGGCGCTATCTGGCTAGGCGGCGCCGGGCCTTGTGAGGATACCGTTCCGCCATCCAGTATTCCGCCGCCCCTTAGGAGCAACGTGTGATGGTAGTTTGCGTACGGAAATGCATGTGACGAGACGTTGTCCGAATTTACAACCACCGCACACGCGCCAACCGGTTTGCCGGCAATATAACAGGAACCGTATTGACGGGCGTACACGCCGGTTGAGGCCCGCAACGCCGAAACCGACGTGGGCGTACTGACCACCGGGGATAGCGTGACCAGCTGAGATTCAGGCTCAACCGTATAGCCGGACGCAGTGCCGAAATATTCCCACAATATACTGGTGTCGATGCTATATGTCAGCAGAAACGACGCGTCGACATAGATGCGTATTGCGATGGCGTTGCTCGCGGTCGTGAGATTGTCGGAGTAGCAGACGAAGATCTTCCTCTGCTGCTGCATCGCCAGTTCAGTGTTTTCCATCGCTTGCCAGCCGATCCCGGACAGCAGCAACGGATGGAAATGCGACGAGTAACAATCTTCCGCAACGCCGCCAATCGCACCCGGATTCAAACCAAACGCGGGAGCAAGGCTTCCGTTTGCTCCGAAATTCCCTAGTCCGTTGTAAAAAACAGGATGGCCTAGCGCGTTCATTTCGTTGACGTACGCGTTGAGCCACACGGTGGAATCGTAGTTGCATGGCATAGCCGACAACGCGTACCAGTCGTAGGGTTCGTCGTCAAAGATCGCATCGAAGTGCTGCTGTGCGAGTTGGTTCTTGACGAGTTGTCTATAGAGATTTACCATACTCCCCGCATTCGGGTTCATAAGGTAAATCGTCGCAGTCGTCCCAGTCTGTTTGATTCGCGCATTGCTGCAGGTATGGGCGAACGTGGTTTCGTCCGACGTATACAACGCCTCGCCGGGCTCGACGCGATTGGGATTTGTGTAATACATCGTTTTCATGCCCGCGGCTGAGACGTTCGAACCCGAATATGTTTCAGCCCATGTCAGGGACGAAGCGTATGCTCTGAACGGCCGGCCATGCGACGTCGTACCGCTGGGGCCACCTGGACTGTATAAATACGCCGCCGTAAGTACATGCTGCGGCACCTTGCCGGAGTTGAGCGTGACTTGAGTAGCCGTAATCGACGTGGCGCAAGTCCCCGTTCCGGTAACCGTTGCATTCATGCCGATCGCGGGTTTAGTCCCGCTCGGAGTGATCACCGTCGCACTGTTCGTCCAGATATTGATGTAGCCGCACGACGTGCTACGGATTTGAAAACCGTTCGAGAAAACGTTGACGATGGGACCGCTCAAGGTCAGCATGTTCGCCGTCGCATTGGTGAGCGTGAGACCCTCGCCTCGGGGCGGAATGGAATTAGGATGGCCGCCGGCACAGCGAGCAAGCAGTGACGCCGTAATTGCGACCATGCATAGACGCAAGATCGACCGTTTCATACCTTTAGTATGCGGCAAGACTCTTATACACGCGACGTGTCTTCCTGGTTAGGCGATAAGACGCCCGATTGCTATCGTTAAGCGTTTACCCATGCGGGATTGCCGCGGCTCATCAGGTATGACGCTAAGCCCACCGTCGCCATAATAACTGCTGCGGTGGCGAGCGCAGGAACGATGCCGAAACGCAGCACAATTGCGGCGCCTGCCAATGCGCCCACAAACATCACGACGACGCTGAGAACTCGACGTCCGAGGCGTACGTTGTGACCGCCGGCCAATGAAGAATCTGCCGCGATTCCCGTTAGGGTCATTGTCAGAACGGTAGTCGTCAAATCCGGAATCGCCAATTTGCGTGCCATGGCGTTCTGAATACCCATCGTTATTCCAAGTTCTGGAATAATTGCGAGCGGCGATACTCCGCCCGCCGCGACGATTGTTGCGACGATAAGGAGTACGACCTTGAACACGGATGACCAGGCGACAAGGTTGCCGCGATGCTGCGGGAATCGCTGATTCAGCATACCTCCAAAGAGCGCCCCAATCAGAAACGTGGCAAGCGCCACAAGTGATCCGGCAATCGAAATACCGGATGCTCCGGCTACTGCGAAACCCAGAAATACGATATTGCCGGTCATATTAGCAACGAAAACGTGGCCGAATTTCAAATACGTGACCGCATCGACGAACCCGGTGATGATCGTAAGCACTACTAAAAGCGCCGGAAGCGGCCCGTAGTTCTCTGCGCACGCTTTTGCCACTGTCACACTCCATTATGTCCCGT
>CAZRQS010000159.1:0-6665 GCA_964602255.1 uncultured bacterium | reverse complement strand
CCCGGCGTTCCCCGGCTCGGGATAGGGAGAAGCGGCAAACCGTTTCTGGCATTGAACGCATTTTGCGACCGTATTGCCGAGAGCTGTGCCGCGTAGAACGTCGGTGAGAATTGATTGCCGAACGATGCAAACGTTTGAACCTGCGGAAAAAGATCCGTATCCGCCGATCGTCTATTCAGGCGCGCAATTTGGACGCCTTGTTGAGCGGAATCGATCTCCGGCCGGTTGCTCAATGCAACGGCTATGAGCGCATCCACTTGCTGCCCAGGCAGCGCGGGCTGTGCAACCGTCGTCGCAATGGCGAATTGCGTGTCGAGCGGCGCTCCAATCGTTTGCGCGAGCAGTTCGCGGGTGTTTTCCTCATCGGCGCGCGCGAACTCGAGCATGTAACGGCTTTTTTCTTGTTGGGCGCTCGCGCTGAGCACGTCGACGCCGGCCGCTACACCGGCGCGCACCTTCGCCTGCGCGATGCGTACCAGCATGCGCTGGTATTGCAGATCGCTGCTGTCCAGGTGTACCGCCTCCGCTTTGCTGGCGAGGTTATAGAAAGCCGTCGTGACGTCGGTGGCCAAGGTGTCCTGAATCTTCCGGAGATCGGCTTTGGCTTGATCGTAGCTCTGGCGCGCGACCAGCATTTGGAAGTGTGAGAGACCGCCGTTATATGTGTACTGCGTGCCGATTTGCGCGGTGTTTTGCGAGAACACCGAAGCTTGGGCGGCGCCGATGACGCTGTAAGCACCGGCGTAATTCATCGATTTTTGCAGTTGATTGGCGAGCGATCCGTTCACGTTCGGCAGCTCTATGGAACGCTGCCGGACATATTGCGCCTGGGCTTGCGCGACGAAGGCTTCTTGCCTTGCAACCGCCGGGCTATGCGTTATAGCGTAGTCGACCGCTTGCGAGAGCGAAAGTGCAAGGAGAAGGGCAGCCGCTACGATCAACGTTTATCGCGCGCCCCAGGCCAACAATCCGGCGCCGATGCAAATCCCCACGATCGCAGAAATGGCGGCAACGGGCTTCGAGGTTCTCGCGGTGTACATCATCGCCATCACGAACAGGACGGCGCCCCAAATACTTACGACGCTGAAGCCGGCGAGAAACGCGGTGAGTTTTACACCGGCGTGCGGCACGAGCCACGCCAGCGACGGCATGGCTTTGTAGGCGTCCGCGGTAGAGTTATAGCTGGCGGCGCCGCGGACGACTGCAATCAGACCCGTAAGGAGCGATGAAATGCCCACGCTTACGACGGCGACGTTCATCGCGGCAGACCACAGCTGCTTGAAGTTTGCATCGCCACGTCCGATGGCTTTGAAGACGAGCATGACGATCGTGGCGACGAGCGTACCGATGAGCACGATAATCGGGGAGCCCAGCCAAACCATTTTTACGACGGATATCGAAAGGTTGAGCGCGTTTTGTTGCGCCTGCGGCGATGCGCCGGCGAGCTGCGGACTCGCGGCAACTTGCGCAGGCCAGGAAGCCTGCAGCGCGTGAATCGTCGCCGGCGTTCCGAGATATTGTCCTAGAGCAGTGAGCAGCACCGTTACGAGGAATGCCCAGCCCCACGTCGGTGAAACACGCAGCGTTTCAAACGCTTCGCGCGGTGCGGTAATGACATTCAAAACGGTAGACAGACCGTTTGCCCTTCCGGCAACCGGAGTCGAAACACCCATATGGCTCCCTTCTTAGAAACGGAAGCGTGCTGGCCGCTTATAATACACAGCCGATCGAGCCTTGTTTCACGGGTGCCGCAAAAGACGCCTGTCAAATGTCTTTGAAGATCTCGTCAACCGGAATATGCCGCTCGATCGCCTTGCGCACGCGTTCGAGCCGTTCGCTGCGCAACTCGAGCAGTTTGAGCTGGAGGATAATGCGGGCGCGGCGCAGCGCGCGGCGCGAGTAGATGTCGGCGGCTCGAAGCTGCAGCGTGTCTTGAATCTGCGAGAGGCGGTGATCGGGCGTTTTTGCCGTTCCGCTCGCCGCGCCGAGCAGCAATAGCGAGGTCAGCACCAGCCCGGTGCGGTAACGGAGGGACATGCCAACCCCTCACGTCCAAGCGGCCCTCCGGCAAGATGCTTAGAGCCTCCGCAAGTCCCCTCATCGTTCCAGCGCCGCCGGCCGAACCGTTCGTTCGCATCGTGCCTCTTGGCGGATGCGGCGAGATCGGCCGTAACATGACGCTGATCGAAACCAACGACGACATGATCGCCGTCGACTGCGGCCTCATGTTTCCCGATGAGGAGATGTACGGCGTCGACATCGTCATCAATGACTTCACATACGTGCGCGAGCGCCGAGAAAAGTTCCGGGCGGTCCTGGTTACGCACGGGCACGAAGATCACATCGGCGGTATCCCGTACTTGCTGCGTGAGTTCAACGTCCCCGTCGTGGGCACGCCCCTTACGAACGCACTGATCAAAGCAAAGTCGCGCGACCACAAGATGATGGGTGAGGCGCAATTCGTTACGGTGCAGCCCGGCGACAAGATCACCTACGGCCAGATAGAGGCGGAGTTCATTCACATCAACCATTCCGTCTCCGGCGCATGTGCGCTTGCGCTGCGGACACCCGTCGGGACGATTTTCCATACGGGCGATTTCAAATTCGATCAAACGCCGATTGACGGACGTCCGGCAGACTTCGCCGCCATTGCGCGCGTCGGCGACGAGGGCGTTTTGTGTATGCTTTCGGACAGCACGAATGCGGAGCGGCCCGGTCACACGCAATCGGAACGCATTGTCGGCGAAGCTTTCACGAACGTCTTCTCGCACGCCAAAGGGCGCATCATCGTCGCGTCGTTCGCTTCGAATGTGCCGCGCATTCAGCAGGTCATCGACCACGCGATCCGCTTCGATCGCAAGATCGCGTTTCTCGGGCGTTCGCTCATCAACGTCGTGCACTTTGCGTCGGAGCTGGGCTACTTGCGCGTACCGTCGGATCGCACGATTCGCATCGAACAAGTGGACGAGTATCCGCCTGAAAACGTCGTAGTGATGACGACCGGTTCGCAAGGCGAGCCGATGAGCGCCCTCACCCGCATGTCGGTGCGCGACCACCCGAAGTTCAAGATCGTTCCGGGCGATACCGTCGTCATCAGCGCCACGCCGATTCCCGGCAACGAAAAAGGCGTGTATAAAACGATCAACAACCTCTACCGGCTCGGTGCGATCGTCGTGCACGGAACCGATGGCCGCTCGCACGTCTCCGGTCACGCATCGCAAGAAGAGCTTTTGCTGATGCTCAACTTGGTGCGGCCCGAATTCTTCGTTCCGGTTCACGGTGAGTACCGCATGCTCGTGCAGCACGGTAAACTCGCGGCACGCACCGGCGTCGATCCCCAAAACGTCTTCGTCGTCGAGAACGGCGACGTTCTCGAGTTCACGCGCGAATACGGCGACAAGATCGGCAAGACGTACGGCGGCCACGTTTTCGTCGACGGCTCGAGCGTCGGCGACGTCGGCGAGGCGGTGCTGCGCGACCGGCGTTTGCTCGCGGCCGACGGGTTCATGATGGTCGTCGTGACGATCGATAGTGAAGAAGCTCGCGTGATCGCCGGGCCCGACCTCATTTCGCGCGGGGTGTTCTACGTTCCGGAATCCGACGGACGCGTGCTGGACGAACTGCGCGCGGAACTGGTCAACCTCATCGATGAAGTTCCGGTCGAAGGGATTCGCGACGTCAATACCGTGAAAGAACACATTCGCAGCGGCCTTGCCAAAGCAATTCACGCACGGTATAAACGCCGTCCGGTCATCGTGCCCGTCGTTATGGAAGTGTAAGCTATGCCGACTCGCAGGAATTTCATCGCCGCCACGGCCGCGGTGCCCCTGTTGGCGGCAGCACCGCCAACTGCCGCGCCGACGACCGCGCCGTCACCGGCGCCGTCCCCTTCGAAAAGGAAGACGTCCGCGCTCGCCCATGAGTTCGCGGCGAGGATGCGCGCATTCGATCCGCAGCTGACGGATAAGGAATTACATGATATCGCGGTGGGCATCGACGAGAATTTCAAGACCGGAGAACGCGTGAACCCCAAGGGACGCGCGCTCAACAATTGGAACGAGCCGGTGACGGACTTCGAGGTAGCTGAATGACGGAAGAGCAGATCGCATTCTCCGATGCGCTCGCCCTGGGCGCGCTGCTTGCGAAGCGTAAGATCTCCTCCGTCGAACTCACGAAACTCTATCTCTCGCGTTTGGAAAAATACGGCAGCGCCTATGGAGCGGTCGTAACGATCATGCACGAGCGCGCGCTGCGTGAGGCGCGGGCCACCGATAAGGAACTTGCCGCCGGCCGGATACGCGGACCGCTGCATGGCGTGCCATATGGCGTAAAGGATCTTCTGGCGACAATCGGCGCGCCGACGACGTGGGGCGCAGCGCCGTATCGCAATCAGGTCTTCAATTACGACGGCACCGTGGTGCGCAAACTCAAAGACGCGGGCGCGGTGCTTTGCGCAAAACTCGCAATGGTAGAACTTGCGGGCGGATTCGGTTACAACGATGCCGATGCATCGTTTACCGGCCCCGGACGCACGCCGTGGAATCGCAAGTTTTGGAGCGGCGGCTCTTCGGCAGGGCCGGGCGCTGCGGTTGCCGCAGGGCTTGTCGGATTTGCTATCGGCTCGGAAACGAACGGTTCGATTATGGTGCCCGCAGCATTTTGTGGCGTGTCGGGCCTGCGGCCGACCTACGGACGCGTGAGCCGGCATGGCGCGATGGCGCTGATGTGGAGCTCCGATAAACTGGGGCCGATGTGCCGCTCCGCACGCGATACCGAAGCCGTGCTCAAAGCGATTAGCGGCATCGATCCGAACGACAAAACCTCGCGTGATAAACCGTTTCCCGCAATTCGCGGGCGGCGCCCGAAGGTCGCAATCGTGAAGCATGCGACGGCAAAATCGCAACCGGAAGTCGTGAAGAACTTCGAAGCATCGGTCGCGGTGCTGCGCGAGTTCTGCGACCTCTTTCCCAACGTCGCGTTGCCGAAAGGACCGTACGGGGCGGTCTTCGGAGCGATCTTTAACGGCGAATGCGCTTCAGCGTTTCGCGATTTGATTGAGAGTGGCCGCTCACGCGAATTGCGATCGGTGGACGACAAGATCGGCGGTTACCAAGTGTACGGTTCTCTTGCGGTCGACTACGTCGACGGCATGCGAAGGCGTGCGATCCTCAATGAGGAACTTACGCGCGCGATCGCGCCTTACGATGCGATCGTCTACCCGACGCTTCCGACGGTTGCGTACCCCATTGGCATCGCATTCGACAAAGCGTATCCGGATAAATATTCGGGTGAGATCGAAATGGGCAGTCCGGGCAATCTTGCCGGATTACCGTCGCTGAGCATTCCGAACGGGCTCGGCGAGCATCATCTTCCGACCGGACTTGCATTTATGGGTCGTGCTTGGGGCGAGACGCAGCTTACGCAGATCGCCAAAGCGTATCAGGCGCGCACGCACTTTCATTTGGAGCATCCGCAGCTCGTAGCGGAATAATTCGTGGGCATCGTTCTGGGTTTGCTGGCGGCGGCGAGTTATGGCGCCGCCGACTTTTTGGGCGGGTTTGCCGCGCGACGGAATCCGATGTTTGCCGTTACCGTCCTCTCGCAAGCGGCGGGCTTCATTTTGCTCGTTGTGGCGCTCCCGTTTTTTGGTGGTCACGCAACGCGCGATGCGCTGCTCTTCGGTGCGCTCGCCGGCATGTGCGGCGGCGTCGGCATTACATTGCTCTACCACGCGCTCTCGATCGGCAAGATGGGCGTAGTCTCACCGATCACGGCCGTTCTAGGCGCGGCTTTTCCCGTCGGAGCGGGAGTTCTGCGGGGCGAGCATCTTTCCGTTTGGCAAGCCATGGGCATTGGAGTTGCACTGGTTGCGGTCGTGCTGATCTCGCTAAGTACGGAACCCGATGGACGATTGGAATTCTCTACGGCAGGTGTAAAAGAAGCAATTGTTTCCGGCATCTTCATCGGCGGGTTTCTGATCTTTTTGGCTGCGGCCGGACGCAACGCCGGGCTTTATCCGCTCGTATCGGCTCGCCTCGCGTCCACGCTATTCGTGATGCTTATTGCGCTCGTGTTGCGGCAGAGTATTGTACCGCTGCGTGCGGGCGTTCCAATCATTCTCGTCGCAGGCGCCATCGATATGGCCGCAAACTGTTTGTACTTGTTTGCAACGTACGCGGGGTACGTGTCGATCGCGGCCGTGCTCACTTCACTCTATCCGGCGAGCACGGTATTGCTCGCCCGTATAGTTTTGGGAGAGCGGCTTGCAGCACTTCAAAAAACCGGGGTCGCGCTCGCCCTCGCGGGAGTGGCGCTGATCGCTTCCTAGAACAGCAAAAGAGTCCAGCGCGAGGAATTGGGCCGTCCGGCTCTCCTTTGCTTCACGGCGAAGCGATAAGCTCATGTGAGCGCGGGACCTCGACTCCCGGCGGTTTTCCATTTTTCGTTGAGGCAGCCGGTAAGCTCTATGCGATTTCGCGCAAAGGGTGGCTTTATGTGTTTATTAGATCGAAAACCGTTGCGCTTCTCGCTGTGACGTTACTTGCCGCATGTGCGCACGGCGGTACCGTTCCTACTCCATCCAACCAAACAGCTCAAACAGCGCAAATTAATTCCGTGTCCACTGCGAGCGCGTCCGCCGTAACGACCGGAAACTTCACCGAATA
>CAZRQS010000158.1:0-6694 GCA_964602255.1 uncultured bacterium | reverse complement strand
GTTACTTCTTAACTGAGCAGTGCGTCTCGACCAGTGTTAGTGCGGAGTCGGCGGCTGCGTTTTCGGATTGATCGATGATGTCGCGTTGGCCGTTGAAGCGTAAGTAGCTTTTTACGTCCTTCATGTCTCTTGGCATCGACTGCTCGGCCAGCTCGTTTTGGGCGATGTCGAGATCCGACGGCGGTTGATAACTCATCATCGTTTGGTAGATGCCCGTTAGGTCCGTTGAGAGCTGGTATTGCTTGTTGTATGCGAGCTGGAGTTTTTCGGCGACGTGGTGGAGTTGTTTGGCCTCTTCCGGGTCTTTTGTTAGGTTCTCGCCTTCGCGTAGCTGATTGATTTGGCGTTGGATCGATGGCAGGCTCGACTCAATATCGTTGACGTATTTCATCAGTTTTACGCGGATGTTTGCGTACCGGATTTGGTAGTCCGGGTGATGGAACACGTCGTTGAGGTCCACGAGCTGCGTGTCGACCTGATCGAAGTCGCGGTCGTTCGCGAGCATTGGTTGAACTGCCGCGTTGAAGTGCTGGGCGATGGCGTTGCAAAAAGGCGTTGCGCGCACGTTGGCAATCGTCTTGAGTTGGCTGGCTGGTGTCGGGCTTGGTGATGGAGCCGGCGCGGCGCCCACGAGTAGGAATGCGAAAAACGCGCCGTAGGCGCGTTTATTCATTCGTTCGACCAGTAGTCTTTCAGGGCTTTACCGCGTGAGGGGTGACGGAGCTTGCGCAGCGCCTTGGCTTCGATTTGGCGTATGCGCTCGCGCGTGACGCCGAACTCTTGGCCGACCTCTTCCAGTGTGCGCTGATGGCCGTCTTCCAAGCCGAAGCGCAGGACGAGAACTTTGCGCTCGCGCTCGGTTAGGTTTTGCAGCACGTCTTGCATCTTCTCTTTGAGCAGCATCACCGATGCGGCTTCGGCCGGTGCGACGGCTTCCTGATCTTCGATGAAGTCGCCTAAATGCGAGTCTTCTTCTTCGCCAATCGGCGTTTCGAGTGAGATCGGCTCTTGGCTGATCTTGATGACTTCGCGGACCTTCTCAGGCGTTAGGCCCATTTCGGCGGCAATCTCTTCGACCGACGGATCGCGGCCCAGTTCTTGTAGCAACTGGCGCGAGATTTTGATGAGACGGTTGATCGTCTCGACCATGTGCACCGGAATGCGAATGGTACGCGCCTGATCGGCTAGCGCGCGTGTAATGGCCTGGCGGATCCACCACGTTGCGTACGTGGAGAACTTGTAGCCTTTACGGTAGTCGAACTTTTCGACGGCGCGAATCAGGCCGAGGTTGCCTTCCTGGATGAGATCCAAGAAGAGCATTCCGCGACCGACATATTTCTTCGCGATCGAAACGACGAGTCGAAGGTTCGCCTCGGTGAGTTGGCGCTTTGCCTCTTCGCCCTGGCCGACGACGACTTGATTTGCAGAACCGTTTTTGGCCAACTCATGCTCGCCGGCCTCAATCCTCATGGCAAGATTTTTTTCATCTTCCATGGACAGCAACGGCACGCGCCCGATCTCTTTGAGATACATGCGGACTGGATCATCGAGCGCAAGACCGGCGGAAAGCGTCTCCTCGGCAGCCTCTTCCTCGGCTTCGGCCTTGTCTTCTTCGGCTTCTTCGATGACCTCGATGCTCGCAGCATTGAGATCCGTCATCAAGTCGTCGAAGATCTCCGCCTCGTTGAGGTCCTCACGCGTTTCCGCAAGGCGGCCGACTTCGAGGTTGATCTCGTCCAGAGTAATGGAACCGCGCTTTTTGGCGCGCTCTAAAACCTTTTTCTTCAGTTCTTCAACTGTAGTTGGCGCGGCTTCAGCCGTCGCCGTCACGCCGTTGGTCGCTGGTGCTTTTTTCCGTGGCACTTCTTTTCACTCACCCCCTTTCCGAACGGCCCACTTCGTGAGGGCCCTGATGAAATCATGGTGCCTCGTTCGTGATAGCCGCGATGATACTATGTATCGGTCTATTTTTTCAATTTTGAAACGAGTGCATCAAACTCGTTGCGCAGATCGCTGCTTACGTTTTGCCCTGACATCACCAGATCATCGATGCGCCGGGACAATTCCTGATAACGCCGCCGCTCATCGTCGAGTTGCAGCCTCTCGACCACCCGCTCTAAATGCGCCCGCCGCTGGCTCGAATCCTCATAGCGGACAATCGAACTGCGATCTCGCTGGCCAAGCGAGGTAAGCACCCCCACGCTCTCGTCATCGTCCGCAAATAGTGCAAAGACATCCGGCGTTTGCGTAAGCCGATCCGCGTACTCGACCAAGCGCACGTAGATGCGGGCGTAGGTCTGGTTGCGAAAGCGCTCCGCTGGAATCCGGTATGCGAACTCACGCACCAGGCCCGGTTCCTCTAACATGATCGCCAGTGCTTCGTGTTCGAATGACGACGGTTGGAGGCTCGTGGAGACGTGACGAGTTGCCGGCGCGACACCGGCAGAACGCGGCGTAAAATTCGCCGTGTTCGCGAGAAATCGGCTATTCCTGAGGTCGTTCTCGTTAACCTTCAGACGCCTCGCGATCCACACGCGCCAGCGATCCCATTCCATTTGCGGCGTCATGCGCCGGATGAGCGCTTCGGCTTCTTTAGCAATATCGGCAGGCGAGTCGAATCCGCGTTGCAAGCGCTCGGCTTCGCGTTCCAGTCGAAACTCGATTGCGGGCTGCGCGCTCGCAAGCAACTCCCCGAATGCCTGCGGGCCATTGTCTCGCACGTAGCTGTCCGGATCGGCGCCGGCAGGCAGCGTGACCACGCGCACCCCTGAGCCTGCATGCTCGATGACTTGGGCGGCGATCTCTATCGCTTTACCGGCGGCTGCGTTTCCGGCCGTATCGCCGTCGAAGCACAAGAAGATCCCGTCCGCATATTTGCGCAGCTCTTTTGCCTGCTCTTCGGTGAACGACGTGCCGAGCGCAGCGACGGCGTTTTCAAATCCCGCTTGGTGCAGTGCGATACAGTCCAGATAACCTTCCACGACGATGAGTGTGCGATCGTGCGATGCGGCGCGGCGCGCAACGTTGAGCGCGAACAGATGCCGGCCCTTCGTATACACCGGCGTCGTGGAGGTATTCAAATATTTGGGCTCTGCATCGCCCAGCGCGCGGCCGCCGAATGCGATCGGTTCGCCGGTCGTCGAATACGTCGGTACGATGAGCCTATCGCGGTAGAAATCGTAAAAACCGCGCTCGCCACGTTTTGCGAGGCCGGCTTTGGCGGCGATTTCCGGATCGACGTTATTCCGCCGCAGCTCGTCGGTAAGCGCATTCCATTCATCGGGTGCATATCCCAAACGGAATTTTTCAATGGCCGCTTGCGAGATGCCGCGGCGTTCGCAATACGAACGCGCCGCGGCACCGCGGCCGTCCCGTAACATTCGTTCGAAGAACGAGACGGCGATCTGATTGGCTTCGTAGATCGCCTCGCGCTCGCCGCGAATGCGCGTGACCTGGGGGTTTTCAGGCTCGAGTTCGACACCCGCGCGCTGCGCAAGCATGCGCACCGCGTCCGGAAACGCCAAATTCTCCAGCTTCGAAATAAAGGTGATAACGTCGCCGCCGGCGCCGCACCCGAAACATTTGAAAAAGCCTTTGTCGGGATGCACGTGAAACGACGGTGTCTTCTCGTTGTGAAACGGACACAGCCCAACTAAGTCATTTCCGCGTTTGTGCAGCGGGACGTATGTCCCAATGAGGGTCGCTATATCGACGCGAGCATGAATCTCGCGGATAGCGCCCTGGTCAAACCTCACCCTTGGTCTTCGCCCCCTTGCATTCAGGCTTTTTCGTGCAGAAAGCAGAACACACCGCTTTCATGAAGCGGATTTACGATCCGGTCCACCATTTCATCGAGCTGACGAACGCTGAGGCGCGCCTGCTCGATTCGACGGTGATGCAGCGGCTGCGGCGCCTTCGCCAGCTCGGCCTCGCCTATCTCGCTTTCCCTTCAGCCGAACACTCGCGCTTCGGTCATGCGCTGGGCGCGCTCGCAATGGGCACCCGTGCATTCGACTCGCTCGTGCAGCACGGCCGTGACTTTTTTGTAAACGAAGGCGACCTCGAGTATCAGCGCCGCTTGGTGCGTGCCGCGTTGATTCTTCATGACATTGGGCATGGGCCGTTCAGCCATGCATGTGAAGCGGTCCTCGACGTGCGCCATGAAGCGCGCACGCGCGCCATTCTCGCGCTGCCGGAGATGCAGGCGCAGATCGCCGATCTCGAAGTCGATTCGCAGCACGTGCTGGACCTCATTCTGGGATCCGCGCTCACGCCGTATCCCGCACTCTCGGAGATCGTCAGCGGTCCTAATCTCGATGCCGATCGCATGGATTATCTGCTGCGCGACGCGTACTTCACCGGTGTCGCAGGCGGTCGTTATGACGCTGATCAACTCGTGAGTTCGCTGCGCATTCTCCATATCGATGGGCGCGTCGTCATGGGCATCGACCGGCGCGGCGTGGTCGCGCTGGAGTCGTTCGTACTGGCGCGCTACATGATGTTTGCGTCGGTGTATTTCCATCACACTACGCGAATGTTCGAGCGCATCTTGCAGCGAGTGCTCGCCGAACTCTGGCCGGATCCACGCGCACTCGATCCCATCGAGGAATTTCTGCGCTGGGACGATTTCCGCGTGCTCAACGAGCTGCTCGATTCGCCATCCGAGGCGGCGCGCGCACTTCGCGAGCGCATTCGTCTCTACGCCGTTGCCGCGGAGTTCAACGCCGAACACGACCTTAGTGTCTTCGAGCGATGCGAAGCCGCCCTGCGCGAACGGTTCGGCGACGATGCGGTTTGGAGCGACGAGCAGTCGCAGCTCATTCACCGGTTACCGCTGCAAATAGACGCCAACAGCCGCACGGTGTGGGTCGGTACCGCCGCCGGCGCAGTCGTGGACGCGCGTGAAGCGTCGGATCTTATCGCAAAGGTCTCCGGGAAAGCGTATTGGCGCAAACTCTTCGTCGAGCGCAGCCGCGTCGACGTCGAAGAAGCGCGCCGCATCTGCCGCGAAATCGCTCGCCCGCAAGTCTTGTCATAATATCGTGTACCGTAGAGTGCGCGCCTTCGCGGACGCCATACTCGAACGCGTGCCTGCAGGTGCGCGCATTCTTGAGATCGGATGCGGCGAAGGACAACTGACGCAAGCGCTGCGCCACGCGGGTTGTGAAGTCACCCCCATCGATCCGAAACGACGCGCACCTTTTGAAGTCGTGCCGGTGAGTTTTGAAGACTATGATCCGCCGCTGCAGCATTTCGACTGCATCGCAGCGCAGCTCGTGCTGCATCATGTGGCGGACCTGGAGACGTTTTTAGACAAGGCCCGGCGGTTGCTTCGGCCGGGCGGAATCATCGCCATCGACGACTACGGCTGGGAACGCCCCAACAACGAAGTGACGCAAGAGTGGCGGGATGACCGAAGCGATTTGCATACATCGGTCGCCATGCTCAACGCACTCGAGAAGCGCTTTACGCGAGCATACTATACCGATCACGCCTACTTTGACGACGGCGCGGGAATCGATAAACTGGCGTTCACGTTCATCGGTTCGCCGGTTTCATAAACCTTAGCTTCGCACCGCTCCTACGAGGAATGCCTCGAAAGCTTCGAGCGCTTCCTCCATGCCGCGGCGGCCATACCCGATGCGAAAACGATCTTGCGGTGTGTCAAGCAGCTCGCTTCGGTAGGCGGAGGCAGGCAAGAGCAGCACGCCGGCTTCATTGACCAGACGCGCGCAGAACGATTCGACGCCGTCGCTACCGCAGTACCGTGGATAGCCGATGCAGCCGCCGTCCGGCTCGGACCATTGGAACAAATCGGCGTGACGCGAGAAGAACGCGTCGAGCTTCGATAAATTATCGGCCGCGAGGGCGCGGTTGCGGGCGAATATCGTTTCCCGCGCCTTGATGGCAATGGTTGCCAGTACCTCGCTGGGAGCAGCATTACAGATCGACAGGTAGTACTTGATGTTCCGCATCCGTTCGAGCACCGAGCGATCCCGGCACGCGATCCAGCCGACACGTAGGCCGGGCATTCCGTACGCTTTCGAAACGACGTTGAGCGAGAGCGCGCGCTCGTACAAGTCTGCGGCTTGCGGTAAACGCTTACCGGAATCGCGTTCGATGCCGCGATAAACCTCGTCGCTGAACAAGAATATTCCGCGCTCGCGGCAGAGATCGATCAGCGCTGCAAATGTTTGATGCGGGACGATCTTGCCCGTCGGGTTGTTCGGAAAATTCACCGCGATGAGTTTGGTATTCGGACGGAGCGCCGCGCGCACGTCCTCGATGTCTAGGTCCCAGTTGCGATTCGCTTGGAGCGCGACTCCGCTCACTTCGCAAAGCGATCGCGGCACGCTTTCCATCGATTGATAGTTCGGAACCAGGACGATCGCGTGGTCGCCGCCGTCGAGCAGCGCGTGCATCGCGCAGTACAGGCCCTCTTCCGCTCCGGCGAAGCACAGAACATCATCAGGCTCTATCGCATCGTACGTTTCCGCAATAGCTTCGCGGAGCTCCGGCGTGCCGTCCGTCGGAATATAGCCCAGACGCACCTGTTGCCAACGCTCCCGGTCATCCAAGCTCGCAAGTTCCAGCAGTTCAGGTAGCGCATAGGTCTCCGCGTCGGATGCGGTGAGATGATAGCGCGCTTTGAACTCGTAAACGCCAAGATAGGATTCCAGGCGAAATTCCGGCA
>CAZRQS010000157.1:0-6790 GCA_964602255.1 uncultured bacterium | reverse complement strand
GACCTGTCCTTAAGTACGGCGCGTCAAGGTAACCGGGCGCGTATATTTTGAGACATGGACAATCCCGTTGTTTTAATAACCGGCGCTTCGCGAGGCCTGGGAGCGGCGCTCGCGCGTGAGTGGGCACGGCGCGG
This sequence comes from uncultured bacterium, assembly GCA_964602255.1. GTDB lineage: Bacteria > Vulcanimicrobiota > Vulcanimicrobiia > Vulcanimicrobiales > Vulcanimicrobiaceae > CAZRQS01. Next base: position 6,656 of record CAZRQS010000157.1, on the reverse strand, counting down.
TGCGGCGTTGCTGCTTACCGCACGCGGTGCGGAGCCGCTTAAGGCGATCGCCAAAGAATTAAGCCGAAGCACCGACCTTCTCGCGGAGCCAATTGACGTCACTGACGATGGACGCATGGGCGCGTTCATCCAAACCGCGATTGCGACATTCGGACGGATCGACGTGCTCGTCAACAATGCCTCGACACTCGGCGGTTCGCCTATGCCGCGACTGGAAGATCTCAGCGCTTCCGCATTCTTCGAAGTCATGGACGTGAACGTGCGCGCACCGCTCACGATAACGCAGCTCGTACTACCGAATATGCGCGCTCGCGGTAGGGGCTCGATCGTAAACGTAACTTCTGACGCTGCCGTAAATGCCTATCCCGGCTGGGGAGCCTACGGCGCAAGCAAAGCCGCGCTTGAGCACGCGTCGCGGATCTTAGCCGCTGAATTGGCAGGCACAGGTGTGCGCGTAATGGTCGTAGACCCCGGCAACATGGACACGCACATGCACCGCGATGCGGAGCCCGGCGAAGATCTTTCGGGCCTTGCCAGACCTGAACAAATCGCGCCGGCGTTTATCGACCTCGTCCTGAGCGCTTCGCAAAGTGAAAGTGACAACTACTCACGCGACGAGGTGCAATCGGTTGGCGCTCTCGTTTAATCTTCCGCACGAGCGCGAGGCGCGCCGGCCGCCGGAATCTCGGGGCGTTGCGCGCGACGACATTTCGCTAATGGTCAGCGACCAGCGCACGCAGACGCACACCGTCGGAAAATTTACCGAACTTGCAAAATATCTGTGCGCCGGGGACTTGCTCGTCGTCAACGACTCCGCGACGATACCGGCTGCGCTAAACGCACGCAGGCAAAACGGTGCAAGCGTAAAGCTCCATCTTTCAACGAAGATCACTGAGCGTTTATGGATCGTCGAGCCGCGTCAGACGAAGCTCGTCGCTGTGGGCGAAAAACTCACCATTGCAGACGGATTGGTCAAACTGCTCTCGCCGGTTGACCATGCACATCCGCGGTTGTGGTATGCACTGCTGGATCTGCCGGAAGTGGCGATGACCTACTTGGCAGCGCACGCGCATCCCATCGCTTACGATTACGTCGACGGACACTATTCAATCGATGCATACCAAACGATCTTTGCGCGCGAACCGGGTTCGGTAGAGATGCCGTCTGCAGCGCGGCCGTTCTCGCTGCGTATCGTGGACAGCCTCTACCGGCACAACGTGAACCTCGCGAGCATTACGCTGCACTGTGGCGTTGCCAGTCCCGAAACGCACGAACATCCGCTCGACGAACGCTTTACCGTGCCGGATTGGACCGCGCGAATCGTCAACGCGACGCGTACTGCGGGCGGCCGCGTCATCGCCGTCGGAACGACGGTCGTGCGCGCACTCGAAACGGTTGCGAACGAAAATAGAGGGGTGCATCCCGCTCGCGGCTGGACCTCGCATATCGTGGATCGCGATCATCCTCCGCGTATCGTCGACGGCTTACTCACCGGCTTTCACGAGCCGCGCGCATCGCATCTGTTGATGCTCGAAGCGTTCTCGGATCGCCGGTTTCTCGCGGACGCATATGAAAAAGCCCTAAATCAACGCCTATTGTGGCATGAGTTCGGAGACGTGCATCTGATATTGCCGCGCTAATCCTCCAGCTGCGTGTTCCGCCAAGGCTTTTGTGGAACACAGCATGGTAATGGAGCAGCAGAACGGGCTGGTTCGAGTCCGCGGGGCACGCGAGCACAATCTCAAGAACGTCGATCTCGAGATACCGCGCGGGGCCTTGGTCGTTTTCACCGGCGTATCCGGCTCGGGGAAATCATCCCTTGCGTTCAGCACGCTGTACGCCGAAGCGCAGCGGCGCTATCTCGAATCAGTCTCGCCATACGCGCGGCGACTCTTCCATCAAATGGCGGTGCCCGACGTCGACGAGGTAGACGGCTTGCCTCCGGCGGTCGCACTGCAGCAGCAACGCGGCTCGCCAACCACGCGTTCGTCCCTGGGTAGCGTTACGACGCTCTCCAACTTGCTTCGCATGTTGTACTCTCGGGCAGGCGTGTATCCGCCGAAGCAGCCGCATTTGGAAGCCGAAGCGTTTTCACCAAATACGCCCGCGGGAGCGTGTCCGCGCTGCCATGGCTTAGGACGTATCTACGACGTAACGGAGCGTTCGATGGTGCCCGATCCGTCGCTGACGATCCGCGAGCGCGCGATCGCCGCATGGCCGCCGGCGTGGCACGGTCAAAATCTTCGCGACATCGCGACGACACTGGGCTATGACGTCGACCGACCTTGGCGTGAGCTGCCGGAAAACGATCGCGATTGGCTGCTCTTCACCGACGAACAGCCCACGGTTCCGGTATATGCCGGCTATACGCCGGCGGAAGTGCGTCGAGCACTCAAGCGTAAAGAAGAGCCGAGTTATCAAGGAACGTTCACGAGCGCGAAACGCTACGTGCTGCAAACCTTTGCAAACACGCAGAGTCCGCTCATGAAAAAGCGCGTGTCGCAATTTCTCGTAAGTACCGAATGTCCGCTCTGTCACGGGAAACGCCTTCGCCGGGAATCGCTCTCCGTGAAATTTGCGGGAATGGACATCGCCGGAATGGCGCGGCTGCCGCTAGTCCGGCTCATGGAAATCTTCCAGCCGCGCGCGCAATCGAACGAGCCCAACCTGGTCGTGCAGCGCATCGCTCAAGATCTCGTTGCACGGCTTACGGTTTTGTTCGACCTCGGGCTCGGCTATCTTACGATTGAACGCAGCACACCGACGCTCTCTCCAGGCGAGCTGCAACGCCTTCGGCTTGCCACGCAAGTGCGATCGAATCTTTTCGGTGTCGTGTACGTGCTTGACGAGCCGTCAGCGGGCCTTCATCCTGCAGATACCGAGGCACTCCTACGCGCGCTCGATCAGCTCAAGGCTTCGGGGAATTCACTGTTCGTGGTCGAGCACGAAGTCGACGTCATACGCCACGCCGACTGGATTGTCGACGTCGGTCCGGATGCCGGCGAGCGCGGTGGCCGTATCCTTTACAGCGGCCCGCCGGACGGACTGGCAAAGATTGAAGCGTCCAAAACGCGGCGTTACGTCTTCGGCGATCACGTTCTTCCGAGCCGCGCACATCGTACTCCCCAGAGCTGGCTCAAACTTACCGGAGTAACGCGCAACAATTTGCACGCACTCGACGTGGCGTTTCCGCTTGGCGTGTTCACAACCGTGACTGGTGTTTCGGGTTCAGGTAAATCGAGTCTCGCGAGCCAGGCGCTCGTCGAGCTCGTTGCGGAGCACCTCGGCCATGAATTGCCGCCTGAGGATGAAGGCGAAGAACTCGAGCGCGATCCGGTCGTTCGAAGCATCGGGCGCATCACCAGCGGAATGGATCGCATAAAGCGATTAGTGCAAGTCGACCAAAAGCCGATCGGACGCACGCCGCGCTCGAACCTCGCGACATATACGGGATTGTTTGATTCGGTGCGCAAACTGTTCGCCGCGACCAAACAGGCGCGAGCGCGTCACTTTGACCCGGGACGGTTCTCTTTTAACGTGGCAAAGGGACGCTGCCCAACGTGCGAGGGCGAAGGATTCGTCATGGTCGAGCTGCTGTTTCTTCCTAGCGTGTACGCACCGTGCCACACGTGCCACGGCGCGCGTTACAATGCGGAAACGCTAAAAATCACGTATCGCGACAAATCCATTGCCGACGTTCTCGCGCTAACGGTCGATGCAGCGTGGGAGTTTTTTGCCGATGAGCCCCATGTGCGCCGCTCGCTCAATGTTTTACGCGAAGTCGGTTTGGGTTATCTGCGGCTGGGACAGCCCGCGACAGAACTCTCAGGCGGTGAGGCACAGCGCATCAAACTTGCAACCGAGCTGCAACGCACGCAGCGCGGCGACACGCTGTATGTGCTCGACGAGCCGACGACGGGTTTGCATCCGTGGGACGTCGAGAAACTCATCTCGCAACTCGACGGTCTCGTGCAGTCGGGCAACACCGTGATCGTCATCGAGCACGATATGCACGTCGTCGCGGGAAGCGACTGGGTCATCGACGTAGGGCCGGGCGCCGGCGAGGAAGGCGGCCGGGTCGTGGCGTCCGGGCCACCCGCGCACGTAGCGCAAGCGGCCGGAAGCCGCACGGCGCCCTATTTGGCCCGTTTCTTGGACGAGGCTGGGCGCCAACCCTAAGACTCTTATAAGGTATCACCGCTATCTTGGGATAGCGATGCGCATCGTGCTTCCACTGCCGTTCTCGGAGATGGAGATAAACATACGCAGAAGTCGCCGGGGCAGGGCGATGTTTTGGTATGTCGCGCTTTCAATGGCGTTCCACTTCATTTTCGTGTCACTGCTAGTGGCTCTGGCGGTGCACAGTCTTCTTCCGACGCTTACGCAAAAGCCGCCGCAGGAGATTGTCGCCGTCTCGAGCGCTATTCGCCTGGAAAAACGCGCGCGGCCCGTGCCCGCGCGCCGTCCTGTTGCTCAGCCGCGAACCGTAGCGGTAGTCCGGCAACCGCAGCGCCCAGTCCCCAAGCAAACGCAAAGTGATAAACCCGTCGTAAGGAAGCAACCCGTGCAGCGACGCGAGCTCAGCAAGATCGCGAAGACGGCTACCATTGCCTACGCAAAAACACCGGCCCAGGCAAAGACACCAACGGTAAACCCTGCACAGTTGCAAGCGCAGACGCAGGCGTTCCAGCAAACTATCGCACAGGCGAAAGCGGCAAACGATCCGGTCGCAGGCGCAGCCGGCAATAACGTAACACCTGCCTCGAACAAGCGCTATACGCTCAACATCGAAGGCAATTTCGGAAAACCTCAGCCCGAGGGCGTGTTGTATCCGCTCAAACGGTGGACGCAGGACGGTTACGTCTACTATTACGTGCGCTATCTCGCCGAATATGCCGACGGAGCCACGGAAAGCGGAATCGTGCCGTGGCCCGTCCGCTTTCCGGAAAACGCGGATCCGTTTGCAAACGGCCGCCACCGCATGCCGCTTCCGGGACCGATGCAGGATTACGTCGCGAGCTCGGGTGGCTCAATGACGCCGCTGATTAAAAACTGCTACGACCATCGCTACTCGTACTGCCCGATCGAACACGAGTAGCTACTCGTAGTTCTTCGCTTTCGGCCAAAGCGCCTGAAGCGACTGCGTGATCCCGCGGCAAACGGCAACCGGCATATGATCTTCATACGGCATTCCGTACGGATTTGAGAACACCGCCGCGCGAGTGGACGACCGGTACAAATGCAGATCGTGCCAACACTGGCCGTTGATGTCGATCATGACCTCGCCACTTTTCCCGTGCAATCCCCACAAATAATACTGATTGTGTCCGCTAATGACCGGCACATTCGTAAAAAACGCCACCGCGCTAGCCTCACCATAATTCTGCGCAAACACCACCGCCTTCGCACGATCCGAAGCAGGCAGCGCGTCATAAACACGCTGCACCGCAGCCGCAAGCTCCGGCCACCCATGCATATCCGCCCAATCCTGCGTCATCCAGGTCTGCTTGAGGTGCTCGGTCGAAATCGCACTCATCCCAAGCCTCGGTCCTACGGCCTTATTGAACCGAATAAACGCCTCTTCCGGCAAAACCGGCTCAACATACGGAAGCAATACGAACCCTGCAAAAACAGCGACCGCAACCACTACGGGACGCACATAGCGCAAGCTCTGCGTCCACGCCTCGATCGCAACGCCGCCCGCAGCAAACACTATCGGATAAACATCCGCCGGATAATAATGCTTACCACGCGACAAAATCATCGCAACGATAAGCACGATAAACCCATACCCTAAAAAGCGAAGCGACGGCTGCATCAACAACCACACAAGGCCAGCAATCCAAACCAAAGCCAAAAGCGGATTCGTAATAATAAATTCCGCCATCACATATGCAACGGGGGAAAGAACGACGTTCTTCCCGTTTTGCCCGGCCCGCAACAGCTCCCACATCGGAAACCCATTAACGGCTTGCCAAACAAAATTCGGCAACGCAATTACAACCGCAACGCCGGCACCAAGAAGAAACCACTTTGAAACCAAAATCCGCCGCTCCGGCGTCAGCAACAAACCAACAAAGAACGAAAGCGCAAAGAAGAGCACACTATACTTGCTCTCCGCACTAACGCCAATCGCTGCCCCAACCCAAAGCCACTGCCGCTGGTCCCCGCCTTTCACGATGCGAACCAAATACAACACCGCAAGCGGCCACAACCAAAGCCCAACCATATCTGGCCCAACTTTTTCGCCAAACGCCGCCAGCACGGGACAAAGCGCACCACAGAGCGCAGCGAGCACCATCGCAAACGCCCCACCGCCAAACTCTAAAACGAGCAGACACAGTACATAAACCGACGCACCGGCAAACGCCGCCGGAATCGCCCGCAACAAAAACAGCGAATGCCCAAACACCTGCGACGCCGCCGCAAGCAGCGGCGTCACAGGCGGCTGATCGACATACCCCCACTGCGGATGAAACCCACAAATTATGAAGTACAGCTCATCCCGAAAAAACCCGTAGTGCGGATTCGCGACAAGGTGAAACAAAAACGTAAGCACACCGGCAATGAGGGGAATCGACGCACGGTTTATCATGCGTATGTAATAGCGCAGGACCACCGCTTCCGCCAATCTTTATGGGACGAACGGGATTAGC
>CAZRQS010000156.1:0-6876 GCA_964602255.1 uncultured bacterium | reverse complement strand
ATATCCCCCGCTCCGGGCTTTCCCGGACTCAGTGATCTTGGCAGGTTTGGTAGCGACCGGTACTGTCACCGGTTGCGCTTGGCCCCTTGTTTACTCCCAGGCTGCGATTCCCTCCCAGTTTCAAAAGGCGCTTAAGTGATACTATCGGCGCGCCGTCAGGATACTGAAGCTGCTTGCCTGATGCTCTCGGCAAGCTCGTTGGCCAGTGCCTCAATGCGCTGCTGATTGTCGCCTTCGACCATAACCCGAATCAGCGGTTCGGTCCCCGACGGACGTATCAACAAGCGTCCATTTCCGGTTAAGTTTTTCTCCGCTCTTTCAACTGCTGTGCGGACTTGCGGATTGTCCAATACATTCTTGAGAGAAGTCTGAACGTTCACGAGGACTTGCGGATATACCGTCAATTCGCTCGCTAGATCGTGTAGCCGTTGACCGCTGCGGACGACGGTGCTAAGCAGTGCGATTGCCGTCATTGGGCCATCGCCCGTCGTGTTGTTATGCAGATTGATGATGTGACCGGATTGCTCGCCGCCTAATATATAGCGGCCTTCGCGCATGCGCTCGAGAACGTAACGATCGCCGACGGGTGCGCGCAGCAGATTTATTCGATGCGCTGCGAGCGCTTTTTCCAAACCGATATTGCTCATCACCGTCGCTACGACGGTGTCGCCTGCAAGTTCTCCGCGCTTATGTAAATCGCGGGCAAGTATCATCATGACATGATCGCCGCTCAGTGCGGCGCCTTCTTCATCTACGAATAGCGCGCGATCCGCATCGCCGTCGAACGCCACGCCGATAACGTGCTTCTCACCCACGCCGGCGAGCTCGCGCACACGCGCTTGCAACGGGCGCAGATCTGTGGCGCCGCACTGAACGTTGATCCGTGAACCGTCGGCATGACAGTTCATTTCGTACACGGTCGCGCCCAGTTTGCGTAAAGCATACGGAGCGAATTGATACGCGGCACCGTTTGCTCCGTCGACGACGACGGTTACGCCCGAAAGGTCTGCGGCGCGCGCGTAGAGTTCGTCGTAGTAGTGTTTGCCCAGATTTTGCGCGACGCTCGCAACGCCGATGCCGGTGCCGGTCGGCTGCGGAAAATCGTTCGAATCGAGGAGCGCTTCTATTTCGTCCTCGATGGCATCGGAAAGCTTGAAGCCGTCAGGACCGAAGAATTTGATGCCGTTGTCCGCAATCGGATTATGGGAAGCGGAGATCATGACGCCGGCAGCAGCGCCCGTGCGTACCGTAATCGTGGCGACCGCAGGTGTTGGGACGATGCCGACCGAGGCGACGTCGCGTCCCACGGACGTAATGCCCGCCACAATGGCGGCCTCGAGCATCGTTCCGGACAAGCGCGTATCTCGTCCGACGATAATCGGACGATGGCGGTCGCTGGTCTGCGCGAGAACGTGGGCGCCGGCGCGCCCAATTGCAAACGCGAGCTGCGGCGTAAGTTCGGTGTTGGCAACTCCTCTCACACCGTCGGTTCCAAAAATGCGGCCCAATTTATCTCCCTTTGGTCGCCGGTAAAAAGCGCGCTTGAACGCGCACGAGATTCGGAACGACTTGGACGTCGCGGATCTCGTCACCCGATGAATTTACTGCCACGGGGCGGATCATCTCGTCGAGCGAGGTTTGCGAACTGTCAAGCGGCAGATCGACGCGCACGGTCGCGACCTGTGAAAGATCGCCGGTGGGTCCGCGGACCGTTACCGAAGACGGCGTGAACGTAAAGTGACTGACGACGACGTTGGCTTGACCACCGTAGTGCATCGCAACGGGCAGCACCTTTTGTTCCACCTTCTCGATCGAAAGCGTAACCGTTTTCGGATTGAGCTGCGTGCCCGAACCGGCCACGGTTGGCGCTACAACCTGGACCGGGACGTTGTAAACGCCTGCACCACGGTTTGAAAGATCCAAAACCGCTTTAATTTCTTCGGGCTTGATCGGTGGTTCGCCGCGTTTAGGTTCGACCGTAACGGTGGCGACTTTATCGGGGAAGCGTGCGATGTATCCAGATGCGAGATTGGTCGTCGTGATCGGAACGGTCAGCTGCTGATCGAAACGCGCCGCGATCACCGGATTGTTTCCAAAGCGAAAGTACGACCAACCCACAATCGCGAGAAACACGGAGAGCAGTTTCAAGCCGAAATTCCGGCGGATAGCCATGACCACGATTAACCTTGCTCGACCTTCTTACGTTCCGAACGCTGCTGCGGCCGCGAGAGCCGCGCGCGCAGATGAGTCACGAAATCCTGACGTGTTGCGCGTAGATCGCGGCGCGGACGCGTGGAGGCAAGGAGCAGGCGGAACAGGCGCGTCTCTTCCTCGATGGCGCGCGAGAGTTTGCCTTGACGCGCAACGGAGATCGCACCGGTCTCTTCGGAGACGACAATCACAACGGCATCGGTCTGCTCGGAAAGCCCGAGCGCGGCACGGTGGCGAGTGCCCACGCGGCGTTCCGTGAGCGATTGCTCGGCAAGGGGCAAGAAACAGCCGGCACCCTCGATGATGTTCTCGCGCACGATCGCAGCGCCGTCATGGAGTGGCGAGCGCGGAACGAAAATCGAAAGCAGTAACTCCGCGGAAAGCTCCGCGTTGAGCGTCGTCCCGCTCTCGACGAACTCTTTGAGACCGGTTTGCTGCTCGATCACGATGAGCGCACCGTACTTGTTACGCGAAAGTAAAAACGCGGCCTTCGCCAGCTTTGCCATCACCTTGTCTTCCGCGCGGTTGCGAACTTCGTCGCTCTCCTGAAAACGGAAGAAGCCGCCGCGTCCGAGCTGTTCGAGCGCCCGGCGCAGTTCCGGTTGAAAAACGATCGGCAACGTGACGGCGGCGCCGACGACGATGAGCTGCAGAATCGTGCCGAGCAGCAGCAAATGCAGCAGATTCGCAATGCCCAGCAGCCCAACCAGGACGAGAACGCCGGTGAGGATCTGCACCGCGCGCGTACCGCGAATGAGCAGCAACAAATAGTAGACCAGGACGCTGGTCGCAAGGATATCGAGCAGATCGGTCAGACCGACATATTGAAGAACGCTATTCCACATGCGCTTCTTCCAGTAACGCTTCCAAAACGCGATCGGCTGCGAGCTCCGGAGTTTGTAAACCCTGCGCGGCGATGCGCGCCATAACTTCCAAAGGAAGGGCGCTAAGCAGCTGCGTGCGGCGGTGGCCGTTGAAACGCTTTAATTCCACATCCACAATACGAAGAACGAGCGACGGTTGTGTCACCGAGGGGAGCAATTCAAGGACGAGCTGCGAGCCGGCAATCTCACTACCTAAAACGCCGGCCGGTCCGCCGCGGCCGCCGAGGGCGTTTTGCACGTGTTGCAAGGCATCGGCAGGCGTGGGTTCAATTGCAAGAGCAATGATTGCTTCTTCGTACCATCGGCCGTCAGGGACGCGCTGCTCGAGTTCGGACGGATCGCTCCCCTCCGGACCTTCGACTAACGCGTACGTGCGTGCGAGGGAGTTTTTCGGGCCGAAGCTCACGCGAACGCCGTCGCGGGCAAACGCTGCGCGGACGCGAGACTGCACCGCGTCGTTTGCCGGTGCGTCGATCCGCAGCGTTCGGGCCCATTCCACAGTGAGTGCATCGTTAGCCGCGTGAGCCTAACCTTCCCGGCGCGCGTCGTCTCGGTCGGTAAAAATGCTGCTTGGATTGTGCTCGATAACGAGGACTCGCCGCGCATTGCCGATCTCAAGCGGGTTTCCGCCGGAGACAAGCGCGTGATGCTTGCGCCGGGAGATCGCGTCGACGTGCGCGTGCTCGAAGACGGCCGCGCGATTGTCGATCGCGTGCACGCACGCACCTTTACGTTGCAACGCCGCACGGTCGAGGGGCGGGCCAAGACGATGGCGGCAAACGTCGACACCATGATCACCGTGACGGCGCTAGCCGATCCGCCTCCACGGTTGCTGACTCTCGACTCGCTACTTGCCTTTGCGGAGCTGGAAGAGATCGGGGCGCTTGTCGTGTTCACTAAACCCGACCTCGCGGACGAAGAGACGGCGGCCGAGCTAAACGGCCTCTACGGTTCCTTGGGCTACGAAACGATCGTCGTCAATCCGAAGGCACGGATCAACGTAGAAGACCTGCGTGCGGCGCTCGAGCATCGTCACGCGCTTCTCTGCGGAGTCTCGGGGGTCGGAAAAAGTTCAATCTTCCGCGCGCTGGGCGGCGACGCGGTCGTAGGAGACGTTTCACGCTATGGCCTTGGGCGGCAAACGACAACCACGGCGCGCCTCTTCCGGCTGCCGGACGGCTTCCTTATAGATAGCCCGGGAGTGGCGGAGTTCGGCTTGGGCCGCATCACGCCGCCGGAACTGGTAGACGGATTCCGCGAGATGCGCGAGCCTGCCATGCATTGCCGCTTCACGGACTGTACGCACCTTCACGAACCGGACTGCGCTGTCAAGGCCGCAGTCTCCGAAGGGCGAATAGCCCGGAGCCGGTACGAGAGCTACCGGCGCATTCTCGGTCAGTAGCCGTCACGCTCGCTTGCCCGCCTTCGAAGGCTGGACGCGATTCCCGCGCCTATGCTATACTGCGCCTCGTGCCTACGCGCGCAGAGCCCGTAGTCCTCACGTATTGAAGGGAAGATTTAGTGCCTAACATCAAGGCCGCCGAGAAGTGGGTGCGGCAGACCGAAAAACGGACGAAGCGTAACCTCGACGTCAAAACGCGTTTGAAGACGCTCTACAAAAAGGCGGTGACCGCTGCCGATACGGAGATCGCGCAGACCGTCGAGAGCCAGTTCGACAAGGCCGCGCAAAAGGGCATTATTCACCCGAACAAAGCGGCGCGCAAAAAGTCGCGCTTAGCGAAAGCCGCCGCAAAGGCGAGTGCCGCACCGGCCGCCCCTGCGAAGCCGGCCAAGACCGGCGGCGCCAAAAAGAAAGCCGCAAAGTAACGAGAAAGCCGCCGCCAACATGGCGGCTTTTGTTTTAGTAAGGGCCTTCAATTGAATCGTACTGACGAGAAGGCGGTGTTCGTCGTGCAGCTGGCGCGCGAATTGCACCGCGCCGGTGTTGCGAGCGACCAGCTCGAGCGTACGATTGTCCCGATTGCGAAAGCACTCGGATTGGAAGTCGAGATCTTCGCACTTCCCACAAACATCACGATCGCTATAGGGCCGCGCCATGCACAGCAGATCGTCATGCTGCGTATGAACCCCGGCCGCCCGAACTTGCGCAAACTCGCGCTGCTGAACGATATTTTCGATGACGTGCAGTCGCAACGCATCACGCTTGATGACGCGATCAAACAGCTGCGCGAGATCGACGTGCGCTGTCCCGAGCCGCCCGCGATCGCGTCGGTATTCGCGTTGGCCGCCGTCGCGGTAGGCGTCGCGGTCTTGCTCGGCGGCGGCGTGAACGAACTCATCGTCGCGGCGCTCATCGGTGCCTCGACCGGTATTCTCTCCTTCTTCACGACGCGCAATGCCGTCATGGATCGGCTCTTCGAAGTGTTCGCCGCGTTCGTTGCAACGCTGATCGTCGCGGCATACTCGCATTACGTCGTGCCCGTGAATCTGTACATATCCATCGTCTCGGGCGTAGTTGTACTTCTTCCGGGCTATTCGTTAACGCTCGCGCTTCACGAATTGGCAAACCAAGACCTGATAGCCGGCACCGCACGGCTCGGCCGCGTTTTTGCAATATTGCTTCAACTGGGGTGCGGAGCGTTCTTGGGTTTTGCGATAGTCGGCGCTTCATTTGCGCACACTGCGGACGTGCATCCGCATCCCGTTGGGCCGGCATACTGGGTGGCTGCAGTACTGTTGCTGTCTATCGGCCTCTCGATCGACCTTGACGCGCGTCTTCGCGACTTCTCATGGGTGTTTCTAGCAAGCATCGTTGCGCTTGGAACGTCGTATTACTTCAACTTGTTGCCGATGCACCAAGTCACGCCGTTCGTCGCGGCGCTGGTGTGCGGTCTGGTCGCAAACGGCGGCGCGAGATTCCTGCGGGTGCCGCAGCCGGTATTGTTGGTTCCTGCACTACATGTGCTCGTCCCGGGATCACTCAGTTATCAGAGCGTGCTCTGGATCGTCTCGACGCGCAACTACGAAGACGCTGCAACGCTTGCCGCGAACGCGGTGATTGCGGCAATTCTCATCGTTGCCGGTCTGCTGCTCTCGCAGTTGCTCGTTCCTGCGGCGCCCTTGCGCTTCAAGAAGGCTTAACCTCGCGGACTAGCGCTCCGTCGTGGACGCGGCGTAGAAATTCTCCGATGACGCGCATGCGATCGTGAATGTTTCCGACGGGCAGGTACGCCGTCACTTGTACGTTCGTTTCGTTGATTGCGCTCAGTAGGACGTCGCAGTCCTGTATCTCGGCTTGGCCCGCGCTCCTGAGCGCATCGTGCGCCGCAGCCTTTGCGATACGCTCCAATTCCTCGGACGGCCCTTTCCAGGGAAGCGTGGCGGTGACCGGTACCAGCACGTGCGTTACGCCGAGCGAATAGTTCGTGAACACCGACGTGTTGACTTTGGTATTCGGAATGACGACCAAATTGTTGTAGAAATCGCGTATGGTCGTGTTATGCCACTGGATATCGGTGACTTGGCCTTCCGCAAAATCGAACTTCACGTAGTCGCCCACGCGAATCTGCCGTGCCGCGACGATGTGCACGCCTGCAAAGAGATTGGTCAGCGTATCGTTGAGCGCAAGGGCGACCGCAAGACCGCCCACGCCGAGTGTCGTAAGCAGCGGCGCAATCGCGATGCCCATCGTGCTGAGCACCATCAGCAAACCGACGATCAGAATCGCGATCTGAACGAGCGTCGCCGTGAGTGAAACCGAGAGCAGCCGGTGTTCGCCGCGCCGGCTGAACGACGTGATCCAAGCGGCGGCCAGACGCGC
>CAZRQS010000155.1:0-6900 GCA_964602255.1 uncultured bacterium | reverse complement strand
GCTGTGCCGGAGGCGCTCATTGGACGACCGCTCCCAGCGCACGAACGTTCACCGGTTCGTCGTTATCGTCGACCGGACGGGACGCATTGTGGCGCGAGAAGACACCGAGGACCCCGCATTTGCGCCTTATAACGGCGAGCGGCTTCCTTACGAGGTCGAGCTGCTGGCGAAATCGCAGGCCCGTCGCAGCCAAACGCACGTGCTCAGCACGGGATGCCTGGTGCATGTCGTTCCGATTCGCGGGACCGGCAAACGATTGCGGGCCCTTGTTTTTGAACAGCTACGAGTTCGTTCAGAACCCTAAAAACCAAAGGGCAAGATCGTGCTGCAAGCAAACATTGCACTCGTTGCTACAGCGGGTGAGGTTGTGCTATGTCGCTGACGCGTATTCATCAGCGTGCCAGACCGCATTTGGTGCTGGTCGACTCCGACCTCCGTGTGGTTCATTATGAAACCGCCGCTTTAGCATTGCTTGAAGAGGTCTGCGGCGCCGCTCCACCCGATCGGCTACCTGCGGCCGTAGAAACATCAGTACGCGCCGCGATTTCACACGGCTTGGATGACGACGATCAGCATCATGCCAGCGTCATGCCCGCACCTACCCTTATCGTTCACATCAGTCGCGTGCATGGCGGCGGCTCCAGTTTTCTCGCGCTTTTGCTCGAACGCGAAAAGCGGCGGGCGCCACTGGCAGCGGCGTCGCGCCGCTACGCGTTCACCAAACGCGAACGCGAGGTTTTGCTGCTCGTCATGCGCGGAATGCACGCATCCGACATAGCCGAAGAGCTTTCGATTTCGCAAAGCACCGTCACCGGCTATTTCAAAGGCTTGCTGCGAAAGACGGAAGCGCGAAGCCGCTCCGAGATGGTTGCCAAAGTCCTGGGCTGGGACGACAGCGATACCGCTGCTGCAACCCTTTAACTCTCGCGCAGGGAACGAGCAAAGCCCGCTGGCATACCTGAAAATGCCCCTGCTTCAAATCGCCGCCCTTGTCAAACGCTACGGTAAGAAAACCGCCGTCGACGGCGTTTCTTTCGACGTGCGAGGCGGCGAAATCGTGGGACTTTTGGGACCCAACGGCGCCGGAAAGAGTACGACGTTTTTGTGCGCGGCCGGACTGCTGCGGCCCGACGCCGGAACGTTCACCTGGGACGGCATCGAGCTCGGTGCCGCGCGCGGTCAAACCGTCGCGCTCATTCCCGAAACTCCGGACGTCTATCCGATGCTCACGGTTTGGGAGCACATGGTTTTCGTTGCAAAAAGCTGCCGGTTACAGCCGGGATGGGAAGCGCGCGCACAATCTTTGCTCGAGCGGTTTGCGATGCTGCAGCAGCGCGATGCACTCGGTTCCGCGCTGTCCAAAGGCATGCGTCAGAAAACGTTGGTGGCCGCGACGGTACTGGCGTCTACTCCCGTCGTGCTTTTCGACGAGCCGATGATCGGCCTGGACCCGCTCGGCCAGCGAGAACTGCGCGAGATCATCCTCGATTTACGCACGCACGGTATAGCCATCGTGATCAGCACACACATGCTCGAACAGGCTCAAGCGATCTGCGACCGCGTCGTGATCCTGAAGGAAGGGCGTAACATCGCAAGCGGCACGTTCGACGAGCTGCAAGAGCGCGCCGGAACGCATGCGAACGCCGAAGATCTGTTCTTAGAGCTTACGCGGTAATACGCTCGCGTGCTGCGGGATCTCTCGGCGCTCACCTACCTCGAATACCGTCAGATCGTCAATCGCGTGCGAGAGACGATGCGTCAGCCGGCCCGTGCGCTAGTTTATGTCATTGCGATGATGTATTTCGTTGCGATCACCGTCGCTCGCTCGCACGGCCATCGCGCAATAGCGATGAAAGTCATCCCCGAACCCTACGCCAGCGCGGTCATGTTCACATACTTGACGCTGCTCGGCGTCATGGCCTACGGCGCAGCGTCGGGAATTCTTGGCGCATTCTCGTCCGTCGCGGACGCACGTTTTCTGACCGGCTCGCGCATCGCCGATCGCACGGTGGTCGTTTGGCTGCAGCTGCGGCGATCCGGGGCGAGCGTTGTCCGCATGCTCTTCACGATCGTGCTCTACGCGTTTATCTTCTCCGGCTCGGGTACGGTCCTCGGCATAGGTCTTGCGACGCTCGGTGGTACGCTCGTAGCTACTGCAGTCGCGGTTCCGATGCTCAAACTGCGCAACGTTATCGGAATGCGCACCGCGCAAAGTTTGGCGGGCGCGGTTACGGCGATCGGCACGCTGCCGATGATCATTCTTTTCGCGAGTCTGGTCAATCCCACGGCGCTCTCGGTAGGCATCGAATCGCTTGGCGCCGGGCGCGCGTTCAACCAGCTTTTTAACGGCAATGCGCTCGCACTAGGCGCTTTCTACGTATTTGGAGCTGCGCTGATCGCCATGGCGTACGTCATGGGGACGGGACTTTATCCGGATCTGTACGAGGCGTCGCTGCGCGTGCTCGCGTTTCGCGAAAAGTCAAAACGCGGCGCGACGGCTGCGTTCAGGATGGAGCACGCGTACGAGAATCGCGCCTCGCGTTCCGCAGGCCTACTGTTCGATAAGCTCAGCGGACCGTGGACGATTGCATGGAAGGAGTGGATTGCGTTTTCTCGTTCGCCTTCGATGCAACGCGTCTTCTGGTTCGGCCTCGCCGCATGCGCTGGGTGCGGCGCGCTTTTTGGAACTGTTGTTGCGCGTTCTAACGATCCGCTCGCCGAGGGCATTTCGTACGCGAGCATTACAGCGAACATGATGGTCATCTTCGTTGCAATGGGTTCGGCGATCGGCCTTGCCGTCGATCTGCGTAAGCCGCTCTGGTGGATGGGGCCGGATCCGTTATGGATGCGGCTTTTTGCGTGGGCCGTCGGCACGTCGTGGCGGCTGGCCGCGTGCGTCTGCGCAGCCGTGGTCGGATGGGCAATCGCGACACGCGCGCCGATCATTGCCCTCGCCGGTATTCCGCTCGCGCTCGCAGCGGTACTGTATCTTCGCGCCGTCGGGCTCGCGCTCTACGCGCTCTTTCCCTCAACGATCGATCAACGCGGTCCGCTTGCATTCATACGCGCACTGCTCACGTATCTGCTTTCGGCGCCTCCCGCGATCGCCGGCGTCGTTATCGGCACGGTATTCCATACGCTTGCAGGCGGTGTTCTCACCGGCCTCATCGTAAGCGTGGCGGAAACCTTGGCGCTCGTCGCGTTTGCCTCTGCGCAAATCGCCGGGCGCGGCGTTGCGGTCGCTCAGGCTGAAGGCATGTGAATCTGCATGACCTTCGGTTCTTCCGGAATATGAAGCTCCGCACCGGTCGCTGCTCGCACTTCTTCCGCAGTTACTCCGGGCGCTAGTTCGCGCAAAACCAACCCCTCGGGCGTAACGTCGATCGTCGCCATATCGGTGATGATGCGGTTCACGACGTTCTTTCCCGTCAACGGTAAATCGCATTGCTTGACGATTTTGTGTCCGCCGCCTTTGGCAACGTGTTCCATCATGACGATGACGTACTTCGCACCATGCACGAGATCCATGGCCCCGCCCATGCCCTTGACCAATTTGCCCGGAATCATCCAATTCGCCAAGTCGCCTTTTTCAGAGACTTGCATCGCACCCAGCACAGCCAGATCGATGTGACCGCCGCGAATCATGCCGAATGAGAGCGATGAGTCGAAGAACGACGCTCCGGGAAGGACCGTGACCGTTTCCTTGCCGGCGTTGATCAAATCCGGATCTTCTTCACCTTCATACGGATAAGGGCCCATACCTAAAATACCGTTCTCGCTCTGCAACACGACGGTTACACCGGCTGGAACGTAATTCGGAACGAGCGTCGGCAAACCGATGCCAAGATTGATGTATTCGCCGTCGCGCAATTCTTGTGCAACGCGCTCGGCAAGCTGCGTACGAGTCAGAGCCATGTTACTTGCCCTCCGTGGCACGCGATGTCTTCGGACGTGTCGTCACTCTTTCGATGCGTTTGCCTGCGGAACCGGCATGCACGACGCGCTGCACGAAGATGCCGGGCAGATGCACTTGCTCCGGATCGATCTCGCCCGGTTCGACCAATTCTTCGACTTCCGCAATCGTAATTTTTCCCGCCATTCCGCAGAGCGGATTGAAGTTGCGCGTGGCTTTGTGGAAGATCAGATTTCCGTGGCGGTCGCCGATGCTTGCGCGTACGAGCGCAAAATCACAAACGATACCTTCTTCAAGCACGTACTCGCGGCCGTTGAACGTGCGCGTCTCTTTCTTCGGCGAAGGTTTTGCAATCGATCCGTCAGCGTTGTGCTTCCACGGTAAACCGCCCTCGGCAACTTGCGTCCCCACACCAGCGGGTGTGTAGAACGCCGGAATACCACATCCGCCGGCGCGCAAACGTTCGGCAAGCGTACCTTGCGGAACGAGTTCGACCTCCAACTCTCCTTGCAAATATTGCCGCTCGAATTCACGATTCTCGCCCACGTACGAACCGGTAGTGCGCTTGATGCGCTTAGCGTCGAGTAGAACCCCCAGTCCCCACCCGTCGACACCGCAGTTGTTCGAAACGGTCACTAAATCGGTAGCGCCTTGTTCGAGCAATGCCTGGATCAGATTGTGCGGAATTCCGTTCAAGCCGAAGCCGCCGACGGCGAGCGACGCGCCGCTGGGGATATCTTTGACCGCCTCGGCGCATGAAGAGACGACTTTGTCCATACGAGGCTCAGATATGCCGCCTCTCGAAGTTTTCCCGCCCCGTAAATTCAGCCACAGGAGAGCCGAAGAACCATGGCCGTCGCCACCCCGCATCATGCGTCGTCCGACGAAGAGGCGATGATCCTCGATGTCGTTCGCGAACTGGTTGCGGAAAAAGTCGCACCGCGCGCCGCAGAAATCGACGAACGCGGCGAGTATCCGCAGGACATCCGCAAACTTTTTGCCGAGAACGATCTTCTCGGAATCCCGATTCCCGTAGAATACGGCGGCCTCGGCGGGACCTTTCTTACATACGTAAAGGTCGTCGAAGAGATCGCCAAAGCGTGCGCTTCAAGTTCGCTCATCGTGGCCGTGCAAGAGCTGGGAATGCTGCCGATCCTCATCGGCGGCAGCGAAGATCAAAAGAAAAAGTATCTTCCCAAGCTCGCTTCGGGTGAGTGGATCGCTGCATACGCGCTCACCGAAGCAGGCAGCGGATCCGATGCGGCCGGCTCAATGCGCACGCGCGCGGAAAAACGCGGCGACAAGTATATCCTCAACGGCCAAAAGATTTGGATAACGAACGGTAGTGTGGCAGACGTTGTATGCGTTTTCGCCGTTACCGATCCGGAGAAAGGCGCGAACGGCATCAGCGCGTTCATCGTCGAGAAAGGCTTCCCCGGATTCAAAGTCGGCAAGCTCGAGAAAAAAATGGGCATTCGCGGATCCCCAACCGTTGAACTCGTCTTCGACAACTGCGAGGTTCCCGCTGAAAACCTCATCGCGAACCAGGGCGAAGGATTCAAAGTCGCGATGAAAGTGCTCGACAAATCGCGCCCGGGTATCGCAGCGCAAGCGCTCGGCATCGCTTCCGGTGCGCTCGATTACGCAACGAAATACGCGCAGGAACGCGTGGCTTTCGGCAAACCGATCGGCCAGCAGCAAGGCGTCGGCTTCATGTTGGCCGACATGAAAACCGAGGTCGAAGCCGCGCGTCTACTTCTGTATGAAGCAGCGCGCAAGTGCGATGAAGGCTCGGCGGACGTCACGCTCTGGGCTGCGATGTGCAAACTCAAATGCGGGGACGTCGCGATGAGCGTCGCCACCGATGCGGTCCAAGTGCTCGGCGGCTTCGGATATTCGGTCGAGTATCCGGTGGAGCGCATGATGCGCGACGCCAAAATCACGCAAATCTACGAAGGAACGCAGCAAATTCAGCGCCTGGTCATCTCGCGCGCCCTCGTGGGGAAGCCTAAGGCGAAGTAGCGCTTTACATACTCTGAAGGGGCAAGCAAGAGAGCCGGGGAACAAGGCGGCGTCGCATTGCGTTACTGCTGTGCGACGTTCGCGCATATCGCGCGTCCGTTGTTAGTTTCTCGGGAAGGAGGGTTTCACTTTGAAGAAGTTGCTTGCATCTCTGGTTGCGTCGGCGTTCCTCATGAGTGGTACGGCCATGGCCGCCACCACCGCGAAGGCTCCGGCTGCGAAGACCACGACCAAGGCTGCCGCTGCGAAGTCGGTTAAACCGGCTGCGAAGGCGCTCAAGGCCACCAAGAAAATCAAGAAGACGGCTGACAAGGCTGCAAAACCGGCTGCGAAGCCGGCGAAAGCCACCAAGAAAGCTGTCAAGGCTACCAAGAAAATCAAGAAGATGGCTGACAAAGTTGCCAAACCGGCTGTGAAGTCGGCAAAAGCCACCAAGAAAGCTGTCAAAGTCACCAAGAAGACCAAGAAAATGGCTGACAAAGCCAAGAAGTCGACCAAGAAAGCCGTGAAGGCTGCCAAGCCGGCGAAGAAAGCCACCAAGAAGTAATCATCCCCGTCTTTATTCATACATTGGTAGCGCGGTTTTAAAACCGCGCTATTTTTTTTCGCGTTGATGGCTTCACTACTCACACCGAAAGCGCCGCCGCCGTTACTACGGCGGCCGCCATTGCGAGCTTGTGATCCTTGTTCCATGGCGGCCCGACTGCCGTCCGCACTTGCAGAAAGTGAGCGTCGAGGTTCTCGACGCGCAACGCGTGGCTCGCCAAACCTAGCACCTTCTTCGCGTCGTACCAATGGACGGGCCAATCGCGCGCCTGCGCCGCGGAAGCAAGAGCTTTGCGGTACATCACCCAGTCGGCAACGTTTCGTGCACGGTAGTCCTTGATTCGTTCGGCGATCGTGGGCGGAAGCTGCGGGCAACTGCGAAGCGCGATGCCGAGGATCCGTGGTACCACCATCGCCAC